>CAZJTZ010000012.1:0-101266 GCA_964549105.1 uncultured Nitrospirales bacterium
GAGGTGTCGCGTAGCGACGGAGGGGTTTTTTCTTTTAACAAAGTGAATTGAATACCCACTATAAGGACCCATTCACAGTAGGAAGTAAAACTGAATATCTGTGTTACACCCCCTATAAGGACTCCCCCTTCTGAAAAGGGGGAGAGTCAAATATTAGTATGACACCCCCAGACTCCCCCTTCCGCAAAGGGGGAGAGTCTATTAAAATCCTATTCTTTTAGAAAAAAATAAGTGAAGAGTTATTACCCCTTTTTTATGTCAACTAATTTAACTTTCAGAGGTCTATATTTATAAATTTATTATATAACCCTCGAAATTCTCCGGCACCTTGAAATATACTTTTTCTTTTATAATTACTTGAACCTTTTTCATTAAGAATTCCCGCTGTTGCTCTGGAGTATCACCTTCCTTTATCAACCATTCGGGTGATGATTTTATCAATTCGTCAATTATGTCCGTATGCTCGGACAATGACCTGATGTTCATAACAAATATATCTTTAATAAATTCACCATTTTCTTCGGTTTTTGGAGAAATTTGTATAAACTCTCCAATTGTAGACTTATTTATAAGTAGAATCATATCTCTATTCCAAAATAGTTCAGGTATCCCAAAGACCTCCAGTTTTTTGTCATCTAAAATAAACCATCCTTTTAATTCTTTACAATCTTTATCTTTTTGTTCTTCTTTTATAGAAGGTTTAAGAACAAAACCTTTTGTTTGTTCTGTTAATTCCCACAGTGCCCTAGGCGTAGCCAGTAAAATGTAATTGTCAAAATCTTTATTTGGAATTATAGATAAAAAATCGGATGTTTTTGAATGCTTACATTGTTTTATTATTTCTAATATGATTGTATTGTTTTCCTGTGTGGCAATTTCAATTCCATAATGTTCTCCCCAATTTGGATAACTAGCATACCAATCATCAAAAAATGCTGCTTTATCGTCAATCCGATTTATATAGGGTATGTAAGTGTGTTCTTTTTCCGTTTCGCTTTCCTTTTCCCTTTCCTTTTCCCTTTCTGATGTTTCATACAATTTTAGATGTTTAAATATATTCCTAATCATAGCGTTGTTATTAAAACTTTTCATTACATCATTTGCAAATTCTTCTACTTTGGATTTACTTATTTTCCCTTCTTTATTTAATGTATCTATTTGTTCATCAGCATCTTGGTAGATTTTATCTACTAACTTTTTAAGTATCTCTACATCAACATCGTTGATTTCTACTTGTTTGCAAAGATTTTTGAAATTGTCTATGTATTGTGCATCTCCTAAGCATTTGGTCAATATTTCCATCTTACCTTTAATTTTATCCAGGTCTTGAATTTGTAGTGGGGGTAATTTATAATTCCTTAAAATAATCTTTTCTATATCTTCTTCCATATTATTCTTAATATCATACTTTTTCCTTTTCTGTAGAACTTGTGCTAATAACAGCAAAAAATACCTATCGTAAAACCCTTCTTCTGCCTGAGGTTCGTCAAATGAAAAAAGTGTTGCGAAACCAAAAATATCCATATTGTTATATGTCATTAAAATTTCATTTATTGTTTGAGAAATACTATCGTATGTAATAGGAGATAACTGTTTAAGACACTCATGGATTATTGTTTTAACAAAATCATATCTTGTTCTATATATACAATATGCACCTGATATACAATATGCACCTGTCCAAAATGCAATTACAAGAAGAGTGTTATATTTATATTTAGATTCAACAAATTCTTTAATATCTCTTTCAATCTTTTTGGCTTCTTCTTTCGTTTTTTCATCAATATTATTCTCTATTATTTTTTTTAACTCATCAAAAAGTTTTAGCCATCCATTTAAAGCATCTTGTGTATATATAGTTGGAATTAAATCACATAACTGTTTCGACAAATCTGTGACTTTCTTTCTTTCTCTTTGATATAGCCGAGAGTATTCCCAGATTTCGATACTTCTATCAGAAACATGTTCTCTTCCAAACAGGGAATCAACCATACCCTCAAAAAGATTTTCTTGTCCTACAGAAATTACAAATCTAATTAATTCAATTAATTTTGCACTAAATACCCCTAAAAAAGATAAATTAAAAGAATTTCCGAATTTGCAAAAAACAATGTTTGGATACCACTCAAACGATTTATCTATCAAAGTATTTTGTTTCTGTATGACTTCTATGATGATTTTATTATTGAGGTCCAATATAATTTTCACAAATAATTCATAATCTTCCGATTCAGAAAAATCTGACAGTAAGTAGTAAAGATTATATAAAGAGAATTTGCTAATTTCATAGTTTCCAGATTCTAAAGCGGTTTTTATTGTTCTTTCTATTTGATTGAAAGGTGCTAATAAAGGGGAGAGGTATGTTTTAGGTTTATTTCGTAAAATAAATTCAGTTACAAATATATTTTTTTTATTATCCTCGATATAGTTTTCTGTAAAAGCAATTTTCTTTAATAATTTTGGCTTGCTAAGCAAATCTTTAACTATCTCTTCTCTAATCTTATCTAATATACCTTTTACTTTTTCAAAATTTCTCTTTTCTTTTACTTCAACTACTAAAACATCACCTATACCTTCGAGTGCTTTTATATATCTATTTTTTATTTGTTCTATAGTTTTTTCATTTTTTTCTTTATTTTCTTTGTCTTCTATATTTATATTAGTAATTTCTTTTGCTTCATTAAAAAGCTTATCAAAAATATAATCTATATTTAAAGAATAATTTTTAAACAATTTAAAGAACTGGTAGATAAGGATAAAAGAACCTACAAGAATCACAAGTAAAATTGCACTTATGATAAATTTTAGCCAGGATAAAAGAAAATAATAAAAGAGAAACATCAAAACAAACAAAGAAATTATTAAAAAAAGACACAAAAATAAAAAAAAGCGTATATAGTAATTGAATTTTTCTTCAAAAAATAGGTTAGAAATTACAACAGACTTATACCTTTCTGAAATTCCAGCAATTATGTTATAGGTTACGGGAACCACAATACCTAAAATTGTAATTGGAAATACAATTGTTCCTGCTCCTATTGTAATTAAATATAAGAAAAAGTCACTTTCAGACATCTGAATTCCTTAAATTTAAAATTAATTATCATTAATTCTAATAGTTAAGTCTCGATATTTCAAATTTTAACTATAATTATATCTGTGGATAAAGCATTATTCTCTGTTTGTGATTATTTGGATGGATAGGGGTTAGATGTGCGGAGATAGATGGGAAAAGTTAGGTGGGTTAAAAGTATGGGTAGTTGGTTGTTTTATTTCTGGACGATTTTTCCGTCGGGTGTCTGGTATTTGTGTCCCGGTTGTAGGCAGTCTAATCGGGCACGGTAGAAGGTGTCCTGAATAGCGGATAGGGATTTAGAGGAGTAGTTATTGGCTTTGATAATGCCTTCATATAAAGCCCAGCGGTCGTTATTCTCGCCCATTATTACGAGTGCATTTTTATCACGCTGTGGGCGTGTAGTTTTATTTTTGTAATCTCTATTTCTAATGATAGATACGAGTCCGTTATTTTGTTCGTAGACGAAGCCTTTGTCTAACAGGTCTTTGATTAATTCATAGCGGATGGCTCTTGTGCGGACGGCTTGTTTGATTTGCGGAGTGTCCAGATTAATCCCATTTATATTGGATAAATCGGGTTCTCGTTCGCCTGCTGCTATTTGTTGTTCAATGTATTGAGCGGCTTTTATAAGTTCATCCTGCGGCACCTGGGTGTAATCGGGTGCTACATGGACAATAGAATGGAATAAAGTTCCACATGAACTTAACATTCCAAAGAGAACTATGCTGGTTAGAATTAAGGTCAAAGTTGCTTTGTTGCGGTTCATTTTGCTTTTCCTCACTTTTCACATAGAGTAATAGGTTTAGGTGCTATGACGAGATTCTTTCCTTCACTTTTTGCCTTGTATAGGCATTGGTCTGCAATACGAAGTAAATCTTCAACGGATAATATTTCATTTTGTATGACCTCAGCCACACCACCGCTGATGGTCACTTTGATGGATTTTCCCATATATGTAAACGGTTTTTCTTCAATGACTTTTCGTATTCGTTCTGCTTGGGCGTAGGCGCCTTCTAATGTTGTTTGAGGCATAATGATAATAAACTCTTCACCACCGTATCTTGCCACGATGTCTGTTCGGCGGACAGTCTGCAACATACGAGTTGCAATCTCTTTTAATACGGCGTCTCCAAACAAATGTCCATAGAGGTCGTTACATTTTTTGAAGTCATCAATATCGAACAGGGCACAGGACAAAGGAAGGTTATATCTTAAACTACGCAGGAGTTCTTCTTCCAATCGTTCTCTAAAATAGCGGTGGTTATAAAGACCTGTAAGACCATCTGTGATAGCCAGCCGCTCTAATGTTTTATTTGCCTGCTGGACAGATTCGAGCAATTGTGCCCGTTCTAATGCATTTGCAGCGGCACTGGTTGCTATTTCAAAGAAATTGATTTCTTTAAGGGTAAAGCCGGATTCACGACGAACAGCCCGAAGCAATAAAGAACCGACCTCAGGGTCATAAAGGAGGATAGGTATAACCAGAATGGAATGGATACCTTTCTGGATAAGCGAGTCTAAACAGGACTGCATAAGGGGGTCCTGTCTCACATTATTGATAATTACCTTGTCGCTGAGTGAGAGAGCCTTTTGTATTTCTGGATACTTGCTCAGGGGAACCGTTATATCATAGAGGTTTGCGTCGTCATGGGAAGCCAGGACATGAACCATGTCTTCATGTCCCCAGATACGGACGACAGAGCAGCGATCTGAATGAACAATTCGTGAAATTTGCTCTACAAAAACATATAGCACATCATGAGCACGCTTTTTGGAAGAGACTGCTTTCAGGATTTCCAATACGGTTGCTAACTCGTTCTTGTCCATCTCTATTGTAGATTCGTGTCCAGAAAGCAATTCCGCCTGGATGGACATGATGCAAGTTGTAATCTCAATCGTTTTTTCTAAATCTTCTTTGTAGGAAGCAAATTGCGTTTCCAATGAAGGAACAAAGATGTGTAAAAGATGCTGAATATAAGAACGGAGATATGACCAGCCTCCGTCGAAATTTTTTTCACCATTTGTTGTTACACTTTTTGTAATAGTTCCAAGTAAGGAAATGGCAGTTATAGAAGAGAGCACAATAAATATACGGTCTGACATCTGGAAGAAAGGAGGTGGATTGTGTGTCTCTATGGGAATATCCCAGTGCGAAGGAGGCATTCCTAATATGACCATTTTGTTGATATTCGGTAAAAGTTTATCTATTTCACAAAGTTGCTGAACGGTTTCTGAATCGCTGATAACGATGAGGTCTTCCCCGCCAAAACGATTAATTTGTTTTAGTGCCTCATCGCAGAGGTTATAATAAAGAGTCACATTATTAATAGGAATAAGTGTAGGATTGGGAGGTAATGATTGGGACTCAAAGGAATAGATTCGTTCTTTTAAGGGAGTTACATTTTTTACCTCATTGGACATAATTATCTTTCCTGATGTCTTAATTTGATGCTTTGTTCTCTGTTGGTTGAGTTGATGCTATTGGGTCATTGGAACCTTCGCTAATCTGCTCCAGGGGGAAAATATCTTCAAACTTTATCTCTTCTTTGATAATAACAGGTGTAGAACGAACGATTAAATCATAAATTTCTTCGACCTCCTCCGGGTAGAATCGCACACAGCCATTTGAAGAATAGGTACCAATAGTTTCCGGGGCAATTGTTCCATGTAGCCCTAAATCTGTCGGCAATCCTGGTTCAGAGGGGACTAATGGTAACCATCGAGTCCCTAACTCATTTCGAGGGTCGCCGGGCGGAATGGGACCTTCACCGGGTTTGAACCATGTTGGATTTTTTTGTTTACTACCAACTTTATAGGAGCCTAATGTGGTTTCATGCCCGGGCTCACCTAAACCGACTTTATACCGTTTGAAAATGCCCTGTTCATCCACTAAAAAGGCTCTGCACTTTGACCGTTCTACAAGAAGTCTAAAATCTTTCGGTGTGTATTTCAAAGTCTGATTAGGTCGTAATTTTGCGTCTTCGGAAATTTGGTTTGCACGGCAGAGCATCCCTATGGGTGTATTTAGTTTCGTCCCGATAATAGTTAATGTATCTCCCGATTGGACCGTGTAGACTTTACTTTCTGGTGTAGGAATATTTGAGAAAATCAGTTCTACATTTAATTTGCCTAACATGTCCAACGCCTCATTCCAGATTTCCGAATTCCACGGAGCATCTATAACGGCACTCTGGGCAAGGTCGCGTGCTTTAATTTTATTATTATCTTGCTCCTCCAATCGTGCCAGTCCTAAATATCCATAAACACGACTCTCTTTAGAGGAACGGTCAACAATCTCTTGATAAGTGGAACGAGCCACATCTTTTTTGCCCAATGTTTCAGCAAGTTGTGCATAGCGATATAGCAAATAAGGATATTGAATACTACCGCTACACTTGTTCTTTGCCTCTTCTGCAACAGAAAAAGCATCGTTGGGCTTTTCCACTTTTAACTCTAAATCTATCCACAACAAATACGCCTTTGCTAAATTTTCAATCTGTGTCTCTTTACCTACATAAGTTTTTAATTTGGAACGGAGTTCATCCAATTGGGCTGCATCCAACATTTTTTGAAATTGTTCCAATGGATTCTCTTTTGTCTCAGAAGAGGATGAGGGTAGAAATTTCTCTATTTTTTCTTTAGAAATGAGATTGGGTGAACCATAAATAATACGATAAACGATGTAAACTACAATAAGAAGTAGCACTATACCTATAAAAATTCGTAAAAGTGTATTATCTCCCTGTTTCTTTGATGAAAAATATTGTTTGTGCATAGTTATACTAAATTCTCGATTCGGTTTCTCGGGTTAAATCTAATAGTAATTCTGTCATAGACTGATACCGGTGTTCTATTTTCCGCCGAAGTGACTTTAGAATAATCCTGTCTAAGGCAGGTGGAATTTGCGGATTATGGGTTGATGGCGATACAAATTTATAACTGGGGTCAATTAATTGTCTAGTTATTATTTTCGGGTCAGTTGCTTCACAAGGATGCTTTCCTGAAAAAAGTTCATACATAGTGATTCCAAAGGAAAAGATATCGGAACGTGCGTCTAAACTTTTCTTTAATATCTGTTCCGGAGACATGTAGAGTCTCGTTCCACCTGTTTCTTTTGTAAACCAATTGAGAAAGGTGGCACTGGTTTTAGACAAACCGAAGTCCACAATTTTTACTTGTTTTCCATCTTTGGAAAATAAGAAATTTGCTGGTTTTACATCACGATGGACAATTCCGTGCTGATGCAAGTAATCGAGCCCCTGACAAAGTTTGATACAAATATCAATCATCTGTCGGATACTTAAATCTCGGTCTGTGATATGTTTTTTAAGGTTATACCCATCAACAAATTCCATTACAATACATCGGCGTGTTCTACCTAATCGGTCCACGGCTTCATAAATATTTTTGTCCATCTTAACAATGTTGGGATGGTTTAAAGAAGCGGCTATCATTACTTCCCTGCCCAGGAAGTCCTGCTTGCGTCTCTTGGGGTCTTCGTCGAATCGAGGGTCAAGGACTTTTACCGCTACAGTCTGGTCTTTGACACGGTCCAGAGCTTTGTATACCGTGCCCATACCACCACTTCCTATCGGTGCAACAATCTCATAGGGACCCACTTGCCTGATTTCGAGTTCGGTTTTATTGGGGTCATCAAAATCCGAAGCGATTGCTGTTTGTGATGTATCTTTTTTCTTTTTCTTAAATATCCAGAACATTACCTCTATTCAAACCATTATTTATTATTAATTTTAACATAAATTATATCAGGAAAGTAAAAAATATTTGTCATCCTGTTTTCCATTGCCCCATACCCGCAGCAGGCACAGGCACTTCATTAATAATTTCTTTCAATACAGAAGAAACCGTCACCTTTCTTAAACGGCTTTCCGGGTTTAAAATAAGACGATGCTCTAATACCGGTGATATAAGAACTTTAACATCATCGGGAATGACATATCCTCTTCCCAGAACGGCTGCATATCCCTGAGAGCACCGAAATAGCATAAGCGAAGCACGCGGACTTGCACCTAATAACAAATGGGCATGGTCGCGGGTTCGAGCAATTATTCTTAACATGTATTCACGAACTTTAGGATGGACAAAGATTTCACGAACTTTTGTTTGCATCTGCACTATTGTTTGTGGATTGGCTACAGGTTGCAAACTCTCAATAGGATGAGACATCCGTAGCCGTTCTAACATATCCAATTCTGCCATCATACCCGGATAGCCCATAGATAACTTTATCATAAAACGGTCTAATTGTGCCTCGGGCAAAGGGAAAGTCCCTTCATGCTCCACAGGATTCTGTGTTGCAAATACAATAAAAGGCTGATTCAATATATAAGTTTTACCATCTACCGAAACCTGTCCCTCTGCCATTGCCTCTAACAATGCAGATTGGGTCCGTGGAGTTGCACGATTGATTTCATCGGCAACTATTACTTGATTAAAGACAGGTCCATATCGAAATTCAAAATTTTGTGTCTTCTGGTTGTAAATAGAAACACCTGTCACATCTGTTGGCAATAAATCTGGCGTGCATTGGATTCGGGTGTAGGAACAACCACTGGAAATGGCTAATGCCCTCGCTAACATGGTCTTTGCCACGCCGGGAACATCTTCCAATAGAACATGCCCACCGGATAGAAATGCAGATAAGGCAGCCCGAACAACATGACTTTTATCAAGAATCACCTTCTCTATATTCTGAATCAGGTCTTTGACAATATCTCTAAATTGACCCGCCATAAAAAAAATCCCTAACAATAATTTTTTTTGAATCTATTTTAGATAGCGTTATATTATATATAATATAGGATATGGAAAGAGTAATTTAAGATTATATGAATATTTATAATAAACCGATAAGTGTCAGGGAGCGGTAGGTTGTATGAATTGCATAGGTCTTATATGTCATATCTTCAATTTGCTTACGGGGTAGGGAACTAGACTTCATATCTGTTCAGTTTCGGTCTCTTTTCTTGGTGCGATGCGGACAGAGATAGCCTGGGGCATAATCTCAAAGGATGCAGGTAGATAGCCAGGCACATCACCATCCATATCAAGCAAAACCTCTCCTGCTGTATGGGCTGGCATGGCAACAATTTTTTGGGCTTTGAATACTTTGATTTGAGGATGAGTGAGATGTGTCCCGTTATAAACCCTATTAACATTCCGCAATAATTCAAAGGTCGAAACGCCAGGAATTATAACCACATCGAACCAGCCATCATTGATTACTGAGTTGGGCGAGATTTGCATCCCGCTTCCAAAAAATTTTCCGTTGCATATTGCTGCAATCTTAATATTTAACACCTCATCAAATTGATTGTCAATTTTCAGACGGACTCGTTTGTTCCGATAAGTTAAGAGAGCCTGGAGCATACCCAGAAAGAATGCCATTTTGCCACTGTATTGTTTTAGTCGGGTGTATTTATTGACCACATGGTCCGTAACTCCACTCAATCCAAAACTTGCAATATTCACAAAATATCGTGACTCTTCTTTGCCATCAAAATTAATAAACTTTACTTTACCCAGGTCGAGCGGATATACGGAAGTTTCTGCCAGATATTCAATTTGTTGGTCAATGTCGAAAGGCCATGCTAATGTTCGTGAAAAATCTCTGCCTGTGCCTGTGCTGACTATTGCAAATACGGATTCAGGATTTATTAATTTATCATCCTTGAAGAAACCATTTACTACTTCGTTGATTGTGCCGTCACCACCAGTAGCAATAATTTGTTCATACCCTTCCATTAATGCGTTTCGGGCAAGGATAGTGCCATGACCGGGTCTCTCTGTAAATGCAATCTTGACGGGACCAATTGCATGATGAAGTTTTTTCTCAATATCCGGCCAGATTTTGCCTGTCCTGTTGCCCCACGCCCGCGGATTGACAATAACAAAGGTGCGAGCCCATGAAACAAAGTGAACACGTGCTTTATTGGCTTCCTGTTTACATGTCTCTTCCTGCCATGCAAGCTCGTGTGTTACTAAATTCAATGTTTTGCGAAGTACCTGTTCACCCGGGTCGCCTAGATTTCCCATATTGGTTCTACGGAATAACACATCGTTTAAATGCCGTGCCATTTCATCACGCAGAGCGTACACAACCTGTGCCCCAATCTCATGCCGGGTGTCCGACAAGGGTTGGGCTAATTCGGGGTCGGTGCGTGCTAATTCAATTACCCTGTGCATTTCTGTTCCGTAACTATGTGCAAGGTTCTCTACAATTTCAGGCGGAAAATCCGAATATTGTTTTTTGGCTTCTTCCAAAAACTCCTGGAACGCTCTAAAATCAGCACCGTATACAGGTGTCTGTTCAGTTCTACAAGTAGGAGGTGTTGCTTTTAACTTTTCAAACACCTTGTTGACCACGCGTTCTGCTAAGTGTCGTGAAGTCGTCCATTTCCCGCCTACGGCTGTTATAAGCCCACTACACAAGTCCTGTTCATGGTCGAAAACCTCTGCGGCTCTGCTTGCATTATAAGAATTAAACTCCTCCTCCGTTTCCTGTGGGTCTTTCTCAACAATGGGCCGTAATCCTGCATAGAAAAACAGAACATCACCACGCCTCAGATTTGCTCCTGAAAGTCCTCGATTAATTGTAGATAAAAATTCTACCAATTCCCGTTCGCTAACATGGACATTGTCCGGGTCTCCTTGATACACCGTATCCGTTGTGCCTAATAAGGTATAACCCTGCCATGGCAACACAAAAAAATGTGTCCCTTTGCCCGGTATAGCAATAGCATACTTACTTGTTAGAGGTTTCGTTAAAACATGGATACCTTTTGAACGAATAATCTTGCGGTCAGGTTCCTTTTCTGTGGCTAAAGCAATAAGTCGGTCAGCCCAGGGTCCTGTGGCATTGACAACAACTTTCCCTTTTACCTGTGCCTCTTTGCCATCTTCACAGTCTACAACCTTCACACCTGTAATACGGTTTCCCCCCCGCAGGAATCCCACTACTTCTGCGTAATTAAGAACAACGGCACCCTGGACAATACTCTGTTTCAGGCACGCCCATGCCAAACGCTCCGGAGAAAACATCTGATAATCATGAAAGAGCAATGCCTCGCTGAAATCCATATCAGCCAATCGTGGCTCCTCAGATAGGATATTATCACGCGATACATGCTTATAACGCGGGATAAATTTGTCCGGGTCAGCCAATTTGTTGCGGTCATAAGAAAGCCAGTCATAGACTTTCAAACCTAATGAATACAAAAGCCGCTCCTGAAATTTCTTGCTACTGCGAATAGGAAGAATAAACGGTAAAGAACGGACTAAATGAGGTGCAATTTGAGACCAAATCCTCCGCTCCTTTAAAGATTCACGAACCAGACCAATCTCCAGATTTATTAGATAGCGAAGTCCACCGTGGATAAGTTTTGAGGAGGCACCACTGGTAGCACTTGCAAAATCTTTCCGTTCCAGTAAAGCCACTTTCAGTCCTCTTAAAGTAGCATCCCGAGCAACACAGGCACCAACAATCCCTCCACCAATTACAATCAAATCAAATTCATCCGACACCAACTGCTCCCATATCTTTTCACGCAAGAGAGCCATATTCATATCTCCATAACAAGTTATGGCAATTGTGATAGTTGTATATCATATATCATATATCATTCAATTCTTACACAATTTTTACTATATTCCCCCCACAGATTTATTATCAAATCAAAAAATGACAGTATGTCTTATAGATTCTATAAGTCCTATTTTTTCTGTTATGGAGAAACGGTAATAAAGGGGCGAATCTTTTCAAAACGCTTCGGTCCTATTCCCGGAACCTGTAATAAATCCTCTGCTCGCTGAAAAGGCTGATTCTCACGATAGGAAATCATCGCCCTCGCTAATACAGGTCCTATCCCCGGTAAACTCTCTAATTCCTCCTGGCTCGCATGGTTAATATCTATCAGACCCTCTGCACTGGACTGCTCTTTTGACAGTGGGGAAGAAACCGAACTCGGCATCTCTTTGTCCAGACCCCTCGAAGGAGTACCACCAGAAATGTCGTCGTAATAACCCCCCTCGGATATAACCGAACCTCTGGGATGAGACAGTCCCCGGGCAGAAAGTCGTTGCCCATCAAACTCTACCTTCTGTCGCTCAGGAATAACTACGGTCGTCCCATCAAACAATAACGCCGCAATGTTCAAATACCGAAGTTCCGCACTATCCCGAGCCCCTCCCGCTATGTCTATAAGTTCCTGCAAACGCGTCCCTTCTACCACCCAATACAACCCCGGCTTCTGAACGGCTCCTTGAATGCCTACCCCAATTACACGGGGACTTTCTCCCTCCTGAGGAGAATTTATCGCCTTCTCGGTATCAGATAAAGACGGCGATGAATCTTTGTGGATAACCTCGCTTGTCTGTTCTGTCTCTTTTGCTGGTGTAATTGTCGGTAACGGAGTAGAAAAATGGCTCACTTCTTGGGATGTATCGCTACTATTCTCCTGATGGCTTGCCTGTCCTGTACTTGTATCCTCCGATTCGTAGTAGTAAATACCCATCCCACCACATACCCCAACCAGCACAATTATCCCCGCAAGAACATATCTCCCGTAATACCACTCCACATCGCTCATAACCACACGCATTTGCCTATCCCCTATAATCTTGTTACTTCAATATAATTTCTAATGGATTGAACACAATGCTAATTTCATATTCTACTCAATCACCAACTGTCATTTCCCTTTCCTCTAATCGCTATATGACTTATACGACTTATACAATATATAAAACAGATGTTGGATAGAAGAAATCAGAATAATTATAATATCTTCACCTATTAAAAAATAATTTTATTACGGAGAGATTAGAGTAGTTGTTTTTTTGCCTTTTTCAAGGCGTTTTTGACCTGGAGAGAACTGGTGCCTCCGGGTGAATTTCGGCGTTGGACAATGTTTTTGTGTTGAAGGATTAGATAAACATCGTCGTTGAACAAAGGCGAAAATACCTTGTATTCGTCTAATTGTAGTTCTTGCAAAGATTTTTGTGTTTTGATTGCATAAAGAACTATTTTCCCTACAACGGAATGTGCATCGCGGAAACTTACTCCTCGTTCCACCAGATAATCTGCGAGGTCTGTGGCTTCCATATATCCCAGGTCGAGGGCTCTTTGAATGTTTTCTTTCCGGACATTTATAGAATCTACCATTTTTATACAAACGGTTAGAGAAGTTTCTACAGTATCTGCTGTATCAAAGGCAGATTGTTTATCCTCCTGCAAATCACGATTGTAGGTAAGAGGCAAACTTTTCATAAGGGTAAGCAACGAAAAGAGATTGCCATAGACCCTGCCTGTTTTCCCACGGACAAGTTCAGCCACATCGGGATTTTTCTTTTGGGGCATGATACTTGAACCTGTGGTAAAGGCATCACCAATCTCGATAAAACCAAATAACGGATTTGACCAGATAATTAGTTCTTCACACCAACGGGACAGGTGCATCATAAGTAGGGCACAATGGCTACAAAATTCAATAAGGAAGTCGCGGTCAGAAACAGCGTCCATGCTGTTTGCACATAATTGCTCAAATCCAAGTTCTTTGGCTACGAATTGAGGGTCAATGGGATGGGGTGTTCCTGCTAAAGCGGCTGCACCTAAGGGAAGGGTATTCACGCGTGGGCGTAGTTCTCTGAAACGGTTCTTATCGCGTTGAAACATTTCAAAATAGGCTAAGTAATGATGTGCAAGCAAGACGGGCTGGGCAGGTTGTAAATGTGTAAAGCCGGGTATAATCACATCGAGATTCGTTTCTGCAAATTGTATCAGGGCTTTCTGGAATTGGTTTATCAAATCTACAATAGTATCTATCTGTGCCCGCGTCCATAATCGTATGTCTGTGGCAATCTGGTCATTTCGACTCCTTGCCGTGTGAAGTTTTTTACCGCACTCCCCAATTTTTTCGATAAGGGCATGTTCAATATTGGTATGCACATCTTCTAAAGCAGGATTCCATGTAAATTTTCCGAGTTCTATTTCTTTTAGAATACCCATCAATCCACGAACAATTTTTTGGGCATCTTTAGCAGAAATGATTCCTTGTTTCCCTAACATTTTTGTATGGGCAATGCTTGCCTGAATATCAAACAAGGCTAATCGGAAATCATAATGCACTGAAGCCGTAAATGATTCCACCGTTGGGTCTGTTTTTTCTTGAAACCTACCACCCCATTGCTTGCTCATGGTTTTGTCTCCACTAAATTTGGTTGCCTACTCCTAATGTTATCACAGAGAAACCTCGGCTTGTCCATTCAGAACGATTTAGTAAGTTATGTGTGTCCAGCACTATTTTATTTCGCATAAGGTTTTGGGCTTTATCAATATCTATACTCTTGAACTCATCATGGGCAGTGAGTATAACCATACAATCTGCGTTTTCCAGTGCATCTTCTAACGATAACAAAGAGATTGGAGAATGTTGCACATGCGGGTCGCAAACAGTGATATTGTAACCTTTGAGTTGAAGTAGACTATACACATGGAGAGATGGGCTTTCGCGTATGTCGTCCACATTTCCTTTGTATGCTAAACCTAACAGCGCAATTCTGGGCTTTTCAATGCCCTCCACTAATCGCTCAATCTTTTGCACAATAAATGCGGGCATACTATCATTCCGTTCCCGAGCCATGCGGATAATCTTTGCCTCGTCTGGAAATTCTTCCACAAGGAACCATGGGTCAACGGATATACAATGTCCACCTACGCCGGGTCCTGCACTATGCAAATGAACCCGGGGATGACGATTGGCTAACTCTGCTACCTCCCAATAACTGATACCTAACTGTTCACACAAAATTGCCGATTCATTGGCAAGGGCAATGTTTACATCGCGATAAGTATTTTCTATTAACTTCACCATTTCCGCGGTTGTCGCATCGGTAAGTAAAATTTTCCCCTCCACGAAAGAGGAATATATCTTCTTTGCTTTTTCTGCACATTGGGGAGTAATTCCACCAATAACCCTGTCGTTATGTATAAGTTCGTGTAAAATTTTGCCCGGCAGAACGCGTTCAGGACAATGTGCTACATGTAGTTCTGTTCCCACCTTCAATCCTGATTTTTCAAGAATAGGAACAAGTAAATTTTTGCATGTTCCGGGAGGTGATGTGGATTCGAGAATGACCAGATTTCCCTTTTTGAGGTAGGGGACAATACTCATCGCAGCAGATTTGACAAAAGCCATATCTGCCCGTTTCTCTTCTGTGATAGGTGTTGGAACAGCAATAATGAAGGTATCTGCATAAGTAGGTTCTATCTGTGCACGAAGTCTGCCTGAAGCAATACCTGCTTGCACCATTGTTTGTAAACCGGGTTCTTCAATATGAATTTCGCCACGGTTAATTATTTCAACAATGCGTTCTGAAATGTCAACACCTATTACTTGATAGCCACTGGTAGAAAGCATACTTGCTGTGGGTAAACCAATATAACCTAAACCGAGAACACAAATTGTTTCCATCTACAACTCCTTGTTTGAAAATTGAGTAATTAAATGCTGGGCAATTCGTTTTCCTGCTTTTCCATCACCATAAGGATTTATCTTATTTGCCATGTTTTGATACATCTCTTTGTCATCAAGCAATTTCTGGACAGACTTAACAATTCGGTCATAATGCGGACCGACCAGTAAGGCTGTTCCTGCCTGCACGGCTTCAGGTCGCTCTGTAACATCTCTTAAAACAAGCACAGGTTTGCCTAATGATGGAGATTCTTCTTGTATACCTCCTGAATCGGTAAGTATCAAATAACATTTTTTTAATATGTGAACAAATGGGACATATTCTAATGGAGGTATAAGATGAACCCGCTCTTTTTGGTCAAGGAACTTTTTTACAGAAGCCATAACATTGGGATTGGGATGGACAGGAAACAATACCTCTATATCCTCATTTTTATCCACTAAATCTGAAACGGCATGGAAAATCTCATCCATAGGTTGACCAAAACTTTCTCTACGATGTGCGGTTAGAACAATTAATCGCCGATCTTTACCCAATCGCGATAATAACTCGTCCTGGAACTGATATGGTTTTTCTGCAATATACAAAAGTGCATCAATTCCTGTATTTCCTGTTACGATAATTTTATGTTCATCTATATGCTCAGAAAGCAAGTTTTTTTTAGCCTGCTCGGTTGGTGCATAGAGAAAATCGCCCATCGCGTCCACCAGCCTACGATTAACTTCTTCAGGAAAAGGATGATACTTGTCATAAGTTCGCAATCCTGCTTCTACATGTCCAATAGGAATCTTCTGATAATAACTCGCCAATGCCGATGATAAGGTAGTAGTTGTATCACCATGAACCAGGACTACATCTGGCTTTGTATTTGTCAATACTTCGGATAGTTTTTCTAAAATGCGCGAGGTAATCTCTGGCAATGTCTGACCCGGGGTCATAATATTTAAATCATAACTTACGGGCAAATTAAATGAACGAATTACCTGGTCAAGCAATTCACGATGCTGGGCAGTAAGACAAACAATAGGTTGCACCTTTTCAGAAGCCTCCTGAAGTGCAAGGACTACTGGTGCCATTTTTATTGCTTCAGGTCGAGTTCCTATAATTATCAAGACTTTCATTAAAACAAAACACCATCTATTAAAGATTTAACTTAACTTTCATTAAGACATCACGATACCAAAACCGATGGGGTATTATAAACAAATAACCGTTATTTAGGAAAATGAAGAATTTTTTTAGGCTGAGAAACTCATTTGTTGATTGAAAAGCATTTATAATATAGACAAACAATAAGTTTAGTAATAACCATTCAGGGAAATTTATGTGAAGATTTCGCCATTAACAAAAGTAATTCGCACAGTTTGGTATTACAAGCCTGAGCAATTAGGTTGGTATGTATATTATCGTTTGAGGAAACACCTACCCATAAGTCTATGGCTTGGGGAAGGGAGATTGCCTCAATTGAAAACAGATACAGAAAGGCTAAATGCCTACTTAAAATATGCTCAGAATTGGGCAACAGTTCAAGAAGACCTAACATCTCGGGCAAACGCTATACTTGCAGGGTGTATTGAATATGCAGGAGAACAAGCCAAATTAGAAGATTTGTTTCAAAAGAAAATGACAAATCTATCTCCTCTGGCGAGGTATGGATTGCATAGTTTTGACTTTTTATGGGACCTTTGTCTGGCTTACTTACAACATCCAGATAGCCGTTATTCAGATTTTGCGAAAAACTGTGTTCGTGAATGGATTCAGAAACATCCAACAGGGATGGCTGTCTCCTGGGAGCCATATCCTACATCTTATCGTATTCGCTACTGGATTTTGGCAATGCACTTGTGGCAATGGGATGATAAGGAGATTTTAGATTCATTAACAGTGCAAACGAAGTGGCTATACAAATCTATCGAATATCATTTAAGAGCAAATCATGTGATACAAAACTTATGTGGGCTTATTATCAGTTCTGCCTTACTCTTTCCAGAATATTTACCTGAGTTATTAAAAAAATTAGAGAAAGAATTGAATGAGCAAATCCTTGATGATGGTGGACATTATGAGCGTTGCCCAATGTATCATCTGCATGTGCTTCTGGATTTATTACCTGTTGTAGCGATTCTTGACCAAGTGCCTGAATTTTTGATTGCTGCTGTAAAAAAAATGGTTCACTTTCTGAAGCATTTAACTTTGACTGACGGAGATATACCTCTGTTCGGGGACTCGGTGCATGGACATTTCCCACCTGCAACGGAAATTCTTCAAGTGGCTACAAAGTATATCGCTCTAAATGAACAAACACCTTATGAAAAATCTTTATCATTTCCACAATCAGGTTATTATTTATTCAAAAACTTACATGATACCCCTCCTTTTGAAGTAGTTATAAGGGCAGGAGAAGCGGGCCCTCCATATCAGTTAGCTCATGCGCACTGCGACCAATTGAGTTATGAATTATTAATAGATGGTAGAAGGGTTATTGTAGATTCAGGAATTCATGGATATGCTGGCAGTGAGTTTCGCCAGTTTCAGCGTAGCACTTGTGCACATAACAGTATATACATAGAAGGAGAGGAACAATTAGAATACTGGGGCACTTTTCGTGTTGCACGGAGGGGCAAAACAGAGGTTGTATTGTGGGAACGGTTTGAAGATGGACAGTTGTTTGCAGGTAAGTATCATTATTTTACAGGGTCAGAGCATCTACGCATATTTTATATTCTTCCTGCTCAAGGAATTCTCTGCTGGGATTGGGTAAAATCATCTAAAAAAAAGCCTATTTACAACTTAATCCATTTTCATCCTTCCTTTGAAGTAAAAATTAACAATTCATTTGTTTTTCTATACTGTGATAAAATAAAACTGCAAATTGTCCCTATCGAAGATGAAGAAATAGAAACAATATGTGGCTGCCGTAGTCCAATGCAAGGATGGTATTCGGAAAGGTTTTCTGAAGTTTTATCTAATCCTACTATTGTTTTGAAAAAAAATTCTTTAGAAAATTCTCTAATAAAAAGTGGCTATTGGATTTCTTTTAATGGTGAAGAAATTAGTTACTCGAAAGGAATCATTCAACAATGGGTAGAAAAAATCGAGAAAAAAATACTCAAAAAGAAGTGGTAGCAAGTGTAACAGTCAATACATTTGAATCTTCAATATTTCGTAAAATTGCTGTATATTTAATTATCCCTTTATGTATGCTGACGGTAGTTTTGGCTTTGAGCCCATTTACGGGTGACCCTGCTGCACCTATTAAAAATTTACTCATTAGTATTTTTGTTTTTATCTTTTCTGCATTGAGTCTGTTAATGACATGGCTTGGTGGTATAAACCTGAAATTTAAAAAGTCGCTTACTTTCATGTTGGGAGGCTTTCTTTTGTTTATGTTTTTAGCGACTATTTTTGCAAGAAACAAAGGCTTTGCAATCAGTGAATTTTCAATATGGCTCATGCTTTGTTTTTTAGCGTTATTTGTTAATACTTTTGTCGTAAATTTAAAAGAGACATGGTGGGTTCTGGGATGGGTCATGGTTGCCACTGCCTTGTCCAGTGTTTATGGATTTTTTCAGCAGTGGGGGATAGACCCCTTTCCATGGGCTACAAGAAGTGTAGAAGAATATCGTGGATTGCCATCTTCGTATGCCAATCCCAATTTTGCTGGACATGCCCTTTTATTTGCAGTTATTACTGGAATAGGAGGGATAGTCACACTGGTCTATGAGACAAGGAAATCCTTAACGGAAGAGAATAGAAAAAACTTCAAGTTAACAATATTAAAACTTGCTTTGTTTGTTATATGCTTCTTACTAACCTTTACTCACTTATACCTTACGCGAATGCGAAGTGCTCGAATCGCTTTATCTCTTGCTATATTGTTTTTTGTTTTCTATATATTTTTAGGAAGAAAATGGGAAATAAGGTGGATACTATCGTTAGGAGGGATTCTGGTCCTTTTTGCCGCAATACAAATTGTTATTTTGTTTGCCTTACTTGCGAAAGGATACCCTCAAGGTTCCTTGCCTGTGGATAATTCTGTAAATCTGCGTCTTAATGGATACCTTGGTGCGGTAGAAATGATTAAGGATAAACCTTTGTTAGGTTATGGTCCTGGAAATTATCGTTTTGACAATATCCCTTACTGGACTAATTATGAAAAGGTATGGTTCACATTAGCGAAGAAGAGAAATTTTCATGTTCACTGTGACCCATTGGAAGCCATGACAGATGCAGGTATTCCCGGTGGTCTTTTTTATTTTGGGATGATTTTACTCGGCCTTATTGGGGGTATGTATCTTGTCAAACAAAGCAAATCTTTCTCAGATCAAATTTTAGGAACCAGTATCGCCTCAGTATTTCTTGCATTTGCTATGGATGCCTGTTTTGGATTTAACATGCGAGTTCCTGTTTCGAGTATGTTATTCTTCCTTTATTTGGGATTATCTCAGGTGCATGTTAATGACATTACTTTAACAGGCAAAAAGTCGAAATTATTATCTGTAATTGTTTTTGTTGTTTTCCTTATATTGATGATTCAGCAATCCCGTCTGTATTATGGAGAAATGTTGCTACAAAAAGCACGGGGAGGTAGTTATTGGGCTCAAATGTTTGCCAACCAACAAAAAGAAAACCTTCGTGAACAAGTCCTTGATAAAGCAATAGAACATGCAGAAAAGGCGAATTCGATTAAATATTTTGAACCTCGTTTTCCGGAGGTAGCAGGACGAATTTACATGACTCGCAATGAATTTCAGCCTGCCCTGGAATATTTTGACAGGGCACTTAAATATGATTCGTATAATCCAGAACTATGGACTACCCGTGCTCAGTGTTGTTTGAATTGGGTTTATCGTGCTCAATTAGAAAGAAAACCGCTACCTATGCCAGTAGAAACTATATTGGATGAAGCGGAAAAATCGCTAACAACCGCAATGAAATATTGTGAGACATATCCCGATATTTATGAAGGTATGGCACGAACATTATTTTTTAAGTCTCAATATCTTAAATTGACTAACGAACAAAAGCAAAAACTTATGGAAGGTATTATTGATTATGGAAATAAAGCGTTGGAAAATGGGTTGAAAGAAAGCCAATCTTTGCTTCAAATATTAATTCAAGCACATTTATACCTTAAAGACTATGATGGTTGCGCAAAGGTAGTAGAACGTGCACTTGCTATGGAACCGAGTAATATAGAACTATGGTCACGCTATGCACAAGTGATGAAGCAAAAAAACTATCCAGATAATTACCTACCTTTTCTTGAAAAGAATTACGCTAAATTCAAGAAAGATGCAAAAACGATGGCTCCAACACTTTCACAACTGGCTTTAATGATTTATCAAGAAAGATTAAGAAAAACAAATGATATAAAAAAGGCGTCCGAGATTATTTTGGAAACCTTAAAATTAAACCCGGACGATTTATCAACCTGGGGAGCAGCTATCCAGACTGTGCCTCGTGAAAAAAGATTAAGCCAACTCCAAACGCTGGTAAAATCCTTGAAAGAGACTCCTGATATACCCAATCTTATTAAAAAATTGAATTACCCGGTGGAAAAAATCAACTGGCTTGATATATCTCGAGAAGTAATTTCAGAGTTAGAACAAAGTGAAAAACAAAAAGTTCCTTATAAGACTCTTGTCTTAAGATATGTCTGGATTGCTGAAGTTGCTTTTGATGTCAATATCAAAACAGAAAGTGAATATAAAGCAGAACTTTTTGTTAATCTAGCTACAATTTACCAAAAACTCCGTTTTTATGACCGTGCTTTAGCCTGTTACCCTGATGCAAGCAAGGTTTCTGATAGAAATACTCAGTTAAGGGTATTATATTCCTGGGCAGAAACCCTCTATAATAGGAGACAATACAGTGAGGCAGAAAAGAAATTACAACAGGCACTTGAAATCGAGCCGGGCAATATTCAGTCCCGTTCCTTGTTTATTCAGACATTGATTCAACTCAAAAAAATACCTGAAGCAAAATTTGAGTTTCAATCATTGAAGCAATCCTTACCTTCCAATTCAAACATAATAAAAGAGTTGGAGACATTGTTGTCGCCTTATACAAAAACAAATTAAGAATGGGAATTTGATTTATGGATACAAAACAAAATGCTAAGATAATAAATCCAGATGAATATAGGCTTACTAATATTTTACAGTTGCCCGCACTCTTCAAGCAGACCCTTTTTCTGGCTCTGGTCGTATTGGTTGCGGTATTAATTGTATCGGGCTTTTATCTAAGATTTGGACCAAATATCGTGCAAAGATTAGACAACAATGTGGGTGAGAACTTGATGAAGTTTGCAGAAGCACTAGAACAGAACAAAAACACCGAAGACGCAAAGCGAATTTACGAAATTGCAACGCGTTCGAGGTTTACTGGTGAATTTAATCGCACTCATGTATTTTATCGCCTTGGCTACTTACACTGGGAAGACCGTGATTATGTAAAAGCCGCTGAATATTTAAAGGAAGCTGTTCAATCAAAAGAATTTCCACAAATATCTGCTTTTGAGTTTCTGGTTGATTCTCTATTACAGATTCAAAAGCCTGAGGAAGCATTACCGTTTGCCCAACAATGGACGGAAAAGACCCGGAACCGGGAAGAACTTGCAAATGCCCAGTATTATTTAGGAAAAGTGTATGGAGCAATGAACCGCATGGCAGAAGCAGAAGAAACATGGTCAAAAGGTCATAAAGTTCTGCCCGGTAGCAAATCATCATCCGAGTTAGCCTTCTTATACAAGAAACAAGGAGATTGCAAAAAAGCCGTCTATTATGCAGAAGCAGTCTTAAAAGCAGGGCTCTTACCTTCTCGTGAACCCGCCATAAAAACACTCATAGAACAATGCAAAAAAACTCAAGAAGGTAAAACAATTAATCCCTAACTTCTTGAAAATTATAGTGGATATGATAATCTTTTAAACGGGATTTGACAATCAAGTTAAGCAGTATTATACTTTATAAAAATAATATGCTTGTCAGGCAAATCAACATTGTTTTAAGGAAAGGAGACATTATGAATCTCTTAAATACGATTAAAGGTTCTCTTCTCGAAAATTTTTTCCCAAGAGGATGGGACCTCAAAAAGATTGAGAAATGTTGTTCTAATCCTTCCAGCAAAGTTCTGGAAAGACAAAGTTGGTGGCACAAGAGATTCGAACCTGTTCCCTGTGAAACATTGGAAGAGTTTAATGTGTATATTGGTCATAGAATCGCCTGTGAAATATGTTCTGGAAAGGAAGAAGGGAAAAAGGTTATTCTAATCTTGCCCGTTGGACCGATGGGAATGTATAAATGGGCTGTTTATTTCCTTAAAGAATGGGGTATGGATTGTAAGCATGTTTGGGGTTTTAATATGGATGAATGGAGTGATAAGGATGGTAATACTTTGCCACCAAAGGCTCCGGGGTCCTTCCAGAACGCAATGGAAGATGCCTTCTATGGTCCTCTCGGAAAATTAACTGTCCCTGAAAAGCAACGATTTTTCGCAACAAAAAAATTATTACCCCAATACCCTGAACAAATTGGTGAACTACAAGAGCAAGGTGCCAAACTTATTCTCATATTTGGGATAGGAAGGGTATTTCACATCGCTTTTTGGGAGCCTCATTTCGCAGAAGAGTTTAAGTCGGTAGAAGAATGGAAGCAACAAGGATATCGGCTTGGTGCAAAGTTGCATCCATTGACCATTGAACAAAATGCTATTACCAGTTTTAAGAGTAGAACAACTCTTGTTCCATGTTTTGCAAATACAATTGGACCGGGAATATTTTTAAAGGCGGACAGTATCATAGGTGGTGCCGACGGTTCGTTGGGTAGAGGAATGATGTGGCAAGGAATGAGTTTATGGGTAACATTAAGATATGGACCCAATATGTGGGTTCCCAGTAGCTTTATGCCAACTTTACCTGGCAATCTATTTTTCCTAAAAGAACTAGCCGGCCCTCTAACTCCAGAGTGTAATTAAAAAGGAATAAAAATGAACATTCTTGCAATCGGTGCACATCCAGACGACCTTGAAATTTTATGTGGAGGGACATTAGCGAAATATTCGGAAAAGGGGCATAAGGTATTTATGGCTCATTTGTGTAACGGGAATATGGGGGGAAAGGACATTTCCCAAGAGCAATTGGCTGAAATACGGGATAAGGAGGCGAGAGCATCGGCTAAGATAATTCAAGCAGAAGTTTTGGGTCCTATTTGTGCAGATTTAGGCGTTCATTTAACGCAAGAAATGAGAGCAAAAGTGGCAGATATTATCCGTGCTGCCCAACCTGACCTTATTATCACTCATAGTCCTCAAGATTATATGCCTGACCATGTCATCACATCACAACTTGTGTTTGAATCTGCCTTTGCGGCGACATTACCCTATTTTCAGACAAAATACCAGGCTTATGAAAAAATTACACCTATTTATTACATGGATACTTTACTCGGGCTCAAATCTCAACCTGAATTTTACATTGATATAACAGACCATTTTGAGACCAAAAAGGCAATGTTTCTCTGCCATGAAAGCCAGTACAAATGGCTCGAAGGGCATCATCTTACAGACCCATTTCAGATGATAGAAACTATGGCAAAATTCAGAGGACTCCAATCAGGTGTAATGTATGCTGAATCATTCCAGATGGAGAGGGTCTGGGGGAGAGTCAGACCCATAGACCTACTCCCGTTTTAACAGAGTATTAACGGAAATAAAGTGAGTGCATAAAAGAATAAGTCCTATAGGTCGTATATGTCTAATACGACTTATAAGTCGTATAACTTATTACTACTCTCTGTTAAAAGACATGGAAATTATCTTTTGGTGTTTTAATGAACGATAAAGAACTTGATATATTTTTTCAAACTTTATCCGCGAACAGAGATAGGTTTTTGTGTCTTTATAGATTCTAATTCTGCTTCGATAAGCAGTAGGGTTTTGTATGCTTCTTCGGGGGGGATAACATCGGAATCGCGGTTTTTTTGAAGGCATTCTAAGAAGTGTCGCAATTCTCCTTCGTATCCATCTCCTTTAAGGACTTTTATTGATTTGGGTTTACCACGATTAGGATAGAAAGTCAAGGCAAGGTCACGAGACATTTCTAAAGTTCCCTGTTCCATAGCAATAGTAAAGGACATTGAGAATGGATAGGTGTTACTGTATTCCCATGCTCCTTCTGCAATCACCCATTGGCGGTCGGGATAATTATAACTTGTTATAATATGGTCTACACCGTTGGGGGTAAGGTTCATACCGAGGCTTTGCACAGTTTTAGGCTTGCCAAACAGGTAGCGAACAAAATCTGCATCGTGGACATGCAAATCAAGGGCACACCGACCCGATTGTGTGGATTGTAGCCAATTTTGCCAACTCCAATTGGGTAAAGGACTAATTCGACTAAACTTTGCAGTAAGAACTTTCCCGTATCTACCTGTTTCTACCAGTTCCTTTGCGGTGATATAGGATGGCCAGAATCGAATGCAATGGGCAATGAATAAATGCCTCTTATATTTCTTTGCTGCCTTTATCATTTCCATTGCATCAGCAGAAGTTCGAGCCATAGGCTTTTCACAGATAACATGCTTTCCTGTTTGGAATGCCTGTATGGTAGTGGGGGCATGGGCTGGTGTGGGCAAGGTAATATCAAGAACATCTATATGCGGGTCATTTAGAATTTCTTCTGTTCTCGAATAAACCTTTACTTTGCTCAGGTCAAGTTTCCCAAAAGGTCCTATGTTCCCTCTCCTTTTTTTCTCATCTATATCACACACCGCCACCACTTTTATACCTTTTAGTTTGTTATATGCCTCAAAGTGCATCTTTCCCATCATTCCCAATCCGACAATACCTACTTGAATAGCCATGGCTATATCCTCCATATTAAGGTTTCAAAAAGTCAAGGGAGAGCCCTTCTATTAGACTCTCCCCGTTCAAAAAAATTTTTTATGCCCAAGTCATTGCAGTAGGTTTCTCCGCTATAATGGCTTGTCTTAAAAATTCAACCGCCTTGGTAAGACCTTCGCGATTGGACATTAAACTATCTTCATGCTCAATACTAATTACACCGTCATAACCCACCATCCGCAGATTGGAGAAGAAATCTTTCCACCATTCAAGGCTATGTCCATAACCACAGGTGCGGAATATCCACGAACGGTGAATCTCATCGCCGTAATGTTTTGTATCCAATACGCCATTGACCATTGTATTGGTTGCGTCAACTCTGGAATCTTTTGCGTGGACATGGAAAATGGCTTTACCCAATACACGAGCAACAGCACACGGGTCCATCCCTTGCCAGAATAAATGACTGGGGTCTAAATTTGCACCGATGTTATTTCCACAGGATTTGCGAAGTTTTAACAATGTTTCTGTGTTGTAGACCAAAAAGCCGGGATGCATCTCAAATGCCAGATTAACACCATGGTCTCGTGCGAACTTTGCCTGCTTTGACCAATAGGGAATAGCCACTTCTTCCCACTGCCAGTTTAATATATCTAAATAGTCAGGAGGCCAGGCACAGGTTACCCAATTAGGTTTCTTAGCATCCGGGTCAGAACCAGGACAGCCAGAGAAATCCACTACGACCTTTACTCCCAACTCCTGTGCTAACTTAATTGTATCTGTTTGAGTTTCTATACTCTTTTTAGCAAAGTCAGGGTCAGGATGAAGACAATTGCCATGACAACTCAATGCAGCCAGTTCTATCCCTTCACCTTTAAGCAGAGCCTTCAATTCTTCCCGCTTCGGTTTAGAAGACAACAATTCTTTAACAGGTGCATGTGCACCCCCAGGATAACCTCCCGCTCCCAATTCAACACATTGAAGTTTTAATGGTCGAATAATTTCCACAACCTCTTTCAAAGGTGTACTTCCAAACATGGCTGTCAATAGACCTAACTTCATATTTATTCTCCTTTCTTTAAGATTAATATCATTTTTTACTTAAAATTTATACAACCACCTTTTCCCACTTTTTCGACGCAGCGGCTCGCTCAACAGCATCAAGCACAGCCTGGCACTTAGCAGCATCTTCAAAGGTTGGGTAGTTTATTTTCTTGCTGGCTAAACCGCACAGAAATTCATAAATCTCATGCACAAACAGATGTTCATATCCAATAATATGTCCCGGTGGCCACCAGGCATGAACATAAGGATGACCCATATCTGTGGCTAACACTTTGCGGAAGCCTTGCAATGTAGGTGGGTCACTACGATTGAAATAATGAAACTCATTCATATCTTCCTGATTCCACAGGACAGAACCTTTACTCCCGTAAACTTCAATGGCATTGTAATTTCTACGGCCCGGGGCAAAACGGGTCGCCTCAAAAGAAGCCAGGGTATTCTTGTCCTTAATGCGTGATATATAAATTACGGCATCATCTACATCCACCTCGTCATATACCTTCTTCCCCTTACCTTTACTGGCACCCCAGGCACCTACATCGCTCTCTGGCACTACACGCTTTTTAATAAAGGTTTCCATCGTGCTTGCAACTTCACATACCTGCCCAACGAGGAAATGACACAAGTCAGTTATATGTGCGCCAATATCACCCAGGGCTCCGGAGCCTGTATTCTTTTTCTTTAATCTCCATACCATTGGGAAATCCGGGTCTACAATCCAATCCTGTTGATACGCTGCACGAAAATGATAAATCTCACCTAACTGTCCTTTAGAAATAAGATTCTTTATTGTTTGAACGGCAGGTGCAAAACGATAGGAGAAACCACACATGTTCCGCACACCTGACGATTTAACAGCGTCCCACATCTGCTTTGCTTCGGCTAATGTATTGGCTAAGGGCTTTTCACAAACGACTGCTTTGCCCGCTTTAGCAGCAGCAATGGCAATAGGTGGATGAAGAAAGTTCGGTGTGCAAATATCAATGACATCAATGTCTTCACGATTTACAACTTCTTCCCAGTTGTCCGAAACCTCTTGCCAGCCATAACGCTCTGCATTCTTCAAAGCATTGGGGTCTTTGTCGCACAAGACCTTCATCACAGGTTTTACTGGCGGGTCAAAAAACATTGTTACCTGACGCCATGCGTTGCTATGGGTCTTGCCCATAAACGAACCACCAACCAACGCTACATTTACCGTCTTTTTAGCCATAATGCTCTCCCTTCATTTAATAGTTAATCTTGTTTTAGAAATTAAATGCACCAAAACCACGATAAGTAAATATCTACTATTATAAACACTTTCTATTCAAATACCAACTAAGTATAAAAAAATTAGAAAATCTGATTTTTAAATAAAAATAAAAAGATTATTTATTTAAATTTTTGAAAATATTCGTCTATCTTTGGTCTTAATTTTATTCCAACTCTTTCAAAGCAAAGAAGCACATCATTGTATGCTCCCTTCCCCCCCAAAAAATCCCAAAATTCCTCAGCAACCTTCAGTTCTTTATCCAAATCAAGCATACCTTTAAGTGTCCAACGTTCATAAGGCTTAGGTTCATAGGGATTATAAGGAATAGCAATATAAGTGTTAATTTCTGCTTTTGGCTCTTTATATAAATAAATAGCGACCCATTCCAATAGTGTTCTCTTAAAATCCTTAAAATTGCTAATATTAGGTTTTACTGTCTTAATATCGAATAAATGAACAATACCTTTTTTATCTTTAATAAACAAATCTGCTTTTACGACTTTCAACTTATTTGTTTTACCTTCTCTACATACTTTTCTTATACTCTCTACTTCATTCACTTTATTGGGGTTTCCTTTATCTGAAAGTTCATTTATAATATTTTGGATTACTTCCTGAGCTTTTTCACTTATTTCGTCCCCAACTTTATATTGTCTCTGACTATAAGGAAAATTTAAACTTGCTAATGTTGCTGCTACTGGTTCAAAAATAGAAGTCCCAAAAGTAGTATTTAATGAGTGAATAAATGAAAACAAAGCCATTTTATCTTTGCCAAGTAAACGGTAGTGAAAGGGCATATTATGTGTTTCAGGATTATAAGACTGAAATTTATTGGTTATACTTTCTTCGATAATATATTCAATTTTCTCTAATTGTTCACTCGTTAACAAGGGTTATCTCCTCTTAAAGTGGAATATTGATTCAATATAAGGTCTTTCTCTATCTTTTTCAACACGGCATAAAACGGGTCGTTTGAATTCATTGACGATTCGCATACCTGAGATGTTTGCAATTTTGGGATAAAGATTGAACTTATCATTAGCAACTATGAAAATATCATAATCATCTGTTAAAAATCTTTTACAATTATTCAATACTTCTGATATGCCTTTAATGTATTCAATTCGTGCTTGTTCCCCCTGTCCTTTAAACATTGCCCCTATTTCCATATCATCTCTCCGTTGGAATCCGAAAATCTCATAAGCGTAAGCGTGCTGGTCATGATAATCAATAAGACCGACATAAGGAGGACTTGAAAAGATTCCTTTTATCTTTTTTTGTTTTATATTTTCCCCTAATTCCGGTTTTATTTTTCTTACTTCTTCATATATATCAACAGTTCTACTATCGGCTACTAAACAAACTTGTAAAGTATCTGTTCGTAAATGCTCAAACTCCTCTAATCTATGCAAAGCGTCCTTTGTGTATGTTTCCCACCAACTCATTATTGAAAAAATAGGTTTGCAAATTTTTCCATGTTTTTTGCAATAGTATGTTTCCATCACAGGTTCTTTCAGTGTTGCTAAATCGGAATGGGTAGTTGCACGGCAGGAACGAACTGTTCTACTTAAAATTATAGCTAATACATCTCTTATATCCTGCTTTTGAATATTCTGTATTTCATGAGATAAGAAATCAATCTCTTCTCTTACAGGGACTATGAACCACTTGCCTAAAAATGAATCCCTTTCTTCTTGCTCAATATTTATCTGATATTTTCTTAATAATTTGTAATAGATAAATAAAAATTCTTTTTCTTTTTCCTTTGCATATTTTTTTTCAATAATTTCTTTATTCCTTACTTTTCTCTTATACTCTGGCGATGGAAAGTGAATAGCGTTATATTTCGCAAGTTCTGATAGCAATTCTTTTTCAAAAGCAATATTATTTCTCTTTTCTTGAAACATTCTTAATTTATTTGTCAATTCATGGATAACATGAGTAAGTTCTAAAATATCATATTTTCCTACCTTGATATTGCTAATTAAAGCGTTAAAATAGGATATGTCAATGCCCACAGCATTCAGACCCAATTCATTTGCCTGAACCAGAGTAGTTCCACTACCACAAAACGGGTCAAGGATAATATCCCCCTTATGAAAATATACTTCTCTTTTAAACTCGTCTGTATGGGAATCAAGAAAATACTCTACCAATTGAGGGATAAACTTGCCCTTATACGGATGTAGCCTATGAACATGTTTAGTCCTTTCTGATTCCTTGTATTCCATAAATGACAGGTGCCAATCTATATCCTCTCCTAAAGTTTCTTCCCATTTTGCCCGCTTATCAAACGAGTCGTAATACGATTTGAGTTCATCTTTATCTATCAATGGATTTCCATTGCTACCATATCTGGTGATTTTCCCGTATTGAAGCAAGTATGAAATATTTGAGGTAGTCACTTTCCTTTGCAGATAATCCGTTGCCCACAAAGCAGCCCTTTTTATATCTACTAATTTTCCACTTTGCTCATTTAATATGTCAAAACTTAACTGATTATTTTTCTTCATATCTTATATCAACTCTATTATGTCTTGTAAAAAATCTATGCTATTGCTTTATTATACTCGAATACTCATGGTATTTTAAGTATAAAATATTACTGTATCTGTGGTTCGTTTTGTGTCCAGCAGAGAAGTGTGAATGAATATACTTGATTTGATGGGATTGGAATGGTCACTTTCATTATAGGGGCGAAATAAGCGTCAAAGTATGAATAATCCAATTTAATCACTATACATTCCGCAGGCAAGTTTTGAAACTCTATACACAAGAAGTTTCCTTTATCCTTAAAATCAAAGCCCATTCCTGTTATCCCATTATCTATTTTTTGAGGGGTATAAGAGAAGGGTTCATAGTCAAGAGACTTTTGAAAATTTCTATTCCATTTTTGTTGCGAGCAGGTCCAGACATCAAAAGACTTCACATCCCTTCTCAAAAAGAAACTGGGCACGATAAAAAATGAGACCGTCTTTTCGGATGAACTTTTATTCTCGCAAATATATTCACAGACAATCTTCTTATCAGAGGACAATTTTAGTGTTCGCCGAAGTAAAATATCTGCTTCTAATTTTTTCTCTATAACTATCTTTTCCTTATCTGACTCTAATACTGCACATGGTTCTAAAAAAGATTTCCAACAGCCTGTGTCAGAGATTTCTTGATATTCATTCCAGAGGAAATAAGAAGAAAGTCCTTTGTGAAAAGCATCTAGATACTCGATACCTAAAGACTTATCCAACATACGAACAATCGCCCCAGAATACTCTGGTAACATCCACAAAATATAGGATTCATTTTCCAGAGGTATGATATGATATGAAAAAGTAGATTTTGGAAATGTGTTTCCACAAAGCACTTCAGGAATAATCTCACGATAAGAAGAAAACCCGCTTTTTTTCACTATACTTTCTGCCCTGTCCATCTTATCCCAAAACTTTTTCTCGTCAACTATCGAAGGACCATTCTCCATCAATTTGTCATCCTGAATTTGTATTTCTGGGGGACAAACAAGAGCAGAATAATATGCAGGCATAGCTGCTCGTAATACCCTTGCATATATCTCCTGGCTCGCATAAGTCATATTCAGGGTTTGCTGAACTATTTCACCAATTCTGGAAGAATATTCTGCATTCCACCAGGGCACCCTTTGATATACGCTATATGCAGGCTCATAAGTTTTCACAAATTCTTTTTGTAAGTTTAAAATTTCTTGTAGTCTTGCCCCAGATGCACCATAAAATATATCCAGAAACTTTCTTAATTCCTCTTCCAGCACCAAATCGGGGTCCCACAACAGTTTCCCTAATAGATAGGATTTTAGCGAATCCCATTCTGAAAAAGGTCCAGGCTTTTGTGCATAAGAAGATACTACCACGCCACGGACCTGATAGCGGTCAAAGATTTGTAGATTCTTTTGAAAATAGAACCATTCAGGTTGAGGGAACAATCCACAATGATAGTTTGTCCCTGCATAATAAAGAACAAGCAAATTTGGAGTTAGATTATGCCAGTCTTTTAGGTCATTTAAGAAACAGGCATTTGTCATTGAGTTCGGGTCATCAATAGCATGAGCAACATCGCAGGTATCTGTGGATAATTCGATTAGAATTCTGTCATGGAGATTTATACTCTTTGGTGCTTTCCTCATTTTCCCTTTTAATAAAACACATAAGGATATATCTTTATCTACAAATTCCTTTTCCAACTGTTCAACTGCATTATTCATCAAATTTAATAAGGGTCCAGCAAGGGATTCTGTTTTCTCCACCCATTCCCGACACGATTCACATGAACAGGATTTATCCGCTTTACCTACTTCTATTGTCCAGATTTTTCGACCCGGATTGGATTCCATATCTTTTCGCAAAAAGGCTAAAAATTTTTGTATTGTATCTTCATTGGAAAAACACACTACTTTATCTTCTGGGCTTATTTTTGTTTCAATGACATCTGTATTTTGAGCATTCTTTGAATCCGATAGACACTCATAAATAGGGATTGGAATGAATTCTTCTTCAGATGGAGAGATAGAAAGGTGCAATCCCTCTTTTCTCTCCGCACTCATCTTAAATTCGGGGATATTGGACAAAAAGTGCCGAAATTCAAAGTGAGGAGTAAATTGATAATCTACCTCTTTCAATTTATAGCCTAAATTTGGCTTATGGATATACTCCTCTGAAAACCACGATACCTTTAAGAACCGCTCGAAAAATATATAAACTCCATGTAAAGTTCCCAAATCCGTCTTACCACAAATCAGTAATTGTTTGGCCACCCCCTTTTGCGCATATTTTTGTGCTGGCGTATAGGTTCGTATGATAAAGCCCTCATTCCCAAGTTCCTCTAATTCCTCAGGACCAATCCACTCTTTTGTGCAAAGTTCTGCACCTAACCATACATTAACCAAGCCCTGATTTATGTTTGATATAGTAATAGTCCTATGGGCGCACTGTTCCCAATATTTCTTAAATACCTCCGCAGCATGCTGAATAAGGAAAGAGGGATTTTCAGGAACAACCACATTCATCTCTCGATATAATGTGGCATCAATCCAATCTTTTGAAGAGACTTCTCCTACTTGAGCAATTGCCAATAGAGGGACTATCACTATGCCAAAAAAAACCATAACTATCTTTCTCTTTACCATATATACCGATAACTCTTTCTACTTATATCAAAGCCTTTTGAGAAATATAGTATTACATATTTTATGTTTTTGAACAAGTCTTAGACATCCCGCTGTTCAACCTTACAAAACAGAATTGCCATTCGGGCAAAGTTTATTCTTACAAAACTATGCGAGTATAGAAATAGTTTTCCTTTTCGAATCTGAAAGGGTCGAGTAGAACAAGACACTAAACCTTCTACCCCCTCTGATTTTAGCCTTTACTTACATGACATTGAATTCTTCAACTTTATCTTCAAAATTTCTTTTCAAATTTGGCAACTTTTTGGGAAAAGAACTGGAAATATTTTTAATTATAATCTTGTTTCTAATCAAAAAAATAATAATTCTGAATTAGAAGGAGAAGTATTATGAGTTATTTGTTAAATGGTAAAGTCGCTATCGTTACAGGTTCATCTGGCGGAATTGGTTTGGAAATAGCCAGACTTCTTGCTGCGGAAAAAGCAACCGTAGTTTTATCTGCTCGTTCCAAAGACAAGATTGAATCTCTATCCAAAGAGTTACCCGGGTCTATTGCTATACCCACTGACCTTAGAGAGAAAAAAGATAGACAGAATTTAATAGAAAAAACTGTCAAAGAATTTAAACGGATAGATATATTGGTAAACAGTGCCGGACAAGGGATGTATAGTCGTTTTGAAGATACTAATATTGAAGATTATAAAAAGATTATAGAGTTAAATGTTTTTGCCGTAGTAGATTTAATGCAAAAGGTTATCCCTATTATGCGTGCAAACGGTGGCGGTAGAATATTAAATATAAGTTCCCTGTTATCCAAAATCTATATGCCTTGTTTTTCTGCTTACGCCTCAACCAAGTCTGCCTTAAATACCCTCTCTTTAACTGCCAGAGAAGAATTGAAAGCAGACAATATCATAGTTAGCGTAATGCACCCCAAACTCACATCTACGAATTTTGGAGCAAATTCTATAGGAGGTGACAAATTAAATATAGAATCTTTGTCTAAGGATAACAATTTGTTAAGTGACACTCCTCAAGAGGTGGCTATAAAAACGATTGAACTTATAAAAAGCGGAGAAGCAGAGTATTCTATGTAAAGAGTATAGTTCTTCCGGAAGAATTGCTGAGGAGATAGCTCTTATAAGACAAATAAGATAGATATATAGGGAATACCCCTAAAAGGTAGGGGAGACAATCTTGTTTCCATCTTTTCTGCCAGTAGAGATATTTTTTATGGTATTTTAGTCCTGTTCTCAGTGGTTTCCTTACGGACAAGAATACCTACTATATTGTTGGAAGAGGAGGTAGGTTCAGTTGTTGCATAATAGGATTTTCGATATTATAACGAGGAATGATAATCTCCTGTTCTTTGCCGATTTGTTGACGAGCAATAAATAGTATAGAAGGAGGATGTTCATAAGCCAGGTCTTTAAGGTATGCCCACCATTCGGGATTGTCCAATTTTCGTCCCAAAAGGAGTTCAGATATACCAAGAATTTTTTCTGTGTCCAGCCCTTCATCCCATTCATCTTCCCAGAGATGTCCATCGGCTATGCGTTCCATCCGTAGTTTCAATTCTTTATAGAGCTCTTGTACCAGAGGGATAGATTCTTGAACATGTTGAATAAACTGTTCCCAATGGGGGTCTATTTGTTGAATCAGTTCAATAAGGAATTGCACCTGTATTTCTGTCGGTTTATTTGTAATTTTACTTGCATGTTCGGGTAGTAAGAATAGATAGTGGAAGGCTGTTTTTAAGAAATCTTCCAGAGGCAGGTTTCCTATACATTCGTTCCATCGTGTTTTGTATTCGGCATGCAGGATTAAGGCATAGTCATGGTAGCGTGGAACTGCAGGTAGGGGTTCTGGGAAGGCACCGTAATCATGTTCCAGAGAGGAAGCCATTCGATAGGCTCGAACTGCTGTTGGGATATTTCCCTGTACCAATTCCTTTTCTCCCTGTTCGAAAAATAATTCTTGCATGCGTCGGCGAATCCGCAGAAGTTCGTAGGCTTGTGAAGCAGAGGTGAATTTCCCCTGCCTGACGGCGTTATCTGCCAGGGCTAAAAGCAATTCTGATGGTAATTGAACGGGACCTTTTTTATGAAGTTGTTTTTTGATATGTTCACGAATATCCTCGCGTGAGACTAAATCCAGAGCAGACTTAAATACCGGGCTTTGCTCTTCTTCTTCCGTTGGGAGCAGATAGGAATATTTAATGGAATAGATATCCTCAGTAGAGTCTTCACGAAGAGGTGAGTAGGGAAGGAACAGGAAATGAAAATTAACAATGTCTCCATCGGCAATAGTTTTTGCCATAGCCAAATCAATCGCTTTTTGTTCCACTACTTTTGTGGTATTATTTTTTTTGTTTGTCATGACTATACTTTTCCCTCAAGCAAAATTTGTTTCACTGTTTGCTCCCGTTCGCTCCAGTCAATAGCGGGTCTGGTTACATCATAATAAGGTAGCCGTTCATGAATTTGCGAATATAGTTTCTGGCGATAATGTCGTAGGACACGGCTGGCATGTCGCTCATGGTAGGAATCCCAATTGCTTGTTTCTACACACTCTTTATCTCTCCCTGCTTCCAGAACTAATTCTTCCATATATTTGGTCAGGAAATCCCGTAGCACACGGTCAAATTCTCGACGCAATCGGTCTCCTTCTGGGGAATTGGGGTCTTTTTCACCTATTTCGCACCATTGTTTTTCAAGTTGAATAACCTTTTTTCGATGTTCTACATACGCATTTCGTCTTTCTTCATCACGAAGGATATAAAAAGCCGCATTTAATTTTGCCATGGTTAGTAGATATTGGTCTAATTGGTCAGGTGTTACCTTTGTGCTGTGGATATTTAATATTAAATCCTTCATCATTTTTTTGTAATTTTTTCGAACATCTCCCGTCTTACAATCTTCTTCAAGTCCTAAAATAGAAAAGTAATTTATATAAGTTTCATCATCCATTGTTTGTTCCTTATACTGCGTACTGCATTTATATTATCATATAACGCAACAACCCGCTGTTAGTTTATCAAGGCATAATAACATTATTTATTTACCTGATACTTTTTTCAAATGAACGGGTCTAATTAATTACCCTTTTTGCTTGTTGTCTTACCGTTTTTTTGGGCGTATTTATAAAGTTTGTATTCTATACTATCTATAAGTGCAGTAAAAGAAGCGGCAATAATATTTTCGGAAACGCCTACTGTGCACCATTGCTGATTTTCGTCGCTGGATTCAATAAATACACGAGTCGTGGCTTTTGTGGCTTGTTGTGCATCGAGAATGCGAACTTTATAATCTTCCAGATGAACATTTTGCAATTCGGGATAGTAGGGTTCGAGTGCCTTACGAAGAGCATTATTTAAGGCGTCTACTGGTCCATCTCCATCGGATACGGTATGTGCGATAGAGTTGTCAGGCAGTTGAATTTTTACAGTGGCTTCGGACTCCGAGTGTCGGTCCATTGCCCACTGGTTCACATGGGCATGGAAACTCAGCACATTAAAGGAAGGTTTATACAGTTCTAAAATTCTTAAAAGTTCTAATTCAAAAGAGGCATCTGCACCTTCAAATTCATAGCCCTCTGTTTCAAGTGCTTTTATGCGTTGAAGTAATTTTCGAAGTTGTGGGCTATCTTTATCGAGTTGAATGCCCAGTTCTTGAGCCTTCTGGATTAAATTGGCTCTCCCTGAAAGTTCACTTACGGTAATATGTGTAAGATTTCCCACCCATTCTGGGTTGATATGTTCATAACTGGCCTTTGCCTTTCGCACAGCGTCAGCATGCATCCCCGCTTTATGGGTAAAAGCATCTCGTCCTACATAGGGGTCTGTTTCTCTCGGCGCTACATTTGCAAGTTCAGCAATGATATGCGCTGTATAAGTCAATTTCCTCATTTGTTCCTCTTGAATAACCTCAAATCCCATCTTAAATTGAAGGTTGGGTATTAAGGTGCAGATATTTGCATTTCCCGTGCGTTCACCATAACCATTGATAGTCCCTTGAACATGCCTTGCCCCAGCATAAACGGCAGAAAGACTATTTGCAACAGCACAACCGGTATCGTTATGAGTATGAATACCTATCTGCGTGCCTGGAAAAGTGTTAACGACCTGACTCGTAATCTTTTCTATTTGATGGGGCAAATGTCCTCCATTGGTATCACAAAGCACTAATAAATCAGCACCATTATTTAGGGCTACTTCCAGAGTCTGCAAAGCATAATCAGGATTCAGGTCATACCCATCAAAAAAGTGTTCTGCATCTAAAAAAACTTTTCTGCCAAATTTTTTGAGATAGGAAACAGACTCCTCTATTAGTCTCAAGTTTTCGGCTAATGAAATTCCAAGAACTTCGGTTGCATGAAGTTCAGAAGACTTGGCAAAGATGGTTATAATCTCTGTTTCTGTTTGTAGTAGTGCATTAATATTTGGGTCCTTTTCAACAGCAACTTTCGGATGCCGAGTACTACCAAAAGCAACAATTTTCGAGTGTTTCAAATTCAACTGTTTTGCCTTGTTAAAAACCAGTTCTGCCTTTGGATTAGACGCAGGTTGACCTGCTTCAATGTAATGGATACCCAAGTCGTCTAATATCTGGATAACACGAATCTGGTCGTCCATAGAAAACTTGATGCCTGGACCTTGTGCACCATCTCGTAAAGTCGTATCATAGATTTCAACTTTTTCTTTTTGTGTAAAACTACTCATTTTTAAATCTCCACTGTGATTAAATGTATATTATATTACGAAACAAAAGAGATAAGGTTTATTACACTACAATATTGATAGGAAGTTTAGTTTCATATATAGAAGGGCATCCCCGTAAGGAACTTTTTGATTAATTCGTGGGCTTCTGAGTAATAGATACCAGTTTTTTGTGCTGAAAATTCATGATATTCAGAAACGCCCATAGGCTCAATACCCGCACCACACATTGCAAAAGGGACCGCACCCGTAGCATGAGTCCGTGTAGATAGTGCCGTAATATGGTCAGGTGCTACCAACAAACGAATTTCCTCAGGGGATTGTTTTACATACTCCAAAGCAGGTCTGACAATCTTTTCGTCAAAATCTTCAATGGATTTAATCTTTAACTTTAAGTTCCCTTGATGAGCAGACTCGTCGGGTGCTTCAATATGCACATAGGCAAAATCAACATGCGAAAGGGCATTCAACGCAGTATCAATTTTCCCTTGATAGTTCGTGTCAATCCAACCTGTGGCTCCGGGCACATCTATAGATTCCAGACCTGCACAAATGCCGATTCCTTTTACCAGGTCTACGGCAGATACAACTACACCTGTCAGGTTAAACAGTTCCTTGTATGTCTTTATCTCAGGTGTTCTGCCCTGCCCCCATAACCAGAACGAATTGGGTTCAGGTTCTCCTTGCTGGACTCGTTCTCTGGCAACTGGATGTTGAGGTAGTAATTTTTGGGAAACCAGCATAATAGATTGTATAAGCGATTCTGCCGGTCCTGTAGGTAAATGCTCCCTCCACGCCTGACCTGTAATATCATGCGGAGGGGTGCAATAGGTCTTTTCTAAATCCTCAACGGAGCAATCCTCTTTTGTATCAATTATTGCAAGGTGTCGGTAACTTACGCCAGGATAAAAATGAACCGGGAACTCATTTCCCAACGCTTTACCCATATCCTGTATCAACACAGACGCTAATTCTGTAGGAATATGTCCTGATGTAAAGTCATACATCTTACCGTCTTGTAAAGATACAATATTACAGCGAAATGCTACTTGTGATGAGTTCAGACGAATCCCCTGTCTTGCCGCTTCCAGAGGTGCTCTACCAGTAAAACAGTCGCGAGGATTAAATCCAAATAATGAGAGATTACCAATATCACTTCCAGGGGGCAAGCCCTCCGGAATAGGACAAAACAAACCCACCCTCCCCCGTTGAGCAACTTCGTCCATCGCCGGGGTATGAGCTACCTGTATCGGAGTTTTCCCGTTCAGCTCTGGAATGGGATAATCTGCCATCCCATCACCTACAAGTATAAGATATTTCATATACCGTACCTTAGAAAATAAATATTCCTATCACATAGAAAATCGGAGAAAATACAATTCACAAATAAACATCCCTAATTTAATATGTATATTATTATAGCAAAATATAGGTAACTGAAAGAAAAGCATAAGGTTTCCGTAATATAAAATACTCCTCTATAAAATCATTAAAGGAACATTTAAAAATAATTATACCCCTTTTCTCCAGAAGAGTTATGAGAAGATAGGTCTTATAGAACAAATAAAACGGATATAATATATGGAGAATTACCCTTCGGACATTTTTTAACCATACCCATCTGGTAAGGCTACTCTTTAGGCGGGTTTTTGGGAGGAAGCATTATGCTGTTGTGGACACACCTTACGACAAGCAATTATCCTTAACTTTATATAAGACTTATTGGACCTACAGAACAAAAAACCGCATATAAAAAGTCTCTGCATTGTCCTGAGTAAAAAAATAAGTTGATTATGATTTAGTGTGAATTTTCAAATAGTAATATTATTCCAAGCGTGGAAATTTCCACACCCGTGGACTTCGTAAATCAAAATTTATTTGTATACCAAATAATAAATAATTATAACTTATTTTATTTCAATATCTTAATTATATAAGTATTTTTTTGTTTTTTATGGCATATTATTTGCTTTATTCAAATTAGTTTAGGATTTATAATATGATTAAAATAATGAAAATAATAAGAAATAGCAATAGACAAGAGAGGGGTATGACTCTTGTTGAGTTGATGTTTGCCGCGGGTATATTAGCGTTCGTATTAAGCATGATTTTTACATCTGTTATATCCGTTGGTGTCAATCATGAGATACATACCCAAAGACTACAAGCAGAAAGCGCAGTTAACGAAGTATTAGACCAAATCAGTCGAACGGATGCCTCACAAATTTTAAGTTTTCAACCAGATGTTGTTCTTCTCCCCGGAAATAGTGCTGTTCTCCAGATTGAAGCGGTTACTGCGGATGGCTTAAACATATCTATTCCAAGCGCGGATCAGGTCTCTCTACCTAATCCTGTAGAAATTCGCGTGATACTATCCTGGCAAACAGACCGAGGATATACAATAACGAAAAGGGCTTCTACCTATGTTTCCAACTAAAAAATACAAATTGGGTATGACACTTATTGAGTTGACCATGACGGTTGGACTGATGGCAGTTGTAATGGGTTCTTTATTTACTTTGTCTTTAAGTCTAAATGATACTGTTCAAACTTATAACGCAACTATGACCGCAACAGATGAGGCTCGTCATGCCTTGTATGTTCTAATTCCGCGTCTATCTCAGGCATCTCGTCAAACCATAAATTGGAACGAACTACCTGGAGAAGTTTTGAGATTCCGTATGCCCACAGATTTAGATGGCAATGGTAGTTGCGTGGATGTAGGCGGGAACCTCGAATTAGGGGATACCATCACCATTCAACGAGATACAGAGGACATTAATGGAGACGGTTTAACAAATAACCAGTTAGTTATGGTTCAGGGGAATAATGTTACTGTGCTTGCAAATCATGTATTCAGCCCACCGGAACCCGGAAATCCTGATGGCTCTTTTACTGATACCAATGGAAACGGCAGATGGGACCGGGGCTTTTCTATTGTTTCGCAGGACAATACCCTCCAAATTATCATTGACACACTTGGGCGGTCCCGGCGTGGACACCAATTTGTTATACATGTAGAAGAACGCATAACACCAAGGAACCCGTAAAGGGGGGATATATCCATGCTTGCAAGAGGAAGAAAAAAATTACCCAAACCTCCTCAAAAAGAACAAGGGATGGCAATGATTGTTGCCTTAATTTTTGTGGTAGTTTCCATTGCTCTATTGAGTACCCTTTCTGTTCAAATCATAAATCAAAATTTGCAGCAGAACCGTTATAGCGATTTTCGTGATGCCTTTTGGGGTGCAGTATCTGCGGTACAGGAAAGCAAAGGTTCTATTGAGTTTGGAGGAAATGGTTTTGTTGGTGTTGATGATTGGACCCCCTCATATAATCAAAACAATGAACCGATACTTCCTTCTTTTGACGACCCTTCTGTAACCCCACTGACATTATCGTCAGACCCGAGTATTCAATATTTTGCAGTTGCAATTCCATGGGAAACAGATAACTTTGATAACAATGGAGATGGCTTGATTGACGACATTACCGAACAGGATATGGTAACTATATACGCAGTTGCACAGAAAAATTCGACCGTACGCAGGTTAGAGGTTATTACTGATTTAACCGATGTAAATGTCTGGCAAAATGCCATCTTTGCAGGGAACGGTCAAGCAGGCAATGTCGTAAATGGAAATGTAAGTATCCACGGGTCTGTGCATATTTTGGGGCTTAACCTTCTACCGGGCAATCCTGCTATTATCGCATTAGACCTGAGTGGTACCGCTCTCATCCATAATAATTATCAGGGTGTTCCTCTTGAATTACAACAGAGAATTCCACCCTTACCCACAACTTTTTTTGATGGAGAAACGGTAGATACCTTAAATGCAAAACTTCGGGTTAAGCGTGGACTGGTAGGGCTTTCAGGTAATTCCGAAGTAGGTGAACCGCATGTAAATGGAAATAGTTGGAAAGAGACCATGGACGGCACTTATGTAAATGATGGTTGGACAGGGAATCAAGTTATACCAGATGGTGGACGGGGAACTCCAAAAAATGTATTTAGCGATAATGGTTGGAATGAACTTTACGACCTTGGCAATAAGGTTAATTTTCCACTGCTAACTGATGATTGGAGAGAACCTGATGGCTCAAAGATAACGAACCCGACCGCAGGTAGATGGTATACCGTCGAGGAATATTTTTCCCAGGTTTTATTGGCAGACCCTGTTAATCCTAATGATGGGGTATATAATGGAAATATAACCTTAAATGCAAAGGGGAGTAAACTCTTTTGGGACGCCACCACGGGAACCTATCTTAGCGGCTCTCTTCCTCCATCCTTACCGCCCAGTGACCATGATTACATCTGGTTTGACCCCACTACCAATGTGTTAAGAATAAACGGACAAGTTCGTATTAATGGAAATCTCACATTTACCGGAGGAGGCAATGACAAAACGATAAATTATAGTGGAAGAGCGGCTCTTCTCGTTTACGGTGATGTAACTATTGATACCAACCTTGTAACTTGCAATAATGGGAACCCGAACAATACTACAAATAGTTATCCTGTAAACAATGTCTTGGGGATAATGAGTTCACAATCCATGTATATCGGCAATACCTCACAGTGCGATATTATGGGTGCTTTCTATGCACAAAATATGATAAAAATTTCAAAGCAGACAAATGTGATGGGCACTATTGTTGGAGGTTATTTCGATATGGGTTCACAAGTGCCCAACATCTACCAGGTCCCTTCTCTGGCAGACAACCTGCCTTATGGAATGATTGGAAACTATCCTATTACTACATTGGAACAAGTCGGATGGCGTGAATTAGGCATTTAATCAATAATTATAAAAGGTAATCATAATGAGTCAATCTATCATAGATAAAAAACCAATTCTTCCCTCTTTATTAATTGTAGTTTCTATTGGTTTTATTCTTCTCGGAATTCTTGGTGCCACCATTTCAAACAAAACAGGAAAAACCGAGATACCTGAGCAAAAAAAGACTACTCCCCTTTCTCAAAAATTGAACACTACATCTGTATTAAACCCATCCTCTCAAAAAACCACGATTGACAATAAAATTCCAACAGATCTAAAAAATCCTGACCAGTTAATTGAATATTACCGTTCCCAGATACAACAAAATCCACAGGCTCCGGAAGCACCAGCCTATCTGAGTGCAATAGGCAATCTTTACAAACAAAGAAAAATGGATTGTGCCAGTGCTATTCCTTATTATGAGAAGATAGTTATTGATTATCCAGATTGGGAGGGGATTCGGACAATCTACCCAGAACTGGCTATGTGCTATGAATCAGTAAATGATTATCGTGGCAAGATATGGATTCATAAAGAAATGATGCGCCGATTCCCTCCTGATTCTCAGGAATACATCTACGCAAAAAATGCCCTCGGATTATAATCCCTTTATATCATTATCCTTTTACCTTCTTTTAGAACTATTTTAAATACTGCGAATGTTCGGTCTGAATAACCATTATTTCGTGGCACCTGCTTAAGAATAAATTGGTTGCTACTTAAAGTGGTATAAGATTTTTATTGACCAGAGTAAAAAGTAAAGGGTTATTTTTTCCCCTTATTTCGATTAATAAAATATCTTTTATTTTTCTTAGTATCTGGATATATTATAATCAAGAATTTTTGCCAATACGCTGGTAAAAGACACATTCCTATTCTGAGAGAGATTGGGAGGTTATTCTCCTTTAATTCGATATAGCTTTTTTAATGGGAATATTTCAGCCTTTCGAGGTTCTTGCGTCCTTATCGGGACTGGATAGTAGTCTATGGAATAAGTTTCTGGGGAAAGACATAAGTCAATATATCCATCCATCCAGACAAGTTCCTCCTCAGAAAAATAACCGTTTATGATTTCGTCCAACGAATCGGGATATCTCCCGTTTTTAGCATGGTATTGCTCCAGTAGAACGGTCAGGATTGAGCCATACAGTGTGCTTAACGCAGTATTATATTCTAAAAGCAGGTCTTGCCAAATTTTACCTGAATAAAACATCCAGAAGTTGGGTTCGTAACAAATTTTTCGTTTTCGCAGTGAGTTTATGTCCTTTATGGCATCGTAAAGTTTCCCTTTATTATAGAATACGGCATCTTCGAGGTCTTTCCAGGTAGAAGCCTCAAAGGTAGGGCGATGTTTGTCCATGCTTCTTGACATATCGTTGTAAGAAAGGAACATAGAGAATAACTTCGGCATCGTCTGGGCAAAATTGCCACGCATAAGGGTTTCGTGCTCCTTCACCATATAATCTTCAAAGAAAAACAGAGCCTTTTGATATGTTGTCCTAAAATCTTTTGACTTAACTTCATCTTTTATATTTAGTAACGAACATAGCAGGTCTTCATAAAAGGTGTCGGGAAGTGATGGATAGATAGCCACGGAACGAACCACAAACAAGAAATGTTTTGCCATTATGGAATTAAAATTATAGGCGCCGTCAAAACAGACTAAAAATTGGTTAAATGTTTCCAGCCAATCCAATGCACTTTGATAATTTCCCTGCTCCAAATATATAAGGATATTTGCAAACTCAATAAGCAAAATATCCCATTCTGAAGATTTTGATGGGTCAGTTTTTGAAGGTCTGTAAGGAAGAAAAAAATCCTTTTGGTTTGCTTTCTTAATATTGTTTAAAACATCCTGGGAATGACGGAGAAAATCAGTTTTCCAATCTTTTTCTGGGGTTATACAGGGGTTGGGTTTTTTTTTATCTTCTGTAGATACAGGAAATAAATATTCATACTTTGAATATTTATCAAATTCGTCCTGTATAAGTTGCTCCTTTACTAAAAATCTATACAACATTGCAAAATCGTATCCTGAAAAGTGTTTGAGTCGCACTTTGTCGCTCTCAAATTGGAAATTCTCTGGACTTTTCCTGATATGAGCATACCATTGAATTGGTTCAAAGTATCCACAGAATATTCTTCTGCCTATATTTAATGCCCCTTCAAAATAGATATATCCATTTTCACTGGACTTGGCTTTTTTAACTATTTCTTTATATTCAGGGCATATAGGCGGTGCAGTAAAGTATGCTCTTGCTACAAGCAATATAAATAAAGGCACAATCAAAATCACTATAAACAAAATAATGGTGCTTTTAAGTGGCCTTAATCCTTTTTTTCTAAACATTCGATATTTCCCCAGTAATTAAAATATATATTGCATACGAAATTTTGCTTAATTATATAAAAATTTAGTGTATTATCAATACATGCGGCTACTTATGCTGTGAGAAGAGCCATTGAGGAAGGTCTATTTCATCATAAGCCTTGACCCAACTGTCATGTTTCACTCCGGGATATTCTGTATATTTTATCTTTGTATTTCCAGCATCTTTAATTTTTTGAACAAAGTTACGAGAATATTCTGGTGGAACAGTATCGTCATCCGAGCCATGGAACGCCCAAATAGGCATATTTTTTAACTGCTGAACTCGTTTGTCTACTTCTTCTTGCGGTTCATCTGGAATCTGTTTAATGTCCAACCGCTGCTTGATAAAGTTTAATTCACCACCCCCGCATATAGGCACCAGTGCAGCAAAGAAATCTGACCGTTTCGCACCGTAAATCCAGGTTCCGAACCCACCCATAGAAAGACCTGTCAAATAAATCCGTTTCCTGTCAATGTTGTATTCTTTCAAGGTTTTATCTATGCACTTATCAATATCATCTACCATCTCATTGTAAAATCTATTGGTGGGGCATTGCGGAAACAATACAATTGCATTCCACCTCTCTGGATGTCGCCGTATTGAACTTCCAATACCTATCTCTGTTTGAGCCAATCCATTATCATTCCGTTCGCCGGCTCCATGCAAGAAGACAATTAATGGTATTTCTGTTTCTGGCTTATATTCATAAGGAACATACACAACATACCTTTTCATCAAGTTTCCATTATCAAGCGTTTTATTGATAAACCCTGTGCAAACACAGGCTTTAGAGGCAGGTGAAGATAGTTCCGCCTTTTCTTTAATATGTGCACATCCCATCACTGTCGTAAGGGCAATACACATACATAGAACATAAACTATATAAAAATTATAATGTTTGTAGTTCTTAATAATGTTCATAATCCTTTCTCCTATTTTAAGATGGTTATTCCTTTTAATTCTCCGATTTGAACTGTCTGAACATTTACTATATAATTTTATGTTTATTTGGTGCAAGGTGAATTGTGTTTTAACAAGGTGCATGTATTGATGCGTTATAGTCTTTCTTTCTTATCCACCTTTGAAGGAATGGACCAAACATCTTTTAATATGGTTCTTGAACTTTCTGCGAATAGCCGTGGTGGATTAACAAGCCGTTATTTAGCGTCTAAACTTGAAGTTTCAGAGGAAACGGTTAACTATATCTACAAACATTATCCCAAACTGTTCTTCTTTGACTTAAACCGTATCAAAGTAGTTCCGGAAGCCCTGCCTATCATACGCAGAGTTCAGGAGCATTTGAACAGTCATGGAGATATTGTCTCCATTTATAAAGCATTGCAGAGTTTGTCCAATTCGGAACGGAGAGAATTGGAACAAAAATTGAAAATAAATCGAGTAATGGGCTGGGGTTCATTAGCCAGCGAATTGATTGAAAAAATTTATAAAACATCCAATTCCATTTTAGAATATGTTGCCGGTTATCCCTTCTCCGATTTAGCCAAAGAAATCTTTGACTTCTTATGGCAGACAAAGACAGGCATTGTGCCTATAAACCAGTTACGACAGCGATTTTCCGATTATAGTAATGTAGAAATTGAGGATAGTTTAGAAGAATTGCAGAGTCAATTCGTTGTTTTTGAACTTTTTCGCTTCAATGGTCAAAACAGATTAAATCGTTTTATTAGTATTCTTTCGGAAATTCGCCACCATAAGGAAAAACTTAAGGAAGTGAGAGAAGCCTTAAAACAGCCCCTTTCCCCTGCAAATGTTAGAATAACCCGCATTGAATCCCGTGGAATTTCTCTTGCTGAAAAAATGTCCCAACTTATCGCAACGGTTGCTGTTTCACCTTTACGCTTAACATCTACCGGACAGATTGCTCGCAGTGATGAGCAAAGGATTTATCCTGAAGAGTCGGAAGATACTTACCCTCTTTTAGAAACTTTCGTCTGGTTTGCAGGAAAAATGGGCTGGATTACGCAGGTAGATGAAACTTTACAGGTAGTCAATCTTGCGGAAATTACAAAACTATCACTTTTAGAAAGACTCAAAGCATTCTATAACACTGTAATACAAACGAAAGACATCGTTCCCATTTCATCAACAATTATTACAGAACTTCAAACCCTCAAATCCCTCACCTGGTATCCATTAAACGAATTTGTGCAAAGGGTATCTGCCCGTCATTGGGACACATCAAAGGATGAATTGCATCAGACAAAAAATGATGTCTGGGAATACATCCCGTCTTCCGGCAAATATGATGAAAAAGACAGCATTCATTTTATTGAAAATACCCTTTTTGAGTTTGGTATTGTAGAATTGGGTTCTTCAAAAAAACAAAGTTATTTCCGCATTAGTGAAATAGGTGAATATTTATTGTCCTCTTCTGAACCCTCAAAAAACTTAGAAGAGAAATATAGTCGTAAAAATGAACTTGTAGTTCAGCCCAATTTTGAAATTATTGTGCCCACCATAGAATTTGACCCATTACAATTAATCTGGATAGAACTGTTTACACAAAAGAAGAATTCAGCCGGTCCTGTCTCCATATATGCCCTGACAAAAGAATCCTTCTTAAAAGGGCTACAAAGCGGAGCAGACCCCAACCAGTTTATACAATTCTTAATGCAAAATGCTCGTAATCAACAAATACCCTCTATTGTCATTTCAGCAATGGAAGATTGGTTACATACAATCAAACGAGTAAAGGTGCGTTCTGTAATTCTTATTGAGGCACAGGATTCGCTAATCATTGCGGATTTATTACACAGAAAAAAATTGGCTGGGATATTCCACCCCATTACAGAGAAACAAACCCTATATACTCGTGGAAAACTTCTTTCAGAAATTAAATCACTTCTGGAAAAAGAGGGCTTTGTTGTGGAGTAAATTTAGCCATATAAAGTATTGCTTGCTTTAATCCGGTGATTAGTCGGCTGGAATATGTTTTATCAATTCCTTTTTCAATCGTTCCTGAAGTTGTTTGTGTAGTTCCAGATTTTCAGGGCGATTGGTGGACACTTCTATTATCGTAGAGGTCTGTTTTTCTAACGCCGATTGATAGAGTGTTTTTAGTTCGTCGGGTTTATGAGTAACGACATAATCAATGCCGAACATCTTTGCTACACCTTCAAAATGGTAGCCATGTGGATTTCCAAAATATCGCTCAAAGGTTTCGGGGTATGCCGATATGGGTAAGAAGGAGAAAATACCCCCGCCATTGTTGTTGATAATAATTAGTATAACCTTCACTCCCTCTTGCTTTAGCAACGATATGGAGTTGAGGTCATGGAGAGCAGATAAGTCGCCTACAATAGCGGTAACAATCTTTTTACGGGCGAAGGAGAAGCCTGCCGAACTTGCAATGGTTCCGTCTATACCGCTTGCTCCACGATTAGCAAACACCAGACCATCTGTTCCATAGACGCTTCCATACATATCCGCATCGCGTATGGGCATACTATTCCCTAAAAACAAATCTGAGTCTACAGGCTTCCAGAGAGATATATATCGTGCAATAGTAATTTCGTTAAGTTCTTCTTGCTCCTGCGTCCATTTATTTAAAATCTGTTCTAATTGCTGAGACCATTCCACAACTTCTAATCCCCACGGATAGATATCGCGTCGTTTCATCGCAGGTGCTAACCATGAACAGAAGGACTTCAGGTTCGTCTCAAATCGGTAGGTTACACGATGTATTGGGTCGGTACGTAGAGGATGGTCTGCAATGAACATATATTCAGGTCTCTTTTTCTCTAAAAATTCCAGAAGCCGCTTCGAGGTGATTGTGCCACCGATGTGTAACACAAATTTGGGATTGAACCAATTGAAAAACTCTGGAAGAAGAAGCATCTGGTCGTAATAAGCGACAGAGAACTCTGTCCTATTTCCCAGGCGTAAACCGGAGGTAACATCTGCAAAAACAGGCCAGTGCAAAGATTGTGCTAAGGAGTATGCAGATTTAATTTCTTGTTCCTCTCGCAATTCACCCACTAAAAATAAGCCTTGCCGTGCAGTTTCTATTTTATCCAGCACGAATATTTCTTGTTCTGTAGTGAGCCTTGATTCCGGAAGATTCCAACGCGTAAACGGCTTTAGCGTTCCCAACCAACTCTCAATAGGGGAGAGGTATCCTTCCGGAATATCTCCTTCCAGTTCTATAGGTTCTAACGGTTCACGGAACATGCAATTGATATGCACCGGTCCTGCAGGTGCTCGACATGCCCGATAAACTGCCTGTCCACTGGTAGTTAATACTACAGCAGGTGATATAGCAGAATCAGGACAGGGAAGCGTAAAGGACCAACGAACATAATTTCCAAAAATATTAATTTGTTCTATCGCCTGATTTGCACCACATTGAAGTAATTCTGGAGGACGGTCTGCTGTAAGAATAATTAGCGGAACCCGTGCCAGCGATGCCTCAACTACTGCGGGAAAATAATTAGCAACAGCCGTTCCGGAAGTGCATATCAACGCTATCGGTTTACCCACTGCTTTTGCCCAATTTAGTGCATAAAAGCCTGTGCCCCTTTCGTCAAAATGGACTTTATGCACTATCTTGTTCTGTTCTGAAACGGCAAGGGCTAACGGTGTCGAACGGGAACCCGGAGAAATACAAAAACCTCCTATCCCGTTTCGATAAAGTTCTTCCACCAACAACCTCGCCCAGAGATGATTCATATTCGGTGATTGAAGGATAAAATCCATTATTTTTTCTCCAATATTAATTCTTATTACTAATAAATATTCTTACGACATTAACATATTCACATAATTTTTAATCTTACATTCCAATTCATCCCATTCTGATTCTGGCTGTGAGCCTTGAACAATCCCCACACCTGAGTATAAAGAAATATGGTTCTTCTCCACCAATGCAGAACGAATGCCTACACAAAATTCAGCAGAACTGTAAGAAACCCAGCCCACGGGACCGGAATAGATTCCACGGTCTAATGGTTCTTCTCGCTTTATCCATTCCAAAGCCGAACCCCGCGGATAGCCTCCTACGGCAGGAGTTGGATGAAGATGTTCTAATATTTCGTCATCATCTACATCAGGACGGAGAATCCCTTTGAAGTGTGTATACAAATGATGGACAGTAGATAGAGTAACGACTCGGGGCTGCTCATCATTTTCATAAGTAGAACACAGACGCTCCATGTCTGCTTTCAACATGTTTACAACAATCTCATGTTCAACCCGTTCTTTCTTATTCTGGAATAACATCGCTTTCAATTGTTCATCTTCGCTCGGGTCTTTACCTCGCAAAATGGTCCCCGCCAATGCTTCTGTTTCTATATAAGTGCTCAAACGCCGATAAAGCCGCTCAGGAGACATACCTATAAAGCCCCGCTCAGAGGAAGGGTTAAAACAAAAACGATAGCAGCGGGCACTTTGTTCTGCCATTTTTCGAAGTAGAGAAACAGGGTCTATATCCTGAGTAGACTCAAAGGTAGTTTCTCTTGCTAAAACTACCTTTTCAAAGGAACCTGCATTAATTGCGGCTAATGTTCTCTGTATCAGGTCGGTCCATTCTGTTTTAGAAGGACAATCTATACGATGTTGAAAGATAATAGGTCCATTTTTAGATTCTCCTTCATCTTCTGGCATTATCCACAAATTGAGACAATGTAAGACCGAAAGTAATTGTTCCAACTCCACCTCATACTTTCCACCCATAATATTTGCAACAAGTTGTAGTGTTCCATCATTGCGTACCAATTCTATTCGTGGCACTATAAAACGATAGGCATAAAAGGATTTCCATCGCATACCTCGATTGTCCAATGGGAAAAACTTAAAGCCACCATAATAACGGACAGTAGGATAACTTGATGATAATTTTTTAAAAATATTTTGTAGAACCGGTGCATAAGAAAAATCATAAACCTCCGTTTCTGCAACAACTATATCCGCTTCACCCCAGCCTGCCATCTCAAACGGTTCATCCCTTGAAGCCCAATAATACCGTTCTACACCATGAATAGAATTCAATTCACTCAAAATATCATAAGGTATATCTACAGATACTCCGACTCTCCCCATAATCCCCTCAGGTATATGACGAGAACGAATAGCCTCTACTATTTGCTCAACAAGAGCACAAGAGGCTTTCCATTTAGATAGCCCTATTTCCGGATTTTTAGACACAGGTATCTCTTAATAAAAACGGTTTATGATAATCTCAAAGATTATAACTAAAAACTACGCCTGTCCGATAAACGATTTTTTTTAACAGACAGTAGCAACTATGAATAATATTACCTGGCAAGGAATACTATAACATATCAACAGAATTTAAAGTCACTCATTTCAACTTGCTCATACTATCTCTATCTTATAGGAAAATCGTAGAATTATTAATATACAGGTATTTGTTTGGATGCTATAAACTTATTGTAAAGTTAAAAACATAGAATTAGTATTTGAAATATTATATTTATAATCTTAAATAAAATAATTTTTTAGAGATTTTAAAGAATTAAAGATTAAGGATTTTTTCTGTAAAAAAGATATCAAAGGGTTCAAATATGATGAAATTAAGATTTATTTGTGGAAGTATATGTGCGTTCGTTTTTCTCATTACTACTGTTGGATATAGTGAATGTAATTACGATTATAAATCAGCGGTTATTCAAGAAATGATAGACCTCATAAAAATGAGGTTAAATATTTTATCTTTGAAATGCAAATATACCGCATTTCTATTTAAAACAAAAGAAACAGGTGAAGATGAAATTTGGGATATGGTTGACCTTGATTTTGCTTATCAAGAAGGTAATTGCGTGCGTTCTGTAATAGTAAATAGAAATTCCTATAAAATAGATACTTCTCATAATTTATTAGAACTATTTGCTAGAAAATTTAGTCCGGGTAGTGGTGGAGAGTCGGGACCAAGTATGGAGTATTACTATTATTATAATGGGAGGTTTTATTATCGCGACTCTTCCGAACTATCAGATGATAAAGATATTGTTCGCATAGGAAATAGACATTATTTAGATGGATTTGGGCCTCGTCCAGACCCTCGTTGGGTAATGGGATATTTTGGTACATGTTTAAGTTCAAATAATGGTGAAGGTCCTTTTCGTAAAATATCTGAATTTTTGGATTATCCCGGACCTTATGATTATTCCGAGAAAGATGGATATCGTATTTTATGGCACAGTGCCACTTATCATGACCTTCCTATCGAAATAGAAGGGACAGATACTGAGGATGTTGACCTTGAGATATGGGTAGATTCAAAAGGTTATATTGTTAGACTTCAGGAAGGAGCATTCTGGACCCGAAGATATGGGTATGATTATGTAAAGAAAGTTCTTGGAGAAGGTTATGAGATAAGTTGTGAGTTCCCAGTATCTATTCGAAAGGTATACGAGTTTTATAATATTCAAGAATTTGATAATGGGGCTCAGTTACCTCTTAAAGGAGTTTTTTACCGGTATTATAACAATGACCCTTCGCGTTCCAGAGACATTTATAAGGAATATAGAGAAGGGAAAATCAATGAAATTGAAGCAGATATTAAATTGGGTTCTTGCCCACTGTTAAGGAGGAAGGGACATGAGGAGTTGATTATCCAACCAGAAGGACTTTCAGCAAATGAGCCAATTCCAGAGGAGACCTTTGTCCCACCCAAATTATCGTTAGAACGCTATTTTAAGACAGATGAAGAAATGAGGGAATATTATGATAATAAAAGAAACGCTGAGATAGAAAAAATGAGAGGAACAAGTCAAAAAGAGGGTCTAAACATTCCGCCACGAGCCATAGTTTTTGCTGGCGTTGGGGTATTAATAGTGTTAGTATTGATGTATCTAACGCATCGCTATTTGGGCTGGAGTTTTTTCTGATAATAGATGGTGAAAGATATCAGAGATTTAGTAGAATTTACTAATCAAGGAGATGGGAGTTTTGGTATGTGTCCAAAAATAATTGTTCAAGGATTAATATTAAAAGGGTTATATATTGTCTTCGAGTGTTTTTGATATTTAATAGGGAGTTATACAAAGATGTTTCCATCTATTTATGTTCTCGGTTTTGATATAAGTTTGTATAACATTTTTAACTTTCTGGCGGTAATGATGGTGATGGTGTTGGGTTTGAGGTGGAATTATCGGTATGGGCAAAGGTATCCAATAGGGATAGGGATTTTATTACTTGTAGCCCCTTTTGCATTTGTTTTGGGTCGTGTATTTTTTTATCTGTTTATGTCATGTCCAGGCTCAAAGGTGCATTTTTTTGATTTGCAGTGAGGTGGTAGTATGTTTCTGGGTGCTTTTTTAGGTGGTATTTTTGGTGCATTGATTTATCTGGAATTGAAGAAGGTTCCACGAATAGAAGGGTTAGAGGTATTTATTCCATATATACCGGTTGGAGGTGTATTGGGTCGGACGGGTTGTTTTTGTCAGGGATGTTGCCATGGAACGGTGACACAATCTATATTTGGACTACGGTTTCCCAAGGGAAGTGTTGCATGGGGACAGCATATAAGCAAAAGCTTAATTTCATCAGACCAATTTTTCTCTTTGCCAGTGCATCCGACGCAGTTGTATGAGATAGGTATCTGGATAGTGATAGGGGTTATTCTTTTGTATATCCGTAATCGTCAGCCCCGTAAGGGGGTGATAACATGTTCTTTTTTGGGGTTATATTTTTTGAATCGTTTTGTGCAGGATTTTGTTCGAGCGGATTATGGGAAGGGTTTATGGGGTCTGGATATGATGCAATGGCTTGCGATAGGCATCATTCCATTGAGCGGATTAGCGATATTATTCCTTTATCGAGACAAATGGATGGGAAGGCATTCCTTGTCTACTGCGTCATGCCATCCCGAACAAGGTGAAGGAAAATGAAAGGGTAAATAACCACCTACTATAATAATTAGATGAAAACCTTTGAAAAATTGATTTAGTTGATGTTACTCCTATCCGATAAACGATTAAAGGGAAAGATTTCTCGCTTCGCTCAAAATGACAAAAGGAAGGTCTAAATAACAGAGGGAAATTCCTCTCAGGGGTATTATAAAACTCTCCCTCTTTGCGGAAGGGGGAGTCCTTATAGGGGGTGTTTAGGGGACATAACCCCTCCGTCGCTAATGCGACACCTTCCTTTTGCAAGGTGTGAGGATTTTTTATTATTTGTCTATGCTTACGATTATATGGAAGCACATTTTTAGATGTCTCTTTACAAATTTAGTCAGACCGAAGTCTCTAATTGAAGGACTGGCATATTATTTAGTATTCTAACACTCTAATAACGGAATGAAGTTAAGTTTCTGGCACGCTTGAAATTTTTTTACAAAAAGGCGAGATAATAAATGAAACGAATAATATCCATTTTACTAAAAATAGGGGTTACGGTAGGGCTTTTTGTCCTTTTGTTCTGGCCTGAAATCTTTGGTTTGCCACCTGATACTTTTGGTGGGGTTAAACCTATGGCACTCTTAAACGAGATTCGTTCTCTAAACCCGTTGCATGCTATCCCCTGGATATTGTTTGCATTGTTTATCCGATTGGGGGGTATTATGTGCGGTGTAATTCGCTGGAAAATTCTGCTGAATGGACAAAAGTTATACATGCCCTTTGGTTATATGACCCAGAGTTGGTTTATCGGAAGGACAATTGGTATTTTCCTGCCCAGCACGATTGGACTGGATGGCTATCGTTTATATGATTCTGTCCTTTACACGCGAGATGTGGTTCGTCCCACAACCGTTATATTCATTGAAAAAATTATTGGTTTTATATCGCTAACGACGCTGGTTTTTCTGACCTTTCCTCTTGGGTTTCGCTTATTAAAATTTAATACACTAATTCTTTTGATTATTCTGTTTATTTTGGGAATGGCTGTGCTTTTCTTTTTATCCTTATTACTTCAGCCTTATATTATTCAACTTATCTTATATTCTATTCCTACCCCGAATAAGGTTAAGAAAATTTTGAATCAATTAGGAGATGCGGCTACTGCTTATGCTGGACACCGTAAATATCTTCTCCTTGCTATCATACTTGGAATCTGTGTTCATCTGAGTGCCTGTCTTATGTATTTTGGAACAATGATGGCATTACGCTCCGAGAATACCAGCATCTGGGACATTCTATTTGCAAGCCCACTTATGATTTATGGAACGGTTTTGGGTCCTTCGGTGGGTGGGGAGGGAATCCGTGAAGTCGTATTTGCAACATTATTAGGAGGGAAGGAGAATGCCCTTAAAGTAGTAGCGTTTGCTCATTTAGGCTGGTGGGTTGGAGATGTTGTTCCTTTCCTGATAGGACTACCCTTCTTTGTGTTACGCAAACGTCCACATAAGGAAGAGATTCAAAAACAAATACAGAATATTCGTTCTCAGCAACCTTCTACAAAGGATACAATGGATGAACTGCATATAAACCAGACAGAATTATTGTCGTTGCGTAATCAAATTTTAATTAATTTACTATTTGCTACTATTGGTGGAATAACGGCGGGAGCAATCTGCGGATTGTCTGAGGCATTATGGATACTTTACAAGATTCCGAATCTATACGAATTTCAAATGTTATGGTGGGGACCTATAACCTATGGCATTCTTTCCGCAGGTATGGGAATTTGCATAGGCATATTTGCAGCCACCTGGCTCCCTCTTCTGTTTCGTAAACTCCCTTCTGCACTCCTCTCGTATGTTGTTTCATTTGCTTTAACAATACTTTCTGTTGGGTTGATACTGGTAATTTGGAGATATAGAAGAGATGTTCTATTGCAAAAACCGTCATCTTATTTCGCATATTTACCTATAAGTTTTTACTATATAGGTTTTGTTTCTATTGCTTCAGTCATATTATACATTTTCCTATTTTATTTAAATAAAGTTTCAAAACATTTAACTATAGGCATAATTACTTTACTTTTATTAATCCCAGTAATTTTCGGTTTTGGTTACTCGTTTGCCCTAAACCCGCAAGGTGAAAAATCGTCTATTACTTCTCTACCAGAAGCACAACCAGACTCACCCAATATTATCCTTATTATTGCAGACGCTTTACGCGCGGATTACCTGTCTGCATACAATCCAGACATCGAAACTAAAACCCCTGTTCTGGACAGGTTTGTTGAAAAATCTATCTTATTTGAAGATTGTAGTTCTCAAGCGTCCTGGACAAAACCATCATTTGCATCTATTTATACAGGTGTTATTCCATTACACCATCAAGCCAATGGCAAAAATGCCGTTATTAATCCTAATCTGACCACAGTTGCAGAAGTCCTCGCAAATCATGGATACATGACCAGAGGTTTTGGGAACAATCCTAATGTCCATTCCTTATTTGGATTTGGTAGAGGATTTTTAGAATATACTGATTTACAGAGCGATTATGTGTTGTTTGCAAAAGAATCCAGTTCTAAATTGACGGCTTATGAAATTTTACGCCGTGTTTATGGAAAGTTTTCATCAATTATTTTAAAAATATTGCACAAACCCCCTAATATCAGGGAATACTATCAGCCCGCAGAAGTAGTAACATCGGAAGCGATGAAATGGATTGATAATCGTCCAGAGGTAAAGTATCCCTTCTTTTTAGCCCTTCACTATATGGACACACATGACCCTTATTTAAATTTGAATGATAATACATTTTTTGCACGAGCCTTGCTTGGGAATAGACCCCAAAGCCCATTAACTCCGCCCATGCGGAAAGCCTATATCAGCGAGATTGAGTATTTAGATAAGTATCTTGGAATATTGTTTGATGAACTTGAAAAACAGGGGCTGAACAAAAATACCTATATAATTTTTACTTCTGACCATGGAGAAGAATTTGAGGACCATAACGGATGGTGGCATGGGTTTACGCTATACCAGGAGATGCTTCATGTGCCTTTGATTGTCAAGGTTCCAGATTCAAAAGCCAACCCAGAAAATATGAACAAAAAAGTAGACTTTTTGGTAAGACTTATTGATTTATCGGCTACGATACCTAAAATTGCGGGGATTCAGCCTCCTGAAACTTTTGAAGGGACTCCGTTGCTATCGGAAGAGGGGAAAGTTATCAGTCCAGAAAGCAATATCTACGCATGGGCAGAAAATGACGCAGAAGGACAGATTATGCAATCTATAAGGAATAAGACGCACAAACTTATCCTTGCCAATCCTGATAATCCGCGTAGATTAGAGCCTGAAGAACTTTATGATTTGTCAAAAGACGCAAAGGAGAAGAATAATCTGTCTAATAGCCCTGATTTTTCTTCTATAAAACAGAATTTACATCAAAAGATGAACGAGTTAAAAGGGAATAACAAAGGCGAGGAAAGCAAAAAATCTTCTGAACAGGTTCCACTCCCACCTGAATTGATAGAACAGTTAAAAGCCACAGGGTATATGCAGTAACACCACAAGTGTAATTAAAACTGACTACATAGTTCTTCTTACTTTTACCAACTGATACAGTAGTTTATATTTTAATTTTATCGTCTTATCTTAATATAAATATCAGAAGCAGAAGAAGCACTCGGCGAAAGACAACTGCACCTATTATGAGCAAGGTTATTATGAAAAGAATCCACTTTTCTTTTTTTGACAGTCTTGGTTTCATTTCGTTAACCAATATAATATAAGTGGTTTCAAGGCTTTATTATGGCATGTTTGCACTTGCTTCGGATTTCCTCAGGACATTGTCCAGAGTATTGGCAACAGTTTTCATTGGTCTCCCCTGCAAGTGTGCATGATTTGGTGCTCCGTTCTCCTAACTGATTTCGGGCTAAAAGATGGACAACACCCCATACCAACCCCAATGCAGACGCAAACAAAATGGCAAAAGTAAATGTATATAAAATGGTCAACATAGTTTTATCACATCCTTACATAAATAACATAAAGGAAATGAACCAAATTCCCAAGAAGAGAATAGCCTGTATAAATTATATCAAATAGTGGGTATAATTCTACTTATTGTTAGGGATTACTAACAGTTAATTGTATATATGCTGTTCCATTTACAGCATTACTTGAAATAGAAATAATGGGAGCAAAGTTGTCAATTAGTGCTTTGTTTACCGTAACAGTAATGTAATCCTCTTTTTTTGAGTTATCAGGTGAGTCATAAGGACCGAGAGAGCCTGCATATTTTGAGAAACTATAACCGACGGGTAAGTTTCCCCTATCCAATGTCCATGATAGGATAGATTGTCCTGTATTTCTTATTACAAATGTTTTCTCTTCAATTTCATTTGACGAATCAAAAATCAATTCAGTCGGCTCCACTGTTATTTCAGGTTGCAGTATATTGCAATATACTGTCACATACCGCACGATTGCATTATGAAAGATAGAATCGAAGGAAAATCGCAGTATACCTAAATAATTATTTCCCGGTTCCATTTCTTCACGATTGATTGGAATATGCAATTTATAAGGCGTTTCATTCTCAAAAACGAATCTTTCTTCATCTGGAGGTTTGACTATATCACCGAAGAAGTCTCCTATAAATACCTCAACATCCCAGTATAAACCTACATTGGTAGGTCTATGACTACCACCTTTGTTGTATATATCCACAACCAAATCATAAACATCATCAGGCAGAACAATTATACTGTTATCATCCATTGTGGGTTCACTCTCTAAATAAGGATAGGGATTGGAAGGAGCAAAGGAAGGCCTGTTTGTCACATCGAACAGATTGGGATGGGTAAAGTATTTGGCGTCTGGATTTGCACTAATCTGAGGATTTGCCACATCAAATTGTAACTTAAATGGTTGTGAAGCATTTTCAAAGTGCAATACACATAGTGAACCAAAGGCACCATAAGGCAAGGGTTGATTGTTGGCAGCGGTAAATTGTAATAGGCTCCCTTGTTGGACAAAATTCCAATCCGAAATAAGTCCACCTTCTGCAAGAGTAGGTTGACTCACGGACATTGTCATGGCTGGATTGCCGTCTAAAGTATCTATGGAGAAGAATAATGCTGCAATATTTCTCGGGATGTAATCTGCATATACAATAATATCTACGGATTGGGAAGCAGTATCAATGCCTGAGGAAAGGAGTTTAATTTGTCCTAACCGCACATCATTTGCATAGCTTTCCAGGTCCATCTGACTATGTGCGAAAGCCGTGGAAATATTGCCCTGGTCCGAAATGCAGGAGTTGCCATCCGCAGGGGAATCAAAGTCTACATCTATTCTCACTGTGGCTCCTGCGTTTTGACTTAAGGCAATGAATTCAAACAATAATTGACTATTTATATCTTTTGCTATAGACCGGTCACAAGGGTCATCAGGATTGGTTTCTAACCAATCGGCTAATGGAGATAACAAAGGTTTCGATATGGGTCGTCCTAAACTATCCACCTGCCCTGTATCTTGATTGCGAGTGGAATAAACATGTCCTCCCGTCTCTTCTACTAATTGAATCATCACATTTTTATTTGCATTTTCACCCCAACTAACAAAGAAGGGTCTGGCTCTTACCCCTTTTAACAAATCCACCACAGGTGATACCTGCCCTGGCGGTGTGGTCATACGCCCATCTGTAATGATTAACATAATACGGTCATCTGTAGAATCGTAAGGGATATGGTCTCCATCTGCCAGGAAAAGGTCAACCGCACCATCACTAATTGCAGGTAATAACGCTGTTGCACCATGGTCAATAATATTCATACTTAATAATCTGTTCTTTGCAACTTCTTTGTTGTAGGTAAACATCGGTTCCCCATCATTGTTCATCAATATACGAACAGGATTATTATTCCATTCTCGCTCGTTAAATACGCCAATTGCTATTTTGTAGTTATCTGGTATTTCATCAATTATTGGCATTACAGTTCTCACATACAATTCACGAATAGGGTCTGTAGCATCTGAAATTCCCTGTTCTCCCATCAATTGAACAGACTTCAACATACTTCCAGAAGCATCTAACATAATAAGGATACTACCTTTACTTTGCACCAACTTCTCTGGTTTAAGCATAGGGACTAAAAACCGATTTGATTCTGAAATTTCTAACGGTAAATCGTCTTCTGTGATTAAGAATTTACTGGTAAGAGTTGGCAAAAATGCTTCAGGGAAAGAAATAGATTGCTGCTGAATATCTCTGAAAAGCATTACATATCGGACTAATGAGGGAATCCTCAAATTAGGGGGTGGAGTCTCTATGGTAAGTGAAGGTGCGGCTGCTGTAATTATTATAAGGACTGGGTCTACCGTAGTATCAATAACATTTTGTCCATTTACAAGTTTAGTCGCCACGATTTGTATTTGTCCGGACGCATTAACCCCATCCAATCCCTCACGGTCAATAGATACAGATATGGTTTTCCAATCCTTTATCGCATTTGCAGTACCTATACTGATACCCGATTCAGGAGAAACGGAAATCCAATCTTTATTAGGTATTAGCATAAAGTTTAATACGGTTTCTGGGTCACCTATATTTGCCAGGTCGAACTCTTTCAATATCTCACGCGTCCCATAACTCAATGCCATAGGCGTAGCACCTATTATTACTTTTCGGGGCACCTGTACCTCAATCGTAATGGCTGATTCTGGATGGCTCACATCATTTGATTTGATTATTATTTTATGTGCATCACCTAAATAAGTCAGTGTATTCCTACTAATCGTCACCTTAACCTTCTGCTCTTTACCTTCACCTAAGGAACCTTGTTCTGGATTTATACTTGTTATCCAGGCTGGAAGGCTTGCCTTGACAATGCTCCATTCCAGTGTTCCCTTTCCTATGTTTCGCACTATAAATTCCTGTTCATTTTCTTCAAACGCAAAGTTAAGGAAGGGAATATGATTACCATCTGTACCCTCTCCAATAATAGATATTTCAGGTATTTGTGGCACAGACATACTCACTTCTACCAGCACAGGTGTCAAATCGGTGGAAGTTTCGACGACTTTACCTTTCACCGCAAATTGATGTTGGTATGAAGGACCCTCTGCCTCATTTGCCAGGTCTCTATCTATTTTTACTTCCAATGTCGCTGTTTGAGTTCCGCTCACCTGTCCTGAGGCAATTCCTTGATTATCTACCGGGGTAATGCTCAACCATGCAGGAAAACTCGCTGTATCAATTTCCCAGGCAATCGTTTTCTCCCCATCATTCCAGATAGCTAGCGTTTCTTTTGAACGCGTCTCACCAAAATTGATTTGTGTTGGTAAAACTACTAATTTCGGTGCCCGCGATGCTTCCATCTGCACATTTAAGGTAGATGAACCCCAGTTGGAGTTTATAACGATACTTCCCTGATAATTTCCCGGTTTCAAAGTAGTAGGGTCTGCCTCCACCGATATTACCTGATTTCCGCCTGCTTCAATATTCCCACTACTCTGTCCGATACGAAGCCAACTTGTGTCGTTAGAAATAGACGAGGTCCATCTCCACGAGACCGGCGCTGTGTTAGAAATAGTGAAGGTTAATGTCTGTCTTTGGTCTATTTTTCCAAAATTAAGTACCGCAGGGCTGATTGTTAAAGCACGAGTTCGCATTCGCACCGTTACAGAAACGGCATAATTTGTGGAAACATTCTGAACTTGTAGTGTGCCCACATAATCGTTAGCAGTCAGTCCCGACGGATTGACAATTACAGGGACATCTACCGATTGGGAAGCAGGTACTACAAACTCCGGATTTTGCACAGATAGCCAGGATTCTGCTCCACTGGATACCTGAATACGAATAGAATTTTCCTGAGCGCCTAAATTAGAGACCTGTAATGTCTGCTGTGTTTCCTGCTCCACCAGACCAAACTGCATCTCACTCGGACTTACCTTTAAGGAAGAGACTTCCATTGTTACTGGAATAGAAATTTCTTGTGAACCGGCTGTAATTTTTATTGTTGTTTGATATATCCCTACGGCAAGTCCATTTCGATTTACGGTAAATGTCAATTTTACAGTTTGCTTTGCAGAAACCTCTCCACTCGTTGGAGTCCCTGTGAGCCAGGTAGCATCCGTCGGTATAATCATTGACCAATCGGTTTTAATAGTGCTCTGATTTATCAAGTTGAGTTGTAATTCCGTAATAGTAGTTCCGAAATCTAATGATAAAGGACTAACAGAAACATTGATACTTGCAGGTTTAGTAATACTTACAGTAACTACTTTCGTCTCACCCTTACTTTTGATAGTTACTTCACCTACACTGGTTCCTCCGGGCAAATTAGAACGGTCTACCACCAAATCGAGTTGCTGTACCTTTTCCCCACCAGTAGAACCATCTATTTTACTTGAATTGGTTAACCCACCATCCTTTGACAGTTTTAACCAGATAGTATTTGTTTCTGCTTCCCATGACCAATTTCCACTCCGATTGTATACAATACGGATAGTCTCTCTGACTGAATTATCACCAAAGGTAACCGTTTCAGGGTCAATGTAGAAACTTACTCCTGGACATCCTGTTATTATCAGGATTAATGAAACAGCACTCAAAAATTTTATCACAACTGTCGTTTGCCTCATGCGAAGGCTCCTGTTTTTCAAGTATTAGAATGTCATTTATTATTTAATTTGCCACTGAAATATCCAATTCCTCTGTCCCAAACAAATCTGTTTCAACATTAAGGTTTCCCGTAACAACAGCACCGGGCGTAAGACCTGTCCTGTTTATAAATAATGTTACCTTCTCCGATTCGCCGGGACTTAATTCTGAATCTGGGATAGATTCATCGCCAGATTCTCCATACTTAATATCCACAATCCAATCGGGATAGTTCGCAATTTGCCAATTAAATGTATCCAGTCTGTTATTTCTGATGACAAAAGATATAGAATTCGTGCCCTTAGGAATATCCAGCCGTGTAGGAACAATCAATTTGCCCGGTACCGTTTTGTCATTGGGTACAGGGTCCTGGAAATCGGATACTCCATCTTTGTCGTTATCCCAAACACCGACTCCTTCCGGATTAAAGGGTAAGCCCGCAAGTCCCGCAACCATTGTGGAAGGTCCTGCTACTTTTCCTGCGGTAGTTATAAGCAAAGAACCATCTATATAAGTAGGACCTCCGGGGTAGAGGAAAAACTTTGTTCTGGAAACTTGCCCGGAACTTGCAGGGGATACTAACGATTCGTTATCTACGCGCATAGCAAGATTGAACACGGGTTCTACATTACCGAAAGACTGAACATATTGGTCTAACCCAGTAATAGTAATCTTAAACAAATTGCCAAAGGACCCGTAGCGTAATGGATTATTCTCAGAATTAAGGACGAGATATATTCCATCTCCTTCATTAATAAATCGCCAACCGTCTTCGGAAGAGATTAAACCACCTTCTGCTAATTCCACTTTCATTTTTGCATTTGCAAGCAGGAGGTTCCACTGTTCATTTGATACTTCCTTCGGCTTTTGCAAGAAATACCGTGTCCTCAGGAAGTAAACATCTCTGGGGATATAATCCGCTCGAACAAAAACCTGTGTCTGCCAGGTTCTCTGTGTCAGACTATCCGGGTCGTTCCCATAAAATAATCCTGAAGTGATTAAAGATATTTGTCCTGCTCTAACATCGCCAATATACGCAAAGGCATCCTCCTCAAAAATGCCGGTCAATGAAGGCAAGCCTTCGCCCGGCTGGTATTCAAATCGAATAGCATACTTGAAATCTTGTTGTTTTGGAGTAATATAGGTTAAAACTACCTGATTCTTTAATTCCTTCCAGATTCGTCCTGGTTCGTCTTCTAATGCAACTGTCAAACTTTCCCATACCCCTGCTGTAGAAACTCCCTGAAGACGAATTGTGCCCGTTCCATTATTGGAGGTAAGAGGTAATTCTGCTCCCACGATTGCGCCGGGAGTAGCAAGGGTTGGATTGGTTTTTACCTTAACTTTTGTGTTACCCTTTGATGGTATCGTGCCTTGCGAAGGTTCAACACCTAATACCCATGCTGGCAAATCACTTGCACCTACCTGCCATCCAATATTACCTGCACCTTCATTATAGATATAGAAAGTAACATCATTGGGTTGACTTTCCACATCAGGTCGTAATACCAGTGCCTTCTCATTCCCTAAAAGTTGAACTAATCCATCTACATCATTTGCAATGTATAAGTGTCCACCCGTTTCCTTTGCAAGGGTAACCAAATCTGCTGTATTAATCGCCCCGCCTGACGCAAATCCTAATGGATACAGCCGTATAAGGTTATCATGGGCTTTCTCCTGAATGTTACTCGCATCAATAGTAGAAGCATTGTCCCAACCATCCGAAATAAACACAATGGATTTTACATCTGCATCATCAAACGGTAGTGGATTTTTTGCATCTTCCGCAACCAGTCTATCTACTGCCTCGGATAACGCATCATAAATATCCGAAGCACCCATCAAATTACTTGGAACATAAAAAGACTCTAAAGATTCTTTTAACAATTCCTTATCCGTGGTAAAGGAACGGATAAGACGATTGGTCTGTTGCCTATCATTATGAAACATTAAAGCAATCTGATAGGAAGCAGGCAAATCATATATAAAATCAATTGCCGCCTTCTTTACTTTTTCAATGGCTTCTCCGGGGTTCAAAGGATTGTCTCTATTGTTCACCCCTGCATAATACATACTTGCGGTGTAGTCTAATAATATAATTATATTTCCTTTAATATTCTGTGGACCCGTAAGGAAATAATTTGTCTCATTCATATCCAGAGGCACTTCATCTTCGGAAATTGTAAGACTGAGTTTTGAAAGGTCTGTCGGCGTAATGGTTGGAATGGCACGGGAGGAAGAATCCCTTAATAAAAAGATATACCGCATCACATACGGAGGCCTACTTCGATTGAGTGCCCCTTCAATCCTTAATGGCTGACGCTCAACACGAATTTTAATAGTCTTCGACTCAACAGCACTTAACGAGGTTACTTGATTGGGGAACTGAATCGGGTCCCGGTCAACAGCCTCTATGGTAATATTGCGGTATTCTATGTCATTTTGTAAATTGTCCCGATTAATCGTTACCAAAACTCGTTCACCATCAATCAAAACATTTAGATAGTCTGGATGATAAAAATCTTCTGGATTCCCATCTTCACCATTAGCACCTCCCAATGTAGGACGAATATCCGCAATGATGGGATTTGCCACCCCTTCGTCTTCATGAGTAATACGGAAATATAACTTTGAATCTCTCGGACCTATATTGGCAATCCAGAACTCCTTCTGAACTTCTTCCTGTCCAAAATCCAATACCTCTAAGGGAATGATTTCTGGACGTGTGGTCGTTTCTTGTGGAGGTTCAGAAATGGCAATTTTGGGTAAACTTAATTGTTCTATCTTTATCGGAACAATTAATAAACAATCCTGCATATTTATAATAATTGAATATTGACCTGCTCCCAGACTAACCTCTTTAGGCTTAGTAACCGTAGCAGAAATTTCAACACTACTATTAGGTTTAAGACTTCCCGCGGAAGGGCTTGCAGCGATGCTATCTACCACCTGACCTGTCGGTCCTACCATTTGGAGACTCCATTGCCGTTCTTGATTACTCCGATTTGTCAAGGTTAAAGTAGAAGACGGTAAAGTAGTCGTTGTGCTTTCTGATGTCAGGGAATCGGAAGTTACTATCAATACCAATTCTGCGGGTGTGGCTTCAAAGTCCAACGCAGAACATATCTTTGCAAAATGGAATTCAACAACTTGACTTCCCAGAGGAGAAACAAAGAGTATTCCAAAGTCGGATGACCTGGTTTCATCCCAATGAACTGTCACATCCGTACTACCTGCCGCAGGAAGATTTCCTGAAGCAGGGGATACAGAAATATCTACCGGAATTTCACCATAAATCCCTTTATTCGCTAAATCGGGTATATATTTCACAGACCAATTGAAACTCTCGCTGCCTTCATTTTTCACCGTTACTGTGGATTCTGTTACCCCCGGGCGAATGGTTATAACCTGCGGGGTCACTGACAGTGCACTACGAACTTCCATAGATACAGTTACAACCTGCGTCATCTTTGAAGTGCGAAATTCCAATCCCACATCTTTATACTCACCCGCGTTCAATCCACTTCTCGAAACCCTTACTTGAATTGCCTGAAAAGTGGCATTCTCTCCGGAGGTAGGTTCAACCGACATCCAGGAGACATCCCCTTTTACCCACTTTTTTTGTGAGGCATTCCAAACCACCTCAACCACAGACCAATCAATACTAAAACGACTTAGAGACTTTATATATAAGGATTTTTCTACTGCCTGCGTTCCAAAGGAAAGTGCTTGTGGGGAGACTTCAAACTTCTGAGTAGAGGGACATCCACTCATTGAAATAAAAACGAAAACACACAACCCAATATAGGAACACGAAAAGATAGACTTGCACCTTTTATTATTCATTGGGGCTCCTTCCAAATTTTTGCCCTTCTACTTCTATATTCTAAAAAATACATAGATAAAAGCATTCACCTATTTATTGTTCTGTTGTTTTCTCTGCAAAGATTACATTTACCCCTGCATTAACCAAAACCTGATACACAGGTTCAAATTCTTCATAGAAACTTCCATCTTCTTTTATCGTCCATTCCGGACTTAAAGTTACCGTATCTCCCGGACCCAATCCACCTGCATTTACATTCGCCACCAGTGGAGACCAATCATGAACATCATTGTCTGGACCAGATATATCAAGGTATTCCAGATATTGTAGTCCTGCAATCGGCGTAATATCTGTTATAGAGTTGTTTCTCAAATCCAACCAGACTAAATTCTTTAAATCTCTCAATGGAGATATCGTAACGATATTGTTACCTCGCAAATCCAATTTCACTAAAGAAGTGCAATACTCTAAACCTCTCAAATCTGTTATTCCCATACTCTGTGCGGTTAATTCTGTTACAGATTTGAGTTCGTTAGTGCATAGTATAAAGAAAGGTTTTCCTAATGCACTACGCACAGCCGTTTCCAGAGCAGGGTCAGGAAATACTATTGAGGAACCTTGTAGTAAACAACATCCGGAAACAAGACTTATTAAAAAACCTATTACCATTAAGTTAAAAACCGTTTTTAACCTCATAATTTTAACCTCATCACATTAAAATTTTCTTTTCCCAAATAATATTAAATTACTTTTTACTGAGTCTGAGTCGTGGTGGTTTCTGTCCCAGTATCAATATGACATTTATCTTCCACGAACAAGAAAAGCGGACTTTCTCCTCCCATAAACCCAAATAGCTTATTAAGTAAAAAAGCAATAAAGCATAAATCATCGGACCACCCTGCATACACAGGACGCTTACTTGAAATCATTCGCACATGTTTCACCTTTTTTCTCCTCTAATATATATTTAATGTTCACAGATTTAACTTTATAAAAATACAATCGTATATCACAGTTTATCACAAATCACACCGTTTGTCAACAATTTTTACCAAAATTATTTATACAAAACTATTTTATACTATAATTTTACATTAATTTGCCCTAACAATGTCAACAATTTTTATAAAATAAATACTCTCTTTCCTATCTTTGTATTAGATTTTGACACTTAAAATATCATCTCTGCTTTACGAAAAGAAGATTTAACATTATTGTTTTTTCTTTTTTATCATGGATGTTTTTCTACAACGATTTAATCGGTTCTGCCAATCACCTGCCCATCCTTCTTCAATTGCTTGTTGACAAAGTTGAATGCTTTCTCCATATTGCCCCTGTCTTTCGCGAATATCTGATAAAACATCGTAGCCCAAATGGGTAGTCAGAGGAACTCCCGGCATGGACTTTTGTAAATGTTGTTTTACCTTCTTAGATAAATCTATCTGTTTTTTTGAAGCAATAACCAACAAAGCCGTTTTCATATCTATATCCAGTTCCTCATTTTCGAGATAATCAGAAATAAGTTCTTCCAGTGCATAAAAGCAGTCTAGGATATCTTCTGCTTTCATTTTGTTAAAGTCTTCTTCAACCTTTTTTATTAACTTCTTCGATTGTTCCAGGTCAGGACGGAAGGGCAACCTACTTTTATCTTCACCCAGAGATTCATTTTTGTCAACAGGTTCTATAATTGTAACCATGAATTTATTCTGGCAAAAAGGACATAGTACTTTTTGTTCCACTCCAGAAGACTCAAGAAGAACTTCTCTGGAACAATAGGGACAAACCACACTGAATTTCATAACCTTTTCCCCTGATTTAATTTTTTGATACGATTTTCAATCGCTTGATTTATCTCTGAAATTAATAAATCACGCCCAGAGAACTCTATATCTTTTATATCATATTCTATCTGGTCTATGTATAATAAAATTAATTTTTTGTTAAGTTTTATCCCTGCATCATGAAGGGCATGATAATAAATTTCCAATTGCTTCCAGTATCGAGGTGAATGTTCATCGGCTCTTTTACCTGTTTTGTAATCAATAATAGTTCCATCAGTAAGTATCGCGTCTACTGTGCCTTTTACAATATATTGTCCTGCTTTCCATAAGAAAGGAAGTTCACGATAAACAGGTGGATTTGCCATCAGCATCGGATATGCCGAGTTGTTTGTTATCTTTTCTTTTATATTTGCCTTCTCTTTTTCAATAATTTCTTCCGAAATGTTGGGCATTACGATATCAAGCAGATAGTCCAATGATGGTTCTTCGCCCTTTTCAAAATCCCAATATCGTAGAATTTGATGATACAAAGTTCCTCTTTCTGCATAAGACGCATCAAGAAAATCATTCCCTCCTTCATCTTTATCCTCATCAAATTCATCTTCAAAAAGCCAATCTAATAATCTTGTAACAGGGATGGGTTCTGTTGTTAACTGCTGAGTTGTAATAGAAATTGGTGAAATTAAATCCTTTATTATAGTATCTTTTTTGGTTTGCAATTTCTGTTGTTTTTTGGCAGAAAATTCTGTTTCTTGCATTTCTATCATGCGATACGAATTAGTATCGGCAGAACCTTTTTTAAAATCTCCAATAGGGAAACAACTTGCAAGTAGAGAAAGACGAGAATTTATTTTTAAGTTGTTTTGTAAATCTTCAAAATGTTTTTTATTTGAAGACAGGATTAAATAATCACGAGCACGGGTTAATGCCACATAAAAAAGTCGTATATATTCCTGATACTCATCATACTTACTTTGAAGTTTGACAATGAATTCGGCTATGTTCTTTTCCTCTTTTCCATCTTCATCCTTACCTTTTTCTATATCTTTAAGCACAACTCCGATTTCTCGATGGTAACAAACAGGCAGAGGATTTCTGTATTGCCTCTCTTCATATAAGGTAGGTAGCACAACAATAGGAAATTCTAATCCTTTTGCTTGATGAATAGTCGTCAGAATAACAGCGTTCTCCTTCTCAACGGCAAGGTCTGCTTCACCTTCTAATATCTTATCTTTTGTCCGCTCCACAAAACGATGGAATTGATATAGGCTTATAGGATTGTTTTCTTGATAAGCACGGACTAAGGATAAAAACTTTTGTAGATTGGCAATCTTCTGCTTTCCGAACCACTGCCCCAATAGAATCGCTTTATACCCTGTTTCATCAATAATAGATTGCACAAGTTCATGTATCGGCATATTGGTCTTTTTAAGAAAGTTCTGATATAAAGTTCGCACCCTCAAATAAGAAGGGTCTCGCGATAAAGGTTCAGGTATAGTTGCTAAATCCAACAACATCTTGCGAAGAGGTATCTGCATTTGCCAATGGACAATTTGCTCATCCGACAAACCGCAGAAAGGTCCCCGTAAAAAGGCGAGCAATGAAACATCGTGATAAGGATTCAATAGGACATGAAGGAAATCCATAATGTCCTTTACTTCTGTAATTTCAAAGAAGCCTCTACTACTCACAACATAACACGGAATTCCCTTATCTTTTAGTGCCTTTTCATATTTATAGATATAATTTTTGGTGCAGAATAGTAGGGTAAAATCACCATAAGTAGCCGAACGCTCTTTCTCCTCTTCTATTATCTTCAATGGATTGTTCCCTTCTACCAATGACTGTATCCTGTCTGCAATAACATTAGCCTCTATGTCTACATTGTCTTCTTTTAATGTCCTTTTATCCATATCCAGGGGGGTAGATAACAGAAATTCAACACGCGGCTCGTTATATCCGCTACGCTGATGTTTCATGCAACGATATTCTTCTTCAACTTCCGAAAGATAATTCGTCCTTTTAAAAAAGGTATTTATAAAATCCAATATTTCTTTGGCAGACCTAAAATTGTAGTCAAGTAAAAACAAATTGTCTTTCTCAACCAACTCTCGCTGTTCACGGAATACCTTGACCTCTGCATTGCGAAAGGCATAAATGGACTGTTTGGCGTCGCCCACAAAAAACAGGGAAATATCCTGTTTAGCCTCCAAAAGTAAATGTATCAACTGCACCTGCTCACGGTCAGTATCCTGAAACTCGTCTATAAAAATATACTTTATACCATCTGCAATTTCTTTACACACTTCCTCGTTCTCGCTTAGAAAAAGGCGTGTTAGATTGATTAAATCGTCAAAATCTACCATCCCTTGCTGTCGTTTATATTGAACCCACTGGCTATACAAATGGTCAAACAAACAAAACAATCTATAAGTGGTAACCAGTGATTTGCGAGTCGTAGCATTATCCCAATTGATGGTAATAATTTCCTTATCCAGAGTATCCTTTATATCTTTTCTAATTTTTTTAAATCGTTCTGCTAATTCTTTGTTTGAATCCTCAGTTTTTAATCCTCTTATCTGCTTTCCACCTATTTCCTCCTTCTTCTGAATTATCTCTTCCATACTATTTGAATTCTGCAAGTCCACCAATTTGTCGTAGTACCACTGGCATATATCTTTCAATTTGCTCTCTGTTTCAGGTATTTCCTGATTTAACTCATCCAGTCGCTGTATCCATATATTTATTTGATTAGAGTGAATGAAATTTTGCAGAAATTGCTTGTATGCTTCCTCTAATCGAGGTATACGGTGTTCTAAATATTCATCGGGAGTAGCATATTGTTTTGCCTCTTCCAGCCAGGGCAAGATATGTAATGGCTTTTGGAATAACACCTCAATAGCATTTCTAAAACTTGCCAGAGAAAGTTCCGTTGCCAATTGAGCAGCGTCTTCATAACTTTCCAACCATGTATCCATGTGGTTCTGAATAAATTTGTCAAGGAAAAGAGGACTTTGCAATTCGTCCAAAATTCGGAATTCTGGGTCGAAACCCAATTTGAGGGCATATTGCCTAAGTATCCCTGTGCAAAATGAATGAATGGTAGATATACGAGCCGTTTCTAATTGCTGCTCACGCCAACGCCATTGAGTAAGTTCCTCAGGGGTAGCGGTCCGTGCGTATTCATGGAAAGCGTCGCGTAGCCGTTGTCGCATTTCTGCGGACGCCTTCTCCGTAAATGTGATAGCGACAATTTCACTCAGGTCTGCCTTCCCTTCCTTCAATAATCGGAGTATCCTTGCAATGAGAACACGCGTTTTCCCTGAACCTGCTGAAGCATCTACGCCTATAAGATTAGAATCGGAATAGATAGCCTGCTCTTGCTCTTCTGTCAGACCATTGAAGTAACTATGTGTTTCCATTTTCGACATTGCTTGCCGATTCCTCCGTATCACTCTGCTCTATTCGTTTATACCTACACGCATTTTTACAAAAGCAATATTCACAGGCTATCTTCTTGCTGGGTTCAGGTGAAAAATAGCCCCGATGTATATTCTGTATCGTCTGATATATCAACTCTTCTACCTTCTGTTGAATCTCTGTCCGAAGTTTATTGTTATTAGACCACGGAGAATCAACAGGTCTTTTGCCTCTTATGGGAAGAAAGTAAGACTCGGTGACAGAGAGCCCTTGCTCCTTGAATAGATGGTTCTCTACTGCAAGTTCATAAATAATTAATTGGATAGAATTTATTTTCTCCTCTGCTACCTTATTCTTCACTCCCATATCTGTTTTGGTTGGTGTATTGCCCCATTTATAGTCAATGATACGCAGTGTCGGTTCTGAATTGTTCTTATCAATACGGTCAATCCGACCTGAAAATAAGACCTGCTTATCTTTTATATCCATACAAAAAGGTCTATGTTGACTTACCGTGTCCTCCATTGAATACATAGTATTTCCAAACGCAAGTTCAAAATAGGCAGGCTTCCAAGCTACTTCAACAAGTGCATTACCAGAACGAATAAATTCGCTTAATACATGGGTGAGCCAATTGATTGTTATCTCCACTACCTTATCTCGCAATACATAGACCTTTCGGTCTTTGCGAACAATCTTTTCTAATAACTCTTTTATTCTGCTATCAATATTATCTATTCCTTCTTTCAACAATTCATCATAATAGTCCCGTAAAAGAACACATAGGATATCATGCGACCAGGAGCCAAACATTAGTGGTGTAGGTTGCACTAATTCTTCTTCCCAGTCCTTCAAATTCAGTACTCTTTTGACAAAAAAACTGAATGGACACTCAACATAACTCTCAATCTGGTCAACACTATAAACATGATTTAAACCAAATCTCTGGGCAAGCCATTCTTGAATATCTGAAGACTGTAAACAACCCGTATATATATCCTTGCTCAGTTCTTCCCTTTTTTGAAGTGCATACCAGTTTACAAACACATCGGGATATTCCTGCTTTAATACCTCCTCATCCTCCTGATATAAAAATAAGTATTCCTGCAATTCTAATGGTGAACAGGGAAGGACTGTTTCCTCTTGCTGCTCTTGACCTAATAACGGTTCGTCCTTTATATATTTACACACCTCCTGCAGTTCTCGAAGCAATAGACTGGGTGAACGCTCTTCATGTGTTTCAGAAAAAAGGACATGCGATAAATACACACCTTCCCTTGCGATTTCAAATACCTGCTGAAAAAACAGCCACTCGCGTTGTATCTGTTTTCTAAAATCATCCACAGGCAAGCCCAGACTGCGAAGGGTAGTCATATCTTTCTCGGAATATATCGCATTAAGGGAAGGAGATAAAGGGATAAGCCCTTCTTCTACACCACCCACAAAGAGGTAGTCATATTCCAGATTTCGTATCATGGGCAGGTCTTGACACACAACCCCATAGCCAGATTGCACATTGAACAGGGGCACATCACTTAGCAAAGAAAGAACAAGCCTTTGAAATTCGTCTAAGGACAGTTCACAATCCTGAAAAAAAGTGGGGATATGTTTTAAGGTCGCAATTACTTGTTGATAACCTTTCCTTTCATAATCTAAGCTGTCGGGCTCTTCTATTGTCGAACCTTCTTTTAAATAACTTTCTAATGTTTGCAAAAGTTCAAGAGTAGTTGAGATAAACCCTTTTACGCTGTCCTGCTCCGAAAATTTGTCCCGCCATGATAACCAACGAATACACTCCTCACAAAACAATTTAATCTCCACCTCCGAAATGTTCCCTTTCCCATCTTCTCGGAAAAATTTGAGTAAAGCCTCCGAATCTTGTAATCTTTTCCTGATATATTCAACAGGCATGTATAGAGACAATCCAATATTTTGCAGTATCAAGAAAAACTTTTCAGATAAGGATACAGGGATATTCCAGATAGGGTCATGCAATAAATAGGTAATAGCCGAAAAATTATCTTCCCTTAATTGCGAGAACCATCGTTCCAAAAATTGGCATACTCGGGTTTGTTTAATATTTTTCAATCCACGAAATTGGAATGGAATTCCAAACTCTGTAAAAACCTTTTCTATTAACGGTCGAACGGTATCCAATCGGCGATAACTGACGGCTATTTTTTCAGGTGGGACATGTTCCTGCACAATTAATTGTTTTATCTTCCGTCCTATATTTTTTACTTCTTCTTCACGATTAATATAGTGGTTTATTTTTAGTGTTGAGGGTTCAGAAGAGGTAAAAGATATGGGTTCATCACGCCAGAACAAATTATCTGCAATATATTCTATACAGGAACTGGGCTTAGGCGTCTCAAAAGAAACCACTTCTACTTCCAGCATAGAACGAAGCCGTTCCAGTGTATCTGCCGCTAATTGATAAACATCCCTTCGATTGGGTTTGAGGTCCAGATTGATACCTATGACAATCTTATCGAAATGTGGTCCCAATGCCTTAATCAAGCGAAGTTCAGAATAAGTAAAATCGTCAAAGCCATCGAAAGCAAGAACTTGCTTTTCTTTAAGATAAGCCGGTTGTCCTTGTTGACATTCAATCTCTGCTTGCCAGAACAAACCCGGAATGTCATACCAGTAATTTTCGGTCAACCTTTGCTGATAAACAGAATATACCCACGACAAAACTTCATCCCACGGCTCGACTCGTTGCAATTTTAGTTTCGATTCAAACTCTTCAGGGGTAATTCCTGCCTGTTTTAAGTTTCGTATAACCCGACAAAAAGCATTTGCAAGATTTTCAGGAGCAAGCAATCCCTTATAACCTTTAAATCGCTGTTTCCCTTCCTCAGATAAAATAATAGACTTCATTAATACATTTTGTTCCCATTCCTCTAACTTGCGAACAGGTAAGCCCTGCCTTTGAAGTAAATTGTAAGCAAACAGTGAAAAATCACTCACAATATCCCCATAAATTCCTGCTGTGTCAATGTAATTCAGCAGTTCTATACTTCGTTTTTGAGCATATTGGCGGGTAGGAACGATAAGGAAGACATGAGGATAATTTTCTTTTATTATTTGCAGTATACCCTCTTTTCGACTTGACCGTTGAGTGCCACAATAGATAAAAGTCTTATTCACTCATCTCCCTCTAATAAAAAGGAATTAAATAATTTTTGAAAAATACTCAATCGTATGTTTTAACCCTTCGCGGAGAGGTATCTTTGGCTCCCAGTTCAATTTCTCCTTTGCAAGGGTAATATCGGGTTTCCGGCGACACGGGTCATTCTCAGGAAGTGATTTAAACACAATCTCGGAAGGTGAACCTGTCAATTCTCGAATCTGTTCCGCCAACTCTAAAATGGTAAATTCTCCCGGATTGCCGAGATTCACCGGACCTGTAAAACCATCACAATCCATCATACGCAAAATACCCTCTATCAAATCGCTGATATAGCAAAACGAACGCGTCTGCGAACCTTCTCCAAAAACCGTTATTGGCTCTTTCCGCAATGCCTGCACAATAAAATTACTTACCACCCTGCCATCGTTGATTAGCATACGAGGTCCGTAGGTATTGAAAATCCGTATTACACGAATGTCTACCTTATTCTGACGATGGTAATCAAAAAATAATGTTTCAGCAACTCGTTTCCCTTCATCATAGCAACTGCGTTTCCCAATCGGGTTCACATTACCCCAATAGCCTTCGGTTTGTGGGTGAACTGCTGGGTCTCCATAAACCTCAGAGGTGCTTGCTTGCAAAATCCGCGCCTTCACACGCTTTGCCAATCCCAGCATATTCAGTGCACCCATAACATTCGTCTTTATCGTCTTTACCGGGTTGAACTGATAATGAAAAGGTGACGCGGGACATGCAAAATTGTATATCCGGTCTACCTCCAGAAAAATAGGTTCTGTAATATCATGGCGGATAATTTCGAATCGCGGATGTCCAAGCAAATGAACGATATTCTTTTTCCTGCCTGTAAAAAAATTATCCAGACACAACACCTCTTCTCCGCGTTCCAATAATACCTCGCACAAATGAGACCCAATAAAACCAGCCCCACCCGTAACCAGGTTCACATGACTCATACTTGCCCTCCAAAAAAATTATATATTAAGCCGTAACACTTCATTTATAACTTAACCATTAAAATTGAAAAAAGTTTCTCGCTCAACTTTTATAACTGCCTTTTTTACATGTTCTACTGTATTGTTTATCCAGATACCTGCACCATGCACCTCACCGGGAAACAATATCATGAATTGACCAGGCACATTTTGTATCAAGGTTGCGTGAGACATATCCACATGATAAAAAAGGACATCATTCTTCACATCATATTCTGTCCGAGGTTTAGCCAGAACCTCAGGCAGCCATACAATTGCTTCCTTACCAGAAAGAGTAAATTGAATATCAATATATTTCCTGTGTGCCTCGAAAATTGCCTCTTTCGGGTCTTTCGTTTCATAAGACATCACACGAGTCTTAATCGTATCCCCACAAAGTGGCTCCATGTCTGTATCGGGGCTATTCTCATTCAATCCCTGAATAAACGAAATCACCTTTTTTCCAAGGTCTTCTCGAAAATACCACTTCCAATTCTCAAATCTGTCAACAATCATGGCAATAAAAGTTCCTCTCTGCATACGCTTCGTATTCTTTTAGTGAAAGGGACACCTTCCACATCTTTTATATTTACAATTCCCCCTGCGAACTGCACCAGTGCAGAACCGCCGGCTATATCCCACAACATAATTTCATCCTGCATAAAAGCGTCCAGCCTACCGCATGCCACATAAGCCAGAGACAATGCAGAAGAGCCAATGAAACGAATTCTTCGGAATCGTCGCAACTCATTGATATACTGCTGAAATTCTGCCTCTGTATAAGGTCGAAACACAGGAAGACCCGTTCCTACAATCCCTTCCTGAATATGTTTCGTCTCTGCAACATGAATAGGAGAATCATTTAGAAAAGCACCCGTTTCGATTGTGCCTGAAAACAATTCCTGCTTCATAAAATCATAGACAACACCCAACAAAAACTTCTCATCCTTCATCAAAGCAATAGAGATAGAACACAGGGGTATCTTCCGACTGAAATTCAAACTTCCGTCCAGTGGGTCTACAACCCAATACGGTTCATCCATCACATAATCTCGTATCCAGCCCGATTCTTCTGATAATATCGCGTAGGGTGTGGATTGCAGAACATCTATTATCTCTGTCTCCGATTCGCGGTCTGCCTTCAATTTGATGTCCCGTTCATCTTCATAGAACACTTCACAGGGTTGATAAAAAAGTTCGTGTAATATCAAGCCTGCACGATGAATCGCTACCGTCGCCAGTTCTAAAGATTCTTGAATTTCCATGTAATATTCCCTGACATCAATGATATAATTTTTTCCCTCGCTTCTGAGCCAGATAGGTGCTAATAACATGGGTTAGTATGGAAAAGGCATCTTCAACCGGACCATATTCGTCCTTTGTGCTCTCCACCAACAACCCATAATGACTTGTAGAAACTAATTTGCCCCCATCACATCCAGCAATCCCTACCGTCTCAATACCATGTTCTTTAGCCCATTCCACTGCCTTGATAATATTTGGACTGTTCCCACTTACAGACATCGCAATAAGTAGGTCACCCTCTTTTGACAATGCTCGCAATTGACCAATGAACACATTTTCATAACCCTCATCATTGCCCAATGCCGTAATGAGAGACTGATTGTCTGTTAGATTTATCGCACGAATAGCCTTCTGCCCCTCAATATAATTTCCAACCACCAAATCATTAACCCAGTGGGACAACACCGCCGAACTCCCTCCATTCCCGGCAAGAAAAATCATGTTCCCTGCTTCAATCCTTTTCTCTATATTTTCGACAATTTGCGTGAGCATATCCTTATTAACCTGATTCATCAATTGACATAAACGCTCACAATACCCATCAAAATACGCCGAAAAATTGGAAGCCGACTGAAACAAATCCATCATAAAATACATTATTACGCTCTCCTTAAACAAAGATTATATTACTTACCTCCTATTCTATCATGACAAACAAAGACTCCTCAATACTACTTCTCCATTAAATTTTTTTTGAAAAGAGGATAAATAATGTAGTAATGTTATGAGATGGTTTTTCAAAACTTATAACTCCAAACGAGTAGATGTTAAGGAGGATTTTTGTATGGAAAAGAAGACACGCAGAGAATTTTTGAAAACCGCTTCCCTTGGAACTGCGGTTACATTGTCCGCTTTTAGTTATTCCCGGATTGCAGGTGCCAATGACCGTATCGCTATCGGCATGATTGGATGCGGGGGCAGGTCTCATGACCATTTCAAACAACTTAGTGCTTATAAAGACAAGGAAAATCTGGAAATTATCGCTGTTGCCGACCCTTGGAAAGAAAAAAGGGAGCAAATGGCTAAAATGGTGAAGGATGTATATGGGAAAGAACCTCAACAATATGAATCTTATCGAGACCTCTTATCAAAGGCACCCGTGGACGCTGTGGTAATAGCCTCAGCAGACCATGTCCACTGCCTCCATCTGGAAGCCGCTGCAAAAGCAAAGAAACACGCCTACTGTGAAAAACCGTTAGCAAAAAATATGAAAGAACTCATTGCCGCTTATGATGCGGTAAAGGAGAACAAAGTCGTTGTTCAAGTAGGGACACAATTACGCAGTTATCCCAGTTTTACAGGGGCTCGCGAAGCATATAAATCAGGCATCCTCGGTAAGGTTGGACGCGTTGAACAGTGCAGAAATGATTCGCAACCTTATTGGTATCCTCGTATACGCAAAGACTTGAAAGCAGAAGATATTAATTGGGAGGAATTTACCTCAGGGGTAACAGACAAGCCTTTCGACCCTGTTTTCTGTTCTGCATGGTACGGCTATCGCGAATTTTCTGATGGCACAGTTCCCGGTTGGGGCAGCCACTTTATTGACCTCGTTCATTACATTACAGGTGCAAAATTCCCTCAAACAGCCGTCTGCTCTGGCGGAACTTACACATGGATAGATGAATACAAATTCTCCTGTCCTGACCATGCACAGGTGTTATGGACCTATCCCGAAGGGTTTATGGTTTCCTACTCTACTAACTGTGGCAACAGTGCAGGAAACTCTTTCAAAATTTTTGGGAATCAAGGGCTTATGGACCTACAGGACTGGAATAATCCGATATTACTTCCTGACGGTGCTCGCACAAAGACTGATGCACTGAAAGAGAAGAAAGAGATAGAACCCATACAACGCCCTGACCACATTTTAGATTGGTTACAATGTATGCGCTCCGGCAATGAACCCAATGCAAACATTGACGCTGGCTATCAGCATGCTGTCGCTTGCATTATGGCTATGATTGCTTTTGACACAGGAAAACGGCAAATCTACGACCATGAAAAAAGAGAAATACGCGAAGGATAGATAATCTTACACAAATTATTATTTTTGACGAGTATGATTCATTCATACCCCAAAAAAAAGAGCGATAATGAGTATCCCTGCCCTGTGTTCTTCCATCAGGGCGGGGATTTATTTTTGTAGACATCCGAAAAACTGATTCAGTTACACTTTGCAATGATGTTAAACGGAATTACCATAAAACAATATGTTCTGGACAGCCCTATGCAAAATTCTCCTTAACATAGCCTATCCCTAAAAAGATGTAACTCAAATAGAGATATTTGTCTCTGCACTAAAAAGATATTTTTTAGGAGTTTCTATTAGTTTCACCATAAGGTTTGACAAGGACTCCAAAATAGAGAAAAAGCAACCCACCAATTAATAACAGAATGGATATTGTAACCCCGATATAACATTCAATCCCATGAGTTGAAATGAGTGAAACAAGGAATAATGCTATCGCAATTAATATCCCACAAATCCCAACTACATTGTAAGGAGAAAAATAGCCCTTAGCCCCAAGAATTTCTTTGTCTTCATCTAATTTTCCAATAGGATTCTCAATCTTTTCAAAGAACTTGCCAATCTTATTTCGTTCAGCCACAGAAGCAGGAAACATAATGGTCAATAATTCCATAAACAGGTAAGTCATAGCTGTGGTGGAGAGAAACATGGCTATTTCCATTTTCATAGCCAGTCCCCAGAGAATCCACTCTTTCTTATCTGCCATCCATGCAATCCCAAAAGGCAAGGTAAAGGAAGATACGGCTAATTGAATATATAGCAGGAACAAACCTAAAAATGTGCCTACACAGAATCCCCAGACGGCACTTCGAGCCGTATATCGTTTTGATACCATCCCCAACATCATTGGCACGGCTACCGGTCCTGTCGCAACACCGAACAAGGTAACCATAATTCGGAACAGGTCTTCTGCCTTTCCCCGCGTTAGTAAGAAGGCAACAAATAACGCAAGTATACCCACCAATATTGTGCTTGCCCGGGCTACAAATACAAGTTCTTTATCTCTGGCTGAAGGACGAATTAGTCTACGATAGACATCCTCCGTAATGACACTGGCACATACATTAAAATCACTACTGAGCGTGGACATTGTCGCCGAAAACATGGCAGAAATAAGGAGTCCCAGCATACCCGCAGGTAATAGCATAGAACAAAGCACAGGATAAATGTCTCCCGCGTCTTGTAATCCGGGTGCAATGATTTTGCCTGCAAAAGCAGGAAAGAACATAAGTGGAGGACCTACGATATATAGCAGAATAACTGTCAAACCAACCTTCCGCACTTCTTTCTCATCCCTCACACAGTAATATCGTTGAATTAATGACCAGTTGATACTACTCCATGAAAAGGCATACAGAATGATGAGAGGCAATACATAACTCCACGGAAACTCCTCATTTGTCAAGTGGAAAAAGCCCTCAGGTGAATGTTCAAAGATTTGTCCCAAACCGCCTGCATGATATATGGACAGAGGTAATATCACCAATAGCCCGGCACCCAATACAATGAATTGAATAAAATCAGTAATTGTAACGGCCCACAGTCCACCCAGAAATGTGCAGAAGAGGATAATGCCGCCAACCAATAAAATGGAATAGGCTATCGGCAAATTGGTAATAATAGACACAAACTTTCCTGTGGCAAACAGTTTCATACTATCATCTACAATCTTTACAGGCACTCCTTGCCAGACAAAGATTTGCCGAAGCAGCCCGTTATATCGTCCTTCTATAAATTCAACGGGACTATTTACACGAAGCCGTCGCCAACGCCAACCGAATAGGTAGACACTATAAATCGTTGCAGGAACAGCCACCCATAACAAAGTGATACCTACCCAACCATAGCGGTAACATAATGACGGGTAGAAAACAAATCCCGCAACGCTAAAACTTGTCATCCAGAATGAAACGCCACTCAGCCACCACGGAATCCGATTTCCTCCCTTGAAATAGTCCCTCAATTGCTGGATATAACGATATGAATATAGGCTCACCCCTAACATAAGTGCAAAGTAAAAAACAATCAGTGCCCAATCAGAAAACGCCAGTGTCTTGCTTGCAATATTCACTAATCTTTTCTACTCCTATATAAAGTCTGTTCCAATTACTTAAAACAACCCAACGAATGGAGGTATTTAACGGAACTTTCAATGGCTTCCTTAGTCTGGGCTTCGGTAAGTTCCACACCCTTGACACCTTCAAACTCAATAGTAATTGGACCGTTGTAATGGTGTTCCTTTAACACTTTCAATATTTCTGGAAAGTTTACCTTCCCCTGTCCTAATGCCGGGAAATTCCAGACATCAACTTCGCCTGTGTGGTCTTTAAATTCTAAGGTGGCTACATAAGAAATGGACTTTTTCAGTTCCGTTACTGCGTCTGTATTCTGATTATAGAAGGTAATATTACCCGTATCGAAGTTCACACGGACACGAGGATGATTAATGGCTTTCATGGTTTCCATTTGTACATCACCGTTAGTTCCCAGGTCGGGATGCGTTTCCAATACGATGGTTACATTATACTTCTCCGCAACATCACCAGCACGACGCAACCGTTCATAAACTACTTCTTTCGGGGTTTCCTGTCGCTTGGCAGATAGAAACAAGAAATGCACATCCATCTGCGAACATACTTGGAACTGACCTTCCAATTGCTGAACACAACTGTCTTGTGTTAAATCTGCCTCTCCCCGCATTACCAAAACTTTCAAATTATGTTCATTCAACTTCTTCATCATATCCGCAACCTGGTCGGCGGGGGGAACTGAAATAAATACATATTTAACACCGATACTTGACAGATGTGCCCAGGCACTTTCCTGATAATTTCCATAACTTGTCAGACGCACACCTATCGGTGGACAAAATTCTTCTTCACCCATTACAGAAAAACTTACACATATTAAAAAAATAAGACTTCCTATTTGCTTCCAATACATATCGTCAAATCCTTGTATTTGAAATTTAAGTACTTATGCTTTGTCAAAAAATGATAAGAAATAAGATAAAGTAAAATCAAAAGAAAATTATTAATAAAATTCAACTGTTATTTACTTTGAACTGTTTTTTACTTGAACGATAACTCCAAAAGTCTATTTGCCTACGCATAACATTTTAACATCTTTGTCCAACAAATTTTATAACTACGCCAATTCTTTCCGATGTGCCCAGACTTTTTCAAATACTTTCACATACTTTTTGCATAGTCATAGAACTTACTATCGCAGTCATCGCACCTGCTAACTTTAAAATTCTCTACGCGTAGAACCTTTCTTTTCTTTATATCTTTTGTTTTTCCTAACACAACTCCTATCATTTTGTTTTACCTTTCTATTTTAAGATAATAATTGTATAAAATAAAATTAATAGGAAATAAATAATAGGAAAATAATTAGAATGAATATAAAAATCCGAATTACAATTTTACCTCTTTTATGTATATCGGCAATGGCTATAAGCGAAGAGACATGGAAAATTGGTATCGCGGTTAGTGATATTACACCTCCTACAGGCGTCTGGTTAGCAGGATATGCGATGCGTGACCGTCCTGCGGAAGGCGTAATTCATCCTTTATGGGTAAAAGCCATGGCACTACAAGACGCACAAGAGAAAACAGCCGTAATTGTAAGTAGCGATATCCTTGGCTTTCCTGCAGAAATGTCGCAACAGATAAAACAAAGGGTAAAGGACAGAAAAGGGTTAGAACCTGCTGATATTATCTTGAACAGTTCACATACACATTCCGGTCCTGTTATTTATAACTCTCTCTTGTCCCTCTATCCGATAGAGGAAGATTCAGAGGCAATGAACATGATTAGAGATTACACAAAAGAACTTGAAAATAAGGTTGTGGATACAATTGTCAATGCGGTTGACCACCTTGAACCTGCAAAGTTATATCGAGGAAATGGAATAGTGCGTTTTGCTGTGAATCGCCGAAATAATAAAGAGTCCGAAATAGAGAATACTTACGATTTGAAAGGGCCTATAGACCATACCGTTCCTATCCTTGTCTCCAAAAATATTCAAGATAGAAGCGTACAGACAATCGTGTTCGGTTATGCCTGCCATGCCACAACATTATCAGGGTATCAGTGGTGTGGTGATTATCCAGGCTTTGCACAGATAGAGTTAGAAAAGACTTATCCAACGGCAAAAGCCCTTTTTGTTGCTGGCTGTGGTGCGGATATCAATCCATTACCGCGTAGAACAGTAGCATTGGCACAACAATATGGCAAAGAACTTGCCTGTGCCGTTGCCCGTGCAATGGAAGATACCCTTCAAGAATTAAAACCCTCACTCAAAACATATTTGGAAACGGTAAACCTACCATTAGCAACACCTATTACAAAAGAAGAACTCCAGCAAATCTCCGCAGATACCAGTAAAGTAGATTATATTCGCCGTTCTGCGAATGATTTACTTAAAGATTTAGAACGAGGCTTACCTCTTCGGACCTCTTACCCCTATCCAATACAGGTCTGGAATGTCGGTGGATTACCAATAATTGCATTAGGTGGAGAAGTAGTTGTAGATTATGCAATTAGAATCAAGAAAGAAGTAGCGAACAATGCTATGGTCTTAGGTTACTCTAATGACCTGATGAGTTATATTCCATCTGCTTGTGTGATTAGGGAAGGAGGCTATGAAGGGGATACTTCTCAATTAGAATATAAAATGCCTGCCCAATGGAAAGAAGAGATAGAAGAACTCATTATAAATACAGTAACCCGTATAAAGTTTTAATTGCTGCTTTTATGTATATCTCGCCTCGGGATGGAAGGAGACCACAGCACCTGTAGTGCAGGTAGGAAAGAATTGCCCCGATTCCAGAACGGTAACACCAATAGATTCGCCACCACCCAGGATATCAAGCAGAACATTATTCATCATAAGGTTTGTCATGCCGGGATAGCCCGGCGACCAGCGTCTCCCCTGCCCATGGGGAATGTGTAACAAATCACGCATACAGCAATGTATGTATTCGGCTGTATCTTCTGCTATACGGTCGCCCAATCCCTGCAAGAACAAATATCCCTCATTATCGTCCTGCTCTTTCAGGTATTCAAGTCCCTGCTGGATATTTGAACCTGCGGTAGCAACCTGTAAACCTATTACATCCCATTCATTTTCGCTCACAGAACGGAAGTATTGTGCACCAGAAACAATGTCTTTTTCGCCAGCACCGATAACTACCGTAAATTCAATTTTGCCCAGCAATTTATTTGTATCCTCCGCATCGTATACAAGAACACAATCGCCATCAGATTTAGCAGGAAATAAGCCATAAATTCCCTGAGGTTCTATCCACTTATTTTTATCTACGAGTGAAATCCATTTCTGGAACAGGGCTTCTAATTCTTCTAAACTATGTCCTGCCCTTTCCTGGCTGGTTTTGCCTCCAAATTTCCAATTCAAAGAGAACAAGGTTTTTTTGTCAATATGCGGTATAAACTCAGATAGCTGCATGCGGAACAAGCGACAACGAAATCGTGGTTTTTCAGGATATTGTGGATATTGTTTAGGAATAATGCGACGGGGTAGTTCCTTTAATTTCTGTCCCTCCTCCTGAACACGCTTTGTAGCCTGAAGGTATCGCTGTTTTAATGCTTCTCGATTTTGATGTAGCAATTTTTCTTGTAGTTCGGTTGAGGAGACTAACGAGTTCATCACATTCACAGCGTCCATTGCTGTTCGACAGTAAAACACATCCGGTCGGATTCGGTTCAGGTCTTCCTGTCCCATCATTGCAACAAAAGCACTGTGCCTTGGTGTAACGGCTGCACCACCTATTAAAATGGGGATGTCTAATCCCTGCTCTTTACTCATCCGCGATACCGTTATCATGTGATTTGCTGTTTGCACCAATAGAGCAGACATGCCGATAGCCGTTGCGTTATGTTCTTTCGCCTGGTCAATAAATTCTTGCAATGGCACCATCACACCCAGGTCAATGACCTTGTAACCGTAATTTTCCAGTAATGTTTTTGTAAGGTCTTTTCCTATGGAGTGGACATCTTGATAGACTGTTCCCAAAACAATAGTGCCGTGTGTCGTATCCTCAGACAAATCTCGCTGCTCCTGCTTCGCCTTATGCCGCAAATAGCCTTCTATAAAACCCATGGCTTGTTTCATCACATCGGCAGAACGGAGCAAGTGGGGCAAGGATACTTCCCCTTTCCCAAACAAATCACCCAATTCTTGCATGGCAGGCATGAGATATTCACTCACGAAGGTCAATGGTTCATGTTTCTCTAACGCTCGGGCTACCTGTGGAACAATCAAGTCCTGATACTCATATACAAATCCACGAAATTCAATTTGTCCTTTCTGTCGCTCTTTGAATCCATCTTTTATCTTCTCACAAATCGTCTTCTCAATTGGAAGTTCATCATAATTATTTTTCTTGATAGTTTCCTTTTGTTTTAACGAAAGCGACCGCTCTTCCAAAACTGCGAAGGATTCCATATCCCGCTCAAAGATTATCTTTTTTGCTAAGCGATAATCCTCAGGGTCAAGATTTTCTACAAATACATAGTGTTGGGGGTTAAGAATAGCGGAATGGAGACCGCATTTTCGGGCTTCATCTAAAAATACAGAGGTTAGCACCTTCCGCATGTGGGGTTTTTGTGCTAAACCATTGGTCAAATTCCCAACACCAATAATGGTGAAAGCCTCAGGAATTTCATTACGCACCTTTTCAATCCCTTTGAGCGTTTCCAGCGCGTAATTTTGTGTTTCATCGGATTCCGCACCGATAGGGAATACATTGACATCTATAAATAAACGCTGTGGAGAAACACCATACTCTCCTGCTTTTTCCACTATCTTTTTCGCCAATGCTGATTTTCTTTCGACTGTATCGGCTGGTCCTTTGGAATCTGTGCAGAGAGCCACATAAAAACAGCCAAAATCTTTTGTTTGTGGTAGAAGCACATCTAATTTTGTTTTGCCCGGTTCGACCTCTTCCAGAGATATAGAATTGAGTATGGGCACACCGGCATAGTGATAGACGGACTGAACCAGGGCATCGGGCTGAAACGAATCAATACAAAGAGCACCTTTTATATCTGCACTGATTTGGTGAACCACTTTACACAGTGTCGTTACTGTATTCACATGGTTGGAGTCCATACAGACATCTATAATCTCGCAACCTAAATCGTCTACCTGTTCGCGAGCCACTTCTTCCAGCGTGTCCATATCAATCCCTGAATCGGTTTCCACGGCATCACGCACCTTTTTTGAGCCTCGCACATTCAATCGTTCTCCAATACGAATAAGAGAATGAGTAGCGTCCAGTGCCACTGCATTTTGCACACCTGAAATAAAAATCTCACGGGACACCTGACGAGGTGTAGGTTTTTTGTCCTTCAGCCTTTCAACCAGTTCTGCAATATGTTCAGGTCGTGTTCCACAGCAACCTCCGACAATATTGAGTCCATAGTCCAGTGCTAAGGAACTTAACAGGTCAGCAAAAGGCTTCGGGTCAAAGCGAAAAACTGTTTTACCACCTTCGGATATAGGCATGCCCGCATTGGGAATAGCACTTAACGGAACATGGGTATAGCGGGACAATTTTTCTACTGCTGGACGCATAAGGTCAGGACCAATTGAACAATTAATCCCAAAAACATCAATACCCAGAGCCTCGATACTAACAAGAGCCGCATGAATATCGGTATTAAAGATTTGCATACGGGCAAACGGGTCAACGGTAACCTGTGCAATAATAGGCAAAGTCTTATTACACTCGCACATTGCGTCGCGTGCACCGAAAATACCTGCTTTTAGTTCCAATATATCCTGCTGGGTCTCAAACAGAACAGCGTCAACACCGCCATCCATTAAGCCCTTCACTTGAAGTCGAAAGTTCTCGCGAATCTCTTCAAATGTGGCTGAAGCAAGTCCTGCCCGTGAAAAGGTGAGAACCCGATTGGAAGGTCCGACAGAACCTAATATAAAAAGGGGTCTACCATCGTACTTCTGCGAACGCATATATTCATTGCGAGCTTCGTTCGCAATTTCAGCACCGCGACGGCTTAAGTAATAACTCCAATCTTTGTGAGATATTTTTTGCAAGGTTAAACCGTAGGGATTGGGTGGAAACACCTTCGTATCCAGTTCAGAAAAATTATACTCCGACAGACGAAACCGGGAAGCACCAAAGGTATTTGTTTCCACAGCACTGCTACCTGCTTCAAAATAAGTGCGATGAATGGATTTCAATGCTTCGGGTGCTGAGAAATTGATTAAGTCCGTAAGCATGTGATACGGTTCACCACCATAATACTCAACACCGAGGTTCAAATCTTGCACCATCGTGCCAGTAGCACCATCTATAATAAGAATTTGTTGCTTTATATAGTCTAAAAATTCCATAAAGATATTCCGGAAAAATTAAGAGAAAAAATCTGAAATTAAAATAATATCATAATCAGGAGTTCTGTTTATCCTTTGTATAAATAAAAAGGACATTTTTAATATCTGGATAAGTTTCCGACAACTTCCTTTAAGGTAAGGGAAGAGCCTCAAATCGTTTTGGTAGAAGGACAAGATGAATCTCTTCATAGCCGAAACGAGAACAATTGAATACAATTCCTGAACTATCGGGCAAGAAGGATGCGTGTGGATGAACTTTTATATTATTACCGATTTTCCCTGAGACGAGTAATCTACGCTCTTTTGTCTTCGGAGAAATTAACCAGATATTCCTGTTAAAATCGTCACCTAACACCCATTTGTGGTTATGGCTTCCGTGTGTATGCCATGCAGGATACTGAGCCAACAAATTAAGAATCCCTTTTTGACCGCGTTCCCTATCTGTTTCTGCAACACCATGAGGTAGTTTTTTGTGCTGTTCATCATAAGGCCAGATGGTAAACAAGGCATGCTGTTTGTCCCACCAGACTTCATGAGTTACCCAGAGTTCATCATGTTCAGCAAAGAAAGGCTCTGCTTTTCGTGTTTTTTCTGACCAACACCGGGTACGTTGAGGACTATCTCCACTGGTCTCCCAACAAAACATGACCAGGTCCGGGTTCCACGGATTGGGTTGGACATGCCCTATCTTGAAAGAAACACGGACACATTCTTCCCATGTGCCATCAGATATTTTCAATCTTCTCAAAACATTTTGTTCTTCCCCGTCTTTATGGGTTCCACAATATAACCATTTTTCATCTGAATCAATCCCTATGCCACCTATCATACTGCCAAATTCCTGAGGAAATGAACCAATCTCCACTCTGTCTCCCGAAGGTTCTTGCTTAAATACCCGGTCTCCGTTAAAGAAATAAACCCGTTCTGTATTCCAGGATAAGGTAAAGTTGCCTACACCCTTTTCGAGGATTGGGGAAATTTCCTTTGTCATTATGTCCAAACGGTGCAATCGCATGTTCCCATCGGAACGGTCAGACATGAAATAGAAATGTTTTCCTTCTTTTCCCCACATAGGGTGTGTTTGGTATATTGTGGTATTCTTTGAAGGTCCTGTAATAATCCTATATATTTTTGTTCCTGTCCTTTCGTCTTCATACATCTCAAATTTGTCCCAGAGCTTTTTCATTTCCTGCCCTTGAGAAAAAGACTTTGTTGCGATGGAAAGGAAGAGTGTAGATGTTATAAATTCACGACGAGTAAATTGAATCTTTGAGTGTTTTGACATTTTAGATACCATTTTAAAGATTAAACAATTATAGAGTAAGGGCACGACATATATGAAGTGCAGCACGGGATTTGTTTAGAACATAAAAATGCACGCCGGGCACTCCTTGCTGTAATAATTCTTCAACCTGCCGTGTAGCATAATAAACCCCTACTGCAAATTGACCCTCTTCATCTTTCTCGTGTTTTTCCAATCGTTCTAATAGGGTTGGGGTTAAACTTGCTCCACAAAGGGAAGTAATTTTCCGGACCTGCGCTAAATTGGTAACAGGGAGAATACCGGGGACAATAGGCACATTAATCTTTGCCTTTTCACACAGGTCTCGAAACCGATAGAAAGCCTCATTATCATAAAAAAGTTGTGTAAGCACAACCTCACCACCAGCATCTACCTTCTCTTTCAAGTGTTGTATGTCCTCTTCTAAACTGGGTGCCTCGGGATGTTTTTCGGGGTAGCCACCGACAAGGATATTAAACTTAGGAAATTCAGATTTAATCAGGTGAACTAATTCTACAGCATATCTAAAACCACCCGGGGTAGGAATAAAAGGGCAAGCATTTCCTGGTGCGTCCCCACGAAGTGCCACAATGCCAGATACGGACAATTCTTTTGCCTGGTAGAGATAATTTAACATATCCCCTTTTGAAGCGTTCACACAGGTTAGATGCGAAACGATGGGGATATCAGGGTAATCTTTATGTATCCAGCGAAGAACATCTAAAGTTCTTTTTTGTGCCTCTTCAAGTGGTGTATTTCCTCCTGCTCCATAGGTGCAAGTAACAAAACCCGGCTTACACTTTATCAATTCACGAAAATGCTCATATAACTCGGCCAGGCCCTGCCATGTCTTTGGCGGGAATAACTCAAAAGAAATCACAGGCTTCTGCTGCTGGTATAATGAGACTAAATTCATTGCTAAAATTTTATCCTGATTTGTTTATAATTGACGGTAATAATTATAACTAAACCCTGCAAACAAATTCCCAAATCTTTCAGATAAATTTATGGGGTAGATTGATGTTTGGGACTATCCCTCAAATTTTCTTGTCGGACTATTACTTCTCCCATTGCTTGTTTTTCACAATAGGGACCATCTATATAAATAGACTTAAACATCTTTGATGACTCTATCTCTTCTGTAAAAAAGAATTTGTGAAACTCTTCTAAAGATTTTAAGGAAAATTGGGGAATTAAACCTTCACGAGCCAAAAAAGCAGGCAATCTATAACTTGACCAGGTAAGCACAAAATTTGTAGGGCATTCAGGTAAGTAATTTTGAAAACACATCTCTGTCCATGTATCTGGAGAAACTTCCACCGGAATACAAATAGGTGATATATCCTTATCGGAGGGTATAAAATATAAATATATTTGAGAGGTTGACGAAAATTTATTACCTGCATGGATAAACCAATAGCAGTTATCCTCACTGGAAAGAGGAAAGGTTTGTATTGAAAAACTCGCCTCAGGGATTTCGGTGGCAAAAGTTTGGTTTCCCTTATCCAGAACGGGCACAGGGACTTTCACCTGGAAAAAACGATTTTGTATAAGTTCATTTTTCCATCTGATTGAACCCATTACAGAGATATAAGCGAAAATCAAAATAGGTAAAAACCAATATACGAAGGACCATCGTGAACCCGGTTTTCCGTAAGTTGCAGTAAAAAGGGTTACTAATTTAAAAAGGAAATGAGTTGCAAAAAATAAACATAAGAAGATGAAAGGGACAAGTCGTGGCGGAATATGGGGTAGTTGTTGTGGAAAATATCCAGAAATACCCCCTATAAGAATCAGACATGGGAGAAAAGAAAACATATCTACAACAGAAGTCCATATCAAGGGTGCAGCAAACAAAAATTGGATTAAGGCACGGAATAATAATTGAGCAAGACAAAAAACAGACATGACTGTAAAATTTGCCCAAAATGTTTTCCCCGTTTCCACAGGCAAAAAGCCCGATATATAAATAATCGGTTCAACATACGCGGCAAAAATATAGGAAGCCAGCAATACAACTGCAAGATGAATTATTTGAATTAATATACAAACAAAATTAGGACGCATTTTAGAAACCAAAATACCAGAATTAAATTCTAATTAGATGTTAAAGGAAATTCTCTAACATATTTTTCTTGACATTTATGTTAAAATGTTATAAACTATATGTATAAGATTACAAATTTGAGGAGAAATTTTGGGCATAAAGAGAATAAATACTTGTCATAAATATTAAATAAGATAGAAATAGGGTGTCTATATGAGTAAATTACGCAAAGAGGAAATTAAGCACAAAGAATTTGCAAAAGAGGAATCAAGTAAAGATTTACTAACTCATGGGGAACGAGTACGGCGTGGACAGATTGCCTCTGTTCAACAAGGTAGATACGGAACAGGTCCAGCACCATACGGTTACCGTCGGGGTGAACCGGGGGAAAAACCCCTAATGGTTGATGATTATGAATCCGAAATCGTGCGAATGATTTTCCGTGAATATATTCGGTTACGCAGTACGGGCAGGGTTGTTGACTATCTTCACTCCAAAGGGATATATACAAGACAAAGTAAAAAATGGTCTCGGCAGGCTATATCCATTATTCTCTCCAATCGCACTTATAGGGGTCGGGTCTGCTTCGGAGGAATTGAAACCGAAGGACTTCATGAACCAATTATCGAGCCTGCTATGTTTTATAAAGCAAACGCAATTCGTCAGAGCAGAAGCAAAAGAAGAAATAACGATTCACAATAGAAAGAGATTTACAGGGATATCTGCCTAAAGAGAGGCTAACCATCTAATCGTTCAGGGGGGCGTAATTCGTTTTCGTCATTTGATTCTGTTTCTTCATTATTTTCAAGAAACTCTTCGTCATTATGAGGTGTTGTCGCCGCCATTTTTTGTAAATCGGCATGGGGAATATCCGGGTCATAAGGTTCTTCTAAACCACCCTCATTCGTTTCAGTTGCTTCTGTACTTGTTTCATCTTCTTCCAATGATGATGTATTCTCTTCTTCCTTCTTTTCGTAGTCTGTCTGGTAAGAATGTTCCACAGAATTTGTTGATGGTGTATAACCTTTGGAAGTGTAGGACGGGTCCGTTTCCTTCAACATGTCACGGTATACCTCATTCCCCTTTCGAGTTATTTCATTAATTTCCTTTTCTATCGGCTTTATTTCTTTAGAGATTTCTGTCTTAACTTCGTCAAAATAGCCTCGTATATCACGAACGGCTCGTATAGCAATCTTGGCAAATTCTGGGAACTTTTCCGGTCCCAAAACGACAAGAGCAATCCCAGCAATGATTATCATTTCGGTAAAACCAACACCTACCATCGGGAATACTCCTTTTTATTGAGCCGTTTGCTGTTTTCGTCTAACCAGATATGAAACCCAGACACTAACCTCATACAAAACAACCAGAGGCGCTAACATAATTATCATAGATATAGGGTCAGGTGGTGTCAAAACCGCCGATATAATACTCAAACCTACAATCACATATTTTCGAACATGTCTCAAGGTCTCAGGACTCAACAAACCAAGATATACTAACGCCAATATCACCATTGGGAACTGGAACGCCAATGCAAATCCGAAAAGTAACAATACGATAATAGAAATCGTTTCGTTTGCCCGCAACTGTATTTCCCAGCCTGTAGGTATCCATTGAAGCAGATAAGGAATTACAAGAGGAATTACACCAAAATAGGCTACAATTATACCCACAATCCCTAAAGCACTACAGCCAAATAAAATTATCTTTATCAATTTCCTCTCATTGGGTTTTAGCCCCGGAAAGATAAAGGCACACGCCTGCCATATTATATAAGGTAACGCTAATATTAATCCTCCGTAGCCAGCCACCTTGAATTTAAGTATAACTATTTCAAATGGATTTAACACGACCCAGGGAATAGAGGTCTTTTTGGGGGTTGGCTTTTCTTTTGGGTCTGCCCCAGGTGTTGCAGGGTTGTCAGAAGTGTCGTCGGTTGACTCATTGCTTGAAAAAACAATAATACCCAAATCTTGCAAAAGCGTAAGAGGTTTTTGTAAACCCACCAAGATTTGATTGGAAAAAATATAACAGATAACCATTGCAACAAGAACGGCTGCCCCAGCACGAATAATCCGAACTCTCAATTCTGCAAGGTGCTCCGTAAAAGTCATTCGCTTATCGTCTTCCCACACGGGCAAACCATCCTTTCCTGTTTACAATTATAATAATGCAAAACAGTTATTGTTTTATTATTAATGTACAGTTGTTATACAAAGATGACAAAAACAAAATCACCACCCTTTATTTTACCAAAAAGGAAACCTCTTTAACATTCTGCTTATAAAAGGAAAACAGGTTGGCAAATTTATAGAATGGATTAAAAAAAACATAATATTTAATGAAGATTTACTATGGAGAGGTACCTGTAAGACTTTTAAGCGAGTTTACCCATAGAGTAGCAATTCCAAATGGGTCTACAAAGTAGACTATCACAAGTCCAACAATAACTGCGGCTATTATCAAGAAGGTTTTTTGATTGTCAGATAAACCCTTACCCGTAGACATCAGTCCCCCTTCGCCAACCGACATCACATTTATCTTTTCCCCTGCTTCTGCACGCGCCTTCTTATCCTCAAGTAAGCCCAATGTCTCATTAATGCTAATAAAAGCACGATGCCATTCCTGTTGCATTTTCTTGACAGAAACTTCCGACTGACTATAAATGGCTTCCAGACTCGTTGCTGCGGATACAATATTCATCAAATTAGAGTCTATTTGATAATCTTCCATTAACATCTCTTTTAGAACTTTGTGGGTCCGGGCAATTTTGCTCTTTATCTTCAAAAATTGGTTTTCCAATTGTGCCTTATTCGCTCCCGGACTGGGGTAGGCATTAATAATCTGATTAAATAAAAGCCAATCATTTAAAAACTCTCTACAAAGTTCAACTCTTTTATTAAGTATGTCTACAATCTTTTGTTGTTTCTTACTCAACGCCATAAGTAAGCCCTTTATATTCGGTTTTTCTTTATTGTAATTACTTTACCAAATATAATAAAGTAATTTAAAATTTTCAATTATTATACAACTGCTATTTTTCTCGGCAATATAAAACAATATATTGTATCATGCTTTTGTATCTGTCTAATCAAATTCAAGATATTTTCGAACAGAACTGATTAAGTATATCATATATTAAAAACTACCACCTGCTAAAAATTAAGGGAAAGATTGCGAACCAAGCGAGAAATCTCACAACATCTAACCACTTTATTGGTTTTACAATAAAGTCTCCCGAGGAAAATACACTGGATATTGAAAGAATATGTGTTTCGATAAATCTGCAACGAAAAGTAGTTTCTGGGATACTTATTCTCCCAAAGGAAAATAAGAGGGAACTTTTCTATTACAAATAAGATTTTTTTAACTGTTTCTTTGGGAGAGGACGGTTTGTTCGTATTTTTTGATTTCATTAAACCCATTGGAACCTACAGGGACATTATTCTTTAAACAATAGTAATCCCAGACGGCTGACCACGGTAGATTTTTTGTTTCTTCTAAAAACATAAGTCTTCCGGAGTAGTCGGTATGATTTTCCAGTTCTTTGAGTATATTTGTGGGTTCTAATAATGCTTTCAGCAGTGCCCGCAATACGGAGCGTGTTCCTATCACCCATGCAGAAATGCGGTTGATACTTGCGTCGAAGAAGTCAAGTCCAATATAAACGCGGCTAAATAGGTTATGACGGACAACTTCTTCCATCAGGGCATTGACATCATCATTCATAATGACCACATGGTCGCTATCCCAGCGAACTCCTCTGCTAATGTGTAGTAGAACTTCAGGAATATACAGTAGAACAGCGGATAGTTTGTCTGCGATTGATTCCGTAGGATGGAAATGTCCCATGTCCAGGCAGAGGACTTTCTTCTTTTGCACAGCATAACCCATATAGAACTCATGAGAACCCACGACATAGCATTCTGAACCAATCCCGAACAGTTTGCTTTCTACGGAGTCTTTGTTCCAGGTCTCGTTTATGTTCGCAGTGAAAATCTCGTCTAATGATTCCTTTAATCGTTGACGAGGCGCTAATCTGTCAACGGGAATATCTTTATAGCCGTCTGGTATCCAGATGTTGGTAACACAGGTTTTCCCAAGGGTTTTGCCAAAGTAGGCTCCAATTTCACGGCAGGCGATACAGTGGCGTATCCAGAATTCACGAATAGCACGGTCTTGGTGGGATAAGGTAAAACCGGAATCTGCCAATGGATGGGCGAAGCATGTCGGATTGAAGTCCACACCCAATCCCTTTTCTTTTGCCCAATCTGCCCAGCGTGAAAAATATTCTGGCGTCAAAGAATCGCGTTCTACCGTTTTCCCCTGTGTTTCTGCATATATAGCATGCAGGTTGACGCGATGTTTCCCGGGGATAAGCGACATGGCTTTTTCTATATCCTGCCTCAATTCGTCAGCATTTCTTGCCCTGCCCGGGTAATTCCCGGTAGCCTGTATCCCTCCACTGGAAGTGGATTCAATATGTTCAAAACCTTTAACATCATCTCCCTGCCAACAATGTAAGGATACGGGGATATTTGCCAATTTTTTAAGGGCTTCATCTGTGTTAATCTGGAAAGCGGAGTAAACTTCACGGGCAATTTCATAAGATTTTTCAATGTGATTTGTACAATATTCAGGGATAGTAGTCATAGTAATACAACCTTCTAATTTTGTGTTAGTCACCAATTAAAAATAAAGAGTTGAACTACCTCTATTTTTTAATTATATTTTATTCATTAATACAATTGCGAAAGGGTCTCTGTTGTCCTCAAATAAAACTACTGTTTTCGTTATAATATAGTAATGTAATAGAAACAAATTATAAATAAGAAGGGTTTTAGTATGATGTCTCATAATTCAGGCTTTACACTTATCGAACTTATCCTTGTAACAATTATCATTGGTATTCTTGCAGGCATGGTGGTTATGAACTATGGCGGAAGGGTACGTGAAACACAAATTCGTGCAGCCAAAGGGGATATTGCCACATATAGTAATGCCGTGGATTTGTATGCCCTGGACCACAACGATAAGTATCCCGCAACCTTAGATGACCTTGTAAGTGGTGAGCGTAGATATGTCCGTGAGGTTCGTCCGGACCCCTGGGGCAATCCGTATGTTTATAAGCCTGCCACGGACCCATTAAAGGCAGATTATCAAATTTTTTCTGCCGGTCCAGATGGCGTGCCTGGGAATGAAGATGATGTTACAAGTTCATCAAAAACAGACCTTACTTCAACGCAACCAAAGTAGCAGCGTATTGAATTGAAAACGAGTGGACATCTCAAATTACAAAAAAGAGAGAAAGTATGGATTCACCCTTCTTGAATTAGTGGTGGTGGTAGCACTTATTTCTATTTTGACGGGCATGGTCATCCCAATTTACAACCGCACAATGTATTCCCTGCGAATACGAAACACTACTCAGGATATAACCTCTCTCATTCGTTATGCTCAGGAAAAAGCCATAGCCGAATCGCGAGAGTTTCGAGTAACGATTGATGATGAAGCAGGAGAGTTTCGTCTATTCCGATTGAAAAGTCAGACATTGGAAGGGGATAAGGAATTTGAACCTGTGGCGGAAGCAGATGGCGGCGGTGCTATGAATATACCTGAAACGCTAACGATTTCACGCATTACTGCAGGTAGAGACCGAAAAACAGGCTTGCGTTATATCTCATGTTATCCGAATGGCGCTTCTGACCCGGGAGAGATAGAATTACAAACGCAAATCCGGGGACAACAGCGAATTTCAATTAAATGGTTAGGTGCATTAGGGAGATTCGAGATTAAATGAGGCGAAACTATCCTATCGTGGGTTATATCCTATTTGAAGCCGTATTCTCTATGGCATTGCTAAGTATTGCAGGATTAACCTTTCAATCTGCCTTACGGCAAGCCATATTGACCCGGGGGCAGACCAATGACTACACCACAGCAAGATTCCTATTAGAACAAATAAATTCTGAAATTGAACTTCAACCGCAATATGAGGAGACAGAAAAATCAGGGTCTTTTCCAGAACCTTATGACAGATTTTCTTACGAGTGGAAAATAAGCAAAATTTCGATACCTAAACCAGAATTACCTTCCGAAATACCACCTGAACTTCGTGAAAACTTGATAAAAATGTTTCGCAATTATATAGCGAAGGTGGACATCTGGATACGATGGCAAAGGGCAGGTATGAAGTTTGAGACACATGCTCAGAATCTATTTCAACCGGAGAAGTTATGGGTACCCGAAGAGTCACAGCAATAAATATGTATACCCCTTGCAAACTCAGATATGGATTTACTCTGATGGAACTTCTTGTTGCTACCACTCTGTTAAGTATTGTCCTCTCTTCTGTATATATTCTATTTCATTCCTCAATTCTAACATGGAAACGATTAGAATCCGGCGTCAATCCGCAACAGGATGCCCGTCTGGTCATGAGTTTGATAGCCCGCGATATAAATAATCTCATTGCTTCAGCGGGACATCTATTTGAGGGCGATGACCAACAAATGACCTTATTCTCGATTACCGAACCGTTCAATAAGGATACAGGCGAAGGGGGACACCTTATGCGGATTGAGTATAAATACAATCGAGGACAAAAACGATTGGAACGGGAAGAGGCTTTAGTCGAAACGGCATTACCCAAAGTGCCACCTGCCAATCGTGAAATAGACCGTTCCCGTGTAAAAGTAACGAAGAAGAAAAAGGTTACCCTTGTAGAAGATGTCAGAAAGTTTGAAATTGCATACATCTGGGTCCCGTATGATGATAAACGGAACCCGAAAGAACCACCTGAACCTGTGGAACCTGTTTATGCTCAAAAGCATAAATTGTGTTGGTGGTTACCGCAAGGGATTGAAGTTAAAATGGTTCTCTATGACCCTGACCAACCGGACGGAGAAATGGAATTTAAGGAGACCTTTCCCATTCTAGCACCTTCGGCTCACCTAACCGACAAACAAATCCAACAATTGCTAAAGGATGAACTATGAAAAAAGGATTTATTCTCGTAACCATCCTTTGGATAATTACCCTGCTGAGTTTCGTAATATTGGGCTTTGGCAGACGGGTAATGTTGGACCGCCGTGCCTCTGCGTATAGTTTAGATGTAAGTGAGGCTCGTCTGCTGGCACATGCGGCTGTCCAGCGGGGTATCCTCGAATTGCGGAACAAAGCAGTAATAGATGCAGCCATGCCCGAAGGTATGGGGGGAACCCATCTTGGTCAACCATGGGCTCAGCCCAGAAGTTTAATTAAAGACCTAAAAATGTTAGACTGGACCGACGACCGAAGTGAAGATGATGTATTTTTCGCAATTACAGATGAGGAAAGTAAAATAAATTTGAATTCCACCCCAAAAGAGATACTTGAAGAGGTTCAGGGAATTAATCGAAGTGTGATTCGTCAGATTATTAAACGACGGACAGAGGCTGTCCATCAAGACGAAGGCATATCCCCCTTTCAGGTAGAAGAGGAGTTACGCTATCTAAGAGGGGTAAAAGATGAAGACTGGTTCGGCACAGAACGGATACCTGCTATTAAAAATATGTTTACCGTCCACGGTTATGGCAAGATTAACCTGAATACCGCTTCGGAGCAAGTATTAAAGTGTATCCCAAAGTTAGGCGACCGTGCCATCGGAGTAATTTTAGGATATCGAGCAGGTGCCGATGGTCAACTCGGGACAGGCGACGATAAAGGTTTTAAGAATGTCCAGGAACTGATGGATAAAACAGGGCTTTCAGGAGACCCCGTAGACGCTATAAAGCAGTATTGTGTATTTACTTCAACATGCTATCGGATAAAAGGATATGCAACATTGCGAAATGCTAAAATAAGAGTTACATGCACAGCCGTTGTGTATATCGAAGGTTCTAATGCAAACTTAATTCGTTGGCAGGAGGAAACTTTTGGATTATAAAGGAAATAAATACAGCATAATAACTATGGAAGGGGAATATTATACCCTGCTTCGTATCCAGAAAACCCGAAAAGGCTGGGAAGTGTTACATTTCGAGACGAACTTTGACCTGAATGCCCCTTCGAAATTGTCTGTCGCTCAATTAAAAGAAAAAGCCAGAGAAAACAAATGGCTGAACGAGCCATGTTATTTTGTCTTACCCCGACATGAGATTACATCTCGTATCATTACTTTGCCTTCTCAGGACATAGATGAAATTAAGAACATGGTCGCACTGAGCGCAGAAGAATTTGTTCCCTATTCGTTGGAAGAAATTCAGATATCACAATGTATATTGGAGGAACTGCCTAATTCCGAAAGTAGAGTTTTCGTAGCGATAGCCCATCGTGACCTGATACAAGAAAAAATCAAGGCTTTGCAAGATATAGGATGGGAGCCCTCAGGTATTCTGGTAAGCACGGGCTTGATTGTGAACACGGCATCAGAAATCGTGAAAGCAAAAACGAAGTATGTAGGTCTTGTTCATCTGGCACTTGGGGGTATCGAAGTTGCTATTTTTAACAATAATATTTTGCAATTTTCGAGAGGTGTACGGACTACCTGGGAAATTAACGAAACTACGATAAGCCCATCTGATTTAAAATATACAAAGCCTGAACCTATGGAGACCGAGACAGTATTAGACCCCTTCCGCTCTTCTGTGGAAACCATAGAACCCCCACAAAGTTTAGGAGCCGTTCAGGAAGAAATATCTACAGACTTGACCCATGAAATTCTCAGAGAAATAAGGGCTTCCTTAAATACTTATCAGCGAGAGACAGAAACGGAGGTAAATATTGATACTATTTACATTAGTTCTGAATTCTCTGTAAGCACAAAGTTAAAAGAGGATTTAGAAAAGTTTCTGGATATTCCCTGTGTTTTTCTTTCTTCAAAAGATTTCAAGAATGTTCAAACAATAGAAACAATTACCCCTCCCATTTCTGCGTCCCTATTTGGGGTAGGAGTATCCCTATCCCAAGGAAAACCCTTTTCCTTAGACCTTTTACCCGAAAAATTACTTGCAATTCATAAAGTTCGGCAACTGGCTACGCATATCAAAAGATGTGCGGTATTGGTTTTACTCTTAATACTATCATTGATAGGTCTATTTGCCGAGAGTGTTCATCAGCGTCAGCAATTGATTCATGAATTAGAACAGCGTGTTGCTGAGATAGAACCAAATGCACGCGGCGTAGCAGAGAAACGGCAGCAACTCCAAATCTTACGGCGAGAAGTGGCAAAAAGTGGTTCTGTTCTGGACTATCTTGCCCAGATTACCGAAGCCGCACCTCCACGGGTAAATATAAATATGGTCAGTTATCGGCGAATGGAAGGAATTAATATCTGGGGGAGAGCCAAAACAATAGACAATATACATGCTTTCGCTGAAAATCTAAGACGACAGGCAACGACCAGTGCCTTGAACGCTTTCCAACAGGCAAGAAGCGTATACGAACAACAGACACGAGAACAAAATGAGATTATTTTTGATTATCAAATATCCATACCGTTTATTGAAGAGGAAGAGGTAAGTGGTCCAGATACTACTTCAAATCCATAATTATTGGAAGCGTTTTTCGCTTCGAGAACGGAGGCTTATCCTTGGCGTTCTGGTAGTGGGTACACTCTTTTTGCTTAATCTGATATATCATTCTACTATAAGATATATCAGTGATTTAGAAAACACACTTGACCGATTACAAGAGGATTTAATCAATTATACCCATCAGTTGGCTTTGAAACAGAGTGTAGAATCAGAATACGCTCAAGTGGCTCGTCAACATTCAAGCAAATGGACCGAAGCAGAAATTCACGACCGGTTGCGTCAAGAGTTGTATCGCCTGGCTCAGAAGTATCCACCAGAATTAAACGAAGAGGGGATACCCATAAAAACTTTAACAAGCACTGGGGCTCTGGTTGAAATTCCCTCTCTACAACAAGGTATTTTAAGAACTACGGACAAAAATTATCGAGAATATACCCTCAATGTGAAATTGCCGCCTTCCGATTTTTCTTCAATGATTCAATTCTTACAACGGCTTCAAAGTAGTCCACAATCGTTACGGATAGATAACCTTGATTTGAGACGACATCCCTTAGAAGAAAAAGTAAGTGCAGATATGGATATAACCCGGATTATTACGGCGGGAATGCCTGTGGAAGGAGGTTCTGAGTCCTCATCCGTAATTAATCTAAGCCTTGACCCGGTAGATTGGAATTGCATAGGTGGAACAATGCAGGTCGAGCAGGATGCACAAAAAAAAGTGGTCTCCCTGGTAGCCGAATCGGCACAAGACACAATGGAACTCTCTTATGTCCGTTCCTTCCCACCAGGAGAAAAATGGACCCTTGAAATTGAAATAGGAACGAAAGCAACGGGTTATATACAGGTGTCTTCACCCGATAATATTCGTTTTGAAGGAAAAGAAGCATTGAAAAATGATGGCACAATTTATCGTTATAAATTAAGTATGTCTTTACCTGACTCCAAGCAGGAACGATTGCGAGTGCGGATACCCCATTTAGTTATTCAAGGAAACGGAAGTAAAATATACATTTACAATGGAAATCTATCGAAAGTAGGATAATGAAATCTATAAACTCAGAAAGGATTTGGTTTTGGTTCGAATGTGGATTGGGGATTCTTATTCTTTTTGTCTTATCTCAAATAGCCTTAAATTTCTTGTTTGACCCGACCGTAATGCGAAGAGAAGCCCTTAGCAGAGATTTAGAAGCCATACCTTCCACAACTCGAATGTATGAATCTTCTAATATAAATATTATTGATGAATGGGGTCAAAAAATTATAGATAGAGGAGAATTGTGGAAACCTTTAGTCCCA
>CAZJTZ010000013.1:0-91989 GCA_964549105.1 uncultured Nitrospirales bacterium
AATAATCCCGGTTCAAGTGCTAAAGCACAAAGTTCTATATTTATAATGTGGGACAATGTTTCTGACCAGGCAGCCAAGTTTAATCATATTCCCGGCGGAAGCAATATTTTGTATATGGATGGACATGTTGCATTTGTTCGTTATCTTCCAGAAGGGGGAGAACCTCCAATGGTTCCAGAACTGGCTAGTGTTATGCGTATTTTTGATATTCCAGAATAATAGAAAACAATTTTAATCTTTGTAAAACATAAACACGCGGATTTCTCAAAACATCTATTATCGAAAATCCGCGTGTTTTTTGCTAATAAAGTGATTTAGTTAAACAACTGGATTTTTTAATATTCCGATATGTGGAATTTCTATTTCGACCATGTCCCCTTTATTCAAAACTATCTTTGGAGAGCGAGCCCAACCTACGCCAGATGGAGTTCCTGTAAAAATAAGACTACCTGCTTTTAAGGTTGTGTCCTGACTCAAAAAAGATACCAATTCAAACGGATTAAAAATCATGTCCGTTGTATTTCCTGTTTGCATGATTTGATTATTTACCCGTGTTGTTATTTGAAATGAAGGGCATGATTGCAAATCTTCCATTGGCAAAACAAAAGGTCCCACGGGAGCAAAGGTATCAAAACTTTTCCCACGCACCCATTGTCCGCCCCCTAATTCATTCTGCCATTTCCTTGCAGATACATCATTGCCAATGGTAAATCCCTCGATGGAATGATGGGCTTCTTCTGCTTTAACATTCAAAGCGTCTTTTTTTATGATAATCACTAACTCACCTTCATAATCTACCTCATTGTCACAGACCCCTGGAATTTTTATAGGTTCAAGATGCCCTGTTAATGCAGACGGATTTTTCATGAAAACGACAGGATACTCTGGAATAGGCTTGTTTGTCTCCCTTGCATGTCCGCGATAGTTTAGACCAATACAAAATATCGCTGGCGATTCAACCGGAGTCAGCCATTTCTGGGGAGATATTTTTCTACCTGTTATTTTTAGAGTCCCTTTTAATGGTTCACCTTCCAGTTCATAATAATTGTTGTCTGAACCAATACTAATATAAGAAATATCTCCTTCCTCATTTATAACTCTTGCCCATTTCATAATTATTCCTTTCTTTTTGTTTAAACATGGTTTTTTTCTCACTAACTTATTTATATAGAATTATAGAAATTACTATTTAACATTGTGAAATAGCAATTCCTGAACAATAAAAAGAAGGAGAATAGAAATGTATTTGTCGAGAAGAGATTTTATGAAAATAGCGGGAATATCTCTCCCTGTTTTAGGGACATCGTCATTTATGTTCGGTCAAGAAAAGAAATGCAGTTTTCCCATCGCTGCGTGTGACTGGTCAATCTGGACAGAAGGAACAGCCGCACTGGACATTGCCCAACAAATAGGCCTGGATGGTGTAGAAATTTCTGCAGGCAAACCTGAAGACAAGATTGCTATTGCTAATGTGGATTTGAGAGAACAATATAAGGCAAAGATGAAAGAAACAGGCATTCAAATACCATCAATTGCTATGAGTTTGTTCAATGATGCTCCATTAGCCAGTGAACCACGGGCAACAGGTTGGGTCCTGGATACCATTGATGCAGCGAAAGATTTGGGTGCTAAGGTTATTCTTCTTGCCTTTTTCAGTAAAGGTGATTTAATTGATAAAGGTAAATTAAAAGATAATAATATTGCAGAAGTAGTAAACAAACTAAAAGAGTGTGCACCGAAAGCAAAAGAGTCGGGTGTTATATTGGGGTTAGAAAATACCCTGTCTGCCCAGCAAAATATGGAGATATTAGATAGGATAGGGAGCGATGCCTGTAAAGTCTATTATGATGTCGGAAACTCAACTTACAGTGGCTATGATGTCCCTGCGGAAATTCGACTGCTGAAAGACAAAATCTGTCAGATACATTTTAAGGACGGCGCTTTTTATCTGGGCAAAGGCAAGGTGAAGATGGAACCCATTGCAGAAGCAATAAAAGAGATTGGCTACAAAGGTTGGTTCGTGTTAGAAACAGGTCTTCCAACAATGAACAAGGTAAATGATTTCAAGAAAAATTTAGGTTTCCTTCAAGAGTTGTTGGGATAAAATATTAAAATAAGGATATTCACAATGGATAAGAAAAATGTAGGAAATAGTTCACGCCGCGATTTTATGAAATCAACAATATTAGCAACAGGTGCGTTGAGTATTCTCTCTCCACATATTGCTTTTGGGAGCGAAACTAATGAAAAAATAAAGTTGGGATTAATCGGTTGTGGTGGTAGAGGCCGCTGGATAGCCCATCTGTTTGAAAATAATGCACCCTTCAAAATAACAGCCGTTCATGATGTATTTCGTAAAAGGGCTATGCGTGTTGCAGAAGAATGTAATGTCCCGACCTCAAATGTCTTTGTCGGTTTAGATGGATACAAGCAATTGCTCGAAACAGATGTAGAAGCCGTTGCCATTGAAAGCCCGCCTTATTTCCATCCGACACAGGTCCTTTCCTCTGTGGAAAAGGGGAAGCATGTATACTTGGCAAAGCCTATTGCCGTAGATGTTAATGGCTGTCTATCCTTGATTGAGATTTCAAAAAAATACAACGGCAAATTAAATTTGCTTGTTGATTTTCAAACTCGCAATTATGATTTATTCAAAGAGTGTGCAAAACGAATACATGAGGGAATGATTGGCGACCCTGTTATCGGACAGTTTTACTATTATTGCAGCAGGTTGGGTAAACAGGCAGAACCCAATGAACCGGGAGCACGCCTGAAAAATTGGGTATTTGATAAAATCCTTTCTGGCGATATAATCGTTGAACAAAACATACATGTTCTCGATGTCGCAAACTGGTATCTACAATCCCATCCCTTAAAAGCCACAGGGACGGGTGGAAGAAAGGCACGCACCGATTTGGGCGATTGCTGGGACCATTTCTGCGTTCAGTTTAATTACCCCAAAGATGTCATTGTTGATTTCAGTAGTGGCCAATTCACTTATGGATATGACGATATATGTATGCGACTTTACGGTTCATTAGGAACGGCAGACACACATTACGGAGGCATAGTTACAATTGAAGGTAAGTCAGACACCTGGCAGGGGGGACAGAGTTCCGATATTTATGAAAAAGGTGCAGTGAATAATATAAAAGATTTCTATAACTCGATTAAATCTGGGAAATACTTAAACAATCTGGAAGAATCTGCAAACAGTGCATTGACCTGTATTCTTGGGAGAATGTCTGCCTATCAGAATAAAACTGTTACCTGGGAAGAGATGATAAATTCAGGAGAAAAATTAGAGACAGAAATCCCCATCTCAGAAGAAATAATCAACTCATAAAATTGTCATAATCATAAATACATACAGCGAGGCTGTAAACACATACCAAAACTATAGCGAGCATGGAGTCTTTTATTTTTCCCTCTGGATAAGAGTGTTTCAGTAGAAATGAGGGAATTAATAAACTCTGGCTCTATCTAAAACTTTCTGAAAAAGTAGGGGCATATCGTAATACACCCCTCATAAACAGTATATTAGAGGTATTGTTTGCTTGCAGAGGTATCGTTTTTTAGGGTGTATTGCAATACGCCTTCTTTTTATTACCCTTTCAGTAAGGTAGTAATGTGAAAAGTGTATGTTTTTATAAAAGAGTAATTTGTGAAACTGCCTTTTTACAAAACAAAACCGTTATGAACACACCGTTTGCAACGATGTTAAACTGAATTCCTATACAAAATAATATATTTTGACAATTCTTAACAAAAGACGATATCTTCCAGTATACCCTACGAAACTCTTGAAATATCTTCACAAATAAAAAATATTTCTGTATGAACGGGAGAGGTATTTTTTTCTTTTCGTTCTTTACATTTACCTGACGATATTTATGATTTATCTCTTAAACGCTGAGAACTAACTATGGATACTTTTATTATTCTTTTTTATCAATAGAATTATTTTTTTAAATGTTTTAAGAAAAAAATAAAAAATAAACAGAATTAATATTTTTGACTTGACAAAGTGGATTTTTAGTGATATTATATAGCAATATTATAGTAAATAAATAGTAATTTGGTGGAGAATAGTAGTGTTAACTTATCAATCAGAATATCATGTCACATTGGACGATAAAAACAGAATATTAACGCCTATTACTTTAAAATCCATTATGATAGATAACAATCACACTGTTTGGTATTTGACGCGTGGATTTGAGAATAATTTATTACTATTTCCATCTCAAATATGGAAAGAAGTTACCGATAAGTTAGACGAACTGCCTGTTTTAAATCCCAAAGCACAACTTCTCCGCCGTCGTTTTATTGGGGGCTCTGTTCAGATTCGACCTGATGCACAATTTCGAATGACCTTACCTGCTCCTTTCCGTAACTGGGCAGAGATTCTGGATAATGCAGTTATCGCAGGTTGTGGGGCTTATCTTGAAATCTGGAATGAATCATTATGGGACAATTTCTTTAAGGATGAAGATACTCAAAAAGAGATGAAAAATTTTATGGAGGAACTATTTCCGTTAACGAGCATAAACAACAACTTATCTTAATAAGAGGAGTTACGGCTATGGAGATTGAAAAACTTAATTGTGGGCATGTAGTCCTTGTTCGAGTCTCAGGCAGTCTTGACGAGGAAAATGTGTGTAATTTGCGGCTTGCTATTGCAGATTACATCAAACGGAAAAAGAACTATGTAGTATTGAATCTTCAAGAGGTGGACATGATGGACCAGGTCGCTGCGGGCTATCTTTTAGAATGCTTGCAGATGGCAAGAAGGAAAGGTGGAGACTTAAAATTGGTCAAGCCAAGCACTTTTATAGAGCAACTTTTCCGTTTTATTGGAATATGGCATTATTTTGAAATATACACTAACGAGATGAATGCAGTGGATGCATTCAAACTGGCAGCCTAATCGAATTTATTTCCAGCGAAATCCTTGCTGGGAAAAATTTCGATTATTTATGTCAAGAATTTATGACCAATGAAAATTATCATATTCCAGTTATGGCAGAGAAGGTAATAGACCTTCTCCGGGGGAAGAAAGGGGGAATTTTTGTTGACGCTACCGTAGGTTCAGGAGGACATACTTCTTACTTTTTTGAGCATTTAAATCCAGATTTAGTTATTGGCATAGACCGTGACCCCAGAGCGATACAAATCAGTAGTAATCGTTTCAAAAACAATAGTCGTGTGAAGTTGTTTCATGCAAATTATGCGGAGATGGACCAGGTAGTTTACAAATTAGGTATCCAGAAAGTAGATGTAATTTTAATTGATGCAGGACTTTCAAGTTTTGCTCTGGAAGATGAGACCCGTGGTTTTTCCTTTCAAAAGGAAGGTCCTTTAGATATGAGAATGAATTCCAAAGATATAGAGACATTAGATGATTTTTTAGAAAAAAACGATGTAAATGAAATTGCAAGAATTTTAAAAGAGTATGGAGATGTCAGGAAACCTTTTCGTGTAGCAGAAAGGATAGTTCTTCGTAAGAAGGAAGGAAATCTTAAAAAAGTTTCAGATTTAGTTCAAACGATATTGGAGATTTTTCCTGCTAAAAATCGAATTCCAGACGAGGTTCGACAGGTGTTTCAGGCGTTGAGAATTGCTGTTAATAATGAATTATTTTTCCTTAACAAAGGTTTATGGGCGGGAATGAAGATATTGTCAAAAGAAGGTTACTTTTTAGTCATCAGTTTTCATTCAGGAGAGGATAGGATTGTAAAATCTGTGTTTCGTTTTGTTTCTCATCCTATCAAAATTTTATCACCTGAAGGATTTTTGAGAAAAGAGATTCCACCTATAGCCCGAGTTCTAACCCCTAAACCTTTGATTCCGTCTTTAGAAGAAATCAAAAAAAATTCAAAAGCAAAAAGTGCAAAATTGAGAGCCATAGAAAAAATTTCTGATGAATATATGGACTATTATTTGAAGGGAGCGATGAATCCATGACTACAAAGTCAATAAAAACAAGGAAAGAAACCCTGTTTGTTGGCGCATTATATCTTATACCTGTTTTAATCCTATCCGGAGTATTTGCTGTTGATTTATATATTAATGTCCAGCAATGGCGTTATGACTGCTTAACGATTCAAGCAAAGAAAAATATTACAAGGTGGGTCAAGAATGAAACGGAGAGTATAAAGTCCGCCAATGATAATATGATTAAAGATACTTCTGAATTGAAATCTCTGAATGACAAAAAAATGCAAGAGAAAAATAGTTCTTCGTTACTCAAAGATTGGGTTCTTGAAATAAGTTCTTACATGAATTCATGGAAGAACAATTCATCGGATAATGACGAGATAGATATTCAAAAAGAGGAAGATATTAATTGTGGTCTAAAAGCGATGACCGCAGAGATAGAGGCATTAAAGGTAGAGAAAACAAAGTTAGAGAATTTGCAAAATTTAACTCGATTAGGATACCAACTTGGTTTAATTTCACCGACGCCTGAACAAATTGTCCGCGTTACATATAGCAGGGATGAAAGAGAGAAACTTGTTCAAACTGCCTCCACAGAAATGTTGTTTCCAGAAAAACCTAAAAAGGTAGAAATGCTTCTCCAAGAATGTGAGTATGGTCAGGAAGAAAAAGGCATTCAAAACAAAATTTTTGGGTTATTAAGTAAAGTAGCAATTTCTGTTAAACAAAAGATGGTAGAAGAAATAAGCACTCCTGTAAGTGCGGAATCAAAAGACCTTTTTCCAGAACAGGGTCAACAGGTTAATCCTACTGCAACAAGTAAAAATAGTAATCCAGATAAAGAAAAAGATTCTATTGATATTGACTCATTAAGCGAATTTTTGATGGAAGATTTATAGGCAAAGAAAAATGTTTAAGAAATCACCTTTTGATATTGAAGATGAACAAAGTCATGTTATATCGGTAGACCGATTGGCATTTTTGCAGTTGATTTTATTATTAGTGTTTTGTGTAATTATTGTTCGACTTATGGTGGTAGTCGTTTTTCCCAAGACGATTGTTAAAGAATTTGCAAACAAACATGAAGGCGTGATACTGCGTGAAAATCCGCGTGGAATGATTTATGATAGGTCTCAAAATGTGTTTGCTTATTCCGTATATACGCCTTCACTTTTTTGTTCCCCCGCAGATATTTTATATCCCGAAGAAATGTCAGAAAAAGTGGCTAAGAAATTAGGATTGAATGTTGAAGTTGTCAAAGATAGAATGTCTCTTACAGATAATAAAGGAAACAAATTGAAGTATGTATTACTTCAAAGAGCTATTGAAGATATTCCCAAAGCAGAATTGGAACAGTTTGTTTCCGAAGTGAACAAATGGCAGAAAGATAAATTAAAAGAAGAAACAGCAGTGGCGAGAGAAAAGAATTCGTCCTTTTGGGAGAAGATACTGTCTATAAAGGGGAGTTCGGATAAGGATGAAGAAAAAAAGCCCAAAGGGTACCCTCTATTCATAAAATATGAATGGCTCAGGGAATATCCGCATCATGAAGTAGGGGGAAATGTCATTGGCTTTGTAGCCATGAGCGATAAAAATCGGGTAGAAGGCATAGATGGAATAGAGAAAGATTGGGATTCGACCCTTTATGCAGACCCCACTAAAGTCTCCGGGAAAAAAACAGGTTCAGGATATATTATCCCCTCTACTTCCGAAGAAAAAAATGGAGATGACCCGGGGGCGAATCTCTATCTGACAATAGATCTGGAAATTCAGCACATATTAGAAAAGGAATTAGACCGAAGAATTGAAGAATGTAATGCTATGGACGGTATGGGTATTATTATGGACCCCTATTCAGGTGCCATTCTTGCTATGGCTTCTCGTCCTTCTTATGACCCCAATCTTCCAGAAACCCGTGTAGGAGATGCCCTCAAAAATAAGGTCTTATATGAACTCATAGAACCTGGCTCAACATTTAAGATAGTAACTGCAAGTGCAGGCATAGAACAAGGAGGAATTACAAAAGATACGATTATTGACTGCGAAGGAGGAAGCACGCGGGTAGGTCGCAAGGTTATAAGAGATGTTCACAAAATGGGTGCCGTTCCCTTCTGGAAATGTTTTGAGCAATCCAGTAATGTAGCCATGGTAAAAGTAGGCAAAAAGGTTGGACTGGATACCCTTCGTGAATATGTAAAGAAATTTGGATTTGGGACAAAAACACTCGAAGATATTTCCACAGAAAGAATCGGTGCTATTTCAACAAATAGGGCAGAAACCACATTAAGTTCCATGTCCATTGGTTACGCTGTAATGGTTACACCTATTCAATTAGCGCGGGCTTATTCTGTTATTGCAAACGGAGGCTATCTGGTAAAACCTTTTATTGTCGAAAAAGCAGTTCTTCCAGATGGTAAAATTTATTATGAACACAAGGAAGAATCCTTTCCTCGTGTTATACAACCTGAAACAGCAGAAATAATACGAACCCTATGTCATCAAGTAGTGCTTAAAGGCACAGGAAAGACTGCAAATATTCCAGAATATAAAGTGGGGGGGAAGACGGGAACGGCTCATTTAGCCAGAACCGTGAAAGAGGGCGGTGGATATGACCCCGATAAGATTATAGCCGTTTTTGCAGGATTTGCTCCTGTTACTCATCCAAAAATTGTAGTGGTTGTCGTAATTCGCTATCCTCTCTCAAAAATTCGTTACGGCGGTTATGTGTGTGGTCCTGCATTTAAAAATATTATGTATTACACCTTAACCCGTCTTAAAGTGCCTCCTGACCCTGTTCCTAATGAATTGTTAAAACAAGATGGATTTGTTGCAGAAGAAAGCGTTGAAAAAGATAACGATTCATTGTATTTTGAAGATATTGACCCTCAGTGGATGCAGGAATTATTGAATAATAATGAAAATTTAGAAGCGGATAAGGTCAGTATAGCCGAGACAGGAAACAAAAAAATAGCAGAAGAAAAAGGAAACCATAAAAAAACCATAGAGAAAAAGGGAAAAGAAATTATTATTAATCCTTTACCCATAGAAAAAATTATAGAAGAGGCTCAACAATTTGAAACATTACCACAACTTTTGGGATTAACAAAAAGGCAAGTATTAGATGTGTTAAGTATTTTAAAGATAGATTATGAATGCCGTGGCTATGGAAGGGTGGTATCTCAATTTCCCACTGCGGGAACTCCCTTAAAGGATGTAGATATATGCCAATTGGATTTTTCAGATGACATCAACTCGGATTTGGATGTAGTATCCCTAAACAAAGAGGAATAAGAATGTATCTCAAAGAAATAATTAATAAATGGGACTTAAGTTGTTCTGTTCCTATTCCTGATGTGGAGGTTTCAGGAATAACAGAAAATTCCAAAAAAGTTCAGAATAAGTATATATTTGTGTCCATTCCCGGTGAACATTCAAACGGTTGGGCTTATATTCCAGAAGCAATAGAGAGGGGGGCTATCGCTATTATCGGTTTGCCCGAGCTATCTGATGAATTAGTGAGTTTGTTAAAGAAAAAACAAATTCCCTATTTTGCTCATGAAAATCCCCGACGCATTTTGGGTGAAGTGGCTCATTATCTTGCCGGAGACCCAACGAAATCAATGGTTGTTATCGGAATTACTGGGACTAATGGCAAAACCACTACTACATTTTTGGTGGAAAGCATATTGAAAGAAGTAGGGATTCGAGTAGCAAGGTTCGGAACACTGGGCTATGACCTGGGTGAGCAATATGTGGAAGCAACACATACTACACCTTTTAACGAAGAACTCGTAGCCCTTTTTTCAAAAGCCAGAGAAAAGGGAATAACCCATGTAGTTATGGAAGTCAGTAGCCATTCTTTGGCACAGGACCGGGTGGCTGGAATACATTTTAGCGTGGCTGCTTTTACTAACCTTACCCAGGACCATCTGGATTTTCATAAGACAATGGATGAATACTTAAAAGCAAAACTTAAACTATTTGAAATGTTGTCTCCTGAGGGAAGTTTTGGCGTTGTCAATAAATCAGACCCTAATTCAGAACATTTTATAAAACAATGCAAATCGAAATGTATTACTTATGGGACAAAAGGTGATTATTGGGCAAGTGATATTGAAATAACTATTAAGGATACAAAGTTTCAGTTGCATACGCCAATGGGTGAAATAGACATAAGGCTTCCGCTTATCGGAAAGCATAATATCTCTAATGCCTTGTGTGCTTCGGCTATTGTGGGTGGCTTGGGGATTTCATTAAAAGAAATTCAAAGAGGTTTGAAAAATGTTAAGTCTGTGCCAGGGCGTTTTGAAATGATAGATGAAGGACAGGAATTCACGGTAGTAGTGGATTATGCCCATACGGAAGATGGGCTGAATCATGTATTACAGACGGCACAAAATCTGACACATGGTAAACTTATTGTTGTTTTTGGATGTGGTGGCGACCGCGATAAAACCAAAAGACCTAAGATGGGAGCCGTTGCGGGAAAATGGGCAGACCTTATTGTTTTGACTTCCGATAATCCACGGACAGAAGACCCCAAACGAATTTTGCTGGATATTGAAGTGGGTGTGCAAAAAATGGGAAAGGAGAAAGGAAATGATTATTTCGTTATAGAAAATAGGGAAGAAGCCATACAATTTGCTTTGAGTAAAGCAAAAGCCAATGACATAGTTATTATTGCAGGCAAAGGGCATGAACCCTATCAAATTATTGGAACGCAAAAATTTCCTTTTGACGACCGCGAAGTCGCTCGAAAATTTTTGAAAGGGAAATAGATGTCCTGGAAATATACATTAGGAGAATTAGCAAAAGCCATTGGCGGGAGATTAAAGGGAGAAGAAGATAATGAGTTCTCTGGAATTTCAATAGACACGCGGACCATTCAAAAAGGGAATCTGTTTTTTGCCCTGCCCGGTACCAAAGTAGATGGTCATCAATTTGTTCAAGAGGCAATATCAAAGGGGGCTGTGGCTGCGGTTGTGTCAAAAGATGTGGCTTTCCCTTCAATTTGTGTTGCGAATACTTTGCAAGCAATCCAGCGGTTTGCTCGCTGGCACAGGACAAACTTAAGGGCACGAACCTTTGCCATTACAGGCTCTTGTGGAAAAACCACCTCAAAAGAACTTATCTCCTCCATATTGGCAAAGAAATATAAAATTACGGTTTCCAAAGGAAATTACAATAATGAATTGGGCTGTCCGCTGTCTATATTGCAAATGGATGAAGAAACGGACTGGGGTGTAATTGAAATGGGTGCAGGGAAACCGGGTGATATATCAGAACTGTGCGCCATTGCCTATCCAGAAGAATCTGCTATTACTACTATTGCTCCTTCCCATTTAGAACGATTGGGAAGTATAGACGGCGTGGCACGGGAGAAAGCAAATATCGCCAAATGCCTTCCGCCCTGGGGATATTTCTATGTGAACACCGATGACCCCTATTGCGTTTCTATTGCAAATCATATTATTGCGAACAAGGTCTATTATGGGAAAAAGGGCGATGTAGTATTAAAATATTTTCAAAAAATTTCCCCTGAAAGTATGGAGGTAGATATAGAACCTGTTGGAAAGTTACGACTACCTTTATGTTCCCGTTCGTTTCTGTCAAATTTTTTGCTTGCTATTGCAGTTTCGTTGAAGCACAATATCCCTCTGGAAGAGAAAACATTATTGGAAGCCTATCAACAAGCAGGACGAATAAAAACTTATCTAATAGGAAATTTCCATATTATTGATGATTGCTATAATGCTAACCCAATAAGTATGAAGTCAGCATTAGAATTCTTATCATTTTCTGCTCCCGAAGGTTTTAGATGTGCTGCTTTAGGAGATATGCTTGAATTGGGAGGAGAGAGTAATAAGTATCATTACTTATTAGGTAAGGAAGCAGGGAATTGCGGAGTAAATGTCTTGTTCGTTTATGGAAATTACGCAAAGGAGGTAGAGAAAGGTGCAGTAGAATCAGGTGTAAAAAAAGTGTATATCTGTTCAAGCTATGAAGAAATTGCGGATAGGATTATTAAGATTATTCAGCCTGAAAGTTGGATACTGGTTAAAGGTTCACGCGGAATGACTATGGAAAAAGTGATTAAACAATTAAGGGAAAGGATGCAATCTATCGAATGAGAGACCCTATTTGCTGTATAATTATTACCTCTCCTTTCTTATTGAAATTTCCTTATTCTAAATCGAGGTAAAGATGCTCTATTATATTGCTATTATATTACTTCCCTACTTAGGTGTAATGAATGTTCTGACCTATCATACAGTCCGCGCAGGTGGAGCTGTATTTACATCTTTTTTTATAACTCTTCTCGCTGGACCGTTTGTTATTCGAAAATTGCAAGAGATGAAAATAGGACAGTATATAAAGAAAGAATATGTAGCCGACCTCCATCAACTTCACAAAGGTAAAGCAGGAACTCCCACAATGGGAGGAATTCTGATACTTGCTTCAACCCTTATCTCTCTTCTAATCTGGGGGCGTCTGACAAATCGGTTTTTATGGCTTACGCTGGCTGTCTTTTGTGCATTAGGGTTTATAGGTTTTTTAGATGATTACATTAAGTTGAAAAGAAAACATAACGATGGGTTAAGACCCAAAGATAAATTGATAGCTCAGATTTTTGTAGGACTTGTTTTTGGAGTCTATCTCTATTTTAATCCGATAACGCCGGGAGCAATTTATTTGACTCATTCTGACATAAAAGATTGGTCCATGTTAAGAAGTCTGTTAAATCATGGATTAAAAGGTGAAGAGAATCCTGACCTTCATCTTATCTGTTCACAAATACCGTCTATACAAAAGGAACATCTGCTTCGGTTAGACCTTAACAAAGAACTTGAATTTGAAGAACAATCTATGATTATCCGCATACTCAATCAAATTATTGATGAAGGGGATTGGAGATACAGCCCTTTGTGGGAAGATAAGGCTCTAAACCAAGAAGCACGAACATATTTAAATGCGAAAAAACAAAAAATACCTTTTCAGAAACAACGATTAGGAAGATTGCTTCTGGAACATTCTTTTAATGGCTCATTATATATATCTACCTCTTCGTTACACACTCAGGTAGGGATACCGGGATTTAAAAACTTATTTATTCCTATGGGGATATTTTACATTCTTTTCGTAGTGCTTATTGTAGTTAGTGGGTCAAATGCTGTAAATCTTACAGATGGTTTAGATGGGCTGGCTATTGGTTCTTCAATTATATCTATCGTGGCTTATGCAGGTATTGCTTATATAGTTAGTCGTTCTGATTGGAGTCGGTATTTATTCTTGACTTATGTGCCTGAAGCCAGTGAACTCTTTGTGTTTGGTTCGGCACTACTGGGTGCAGGACTGGGTTTCCTCTGGTATAATGGCTATCCTGCAGAAGTGTTTATGGGCGATACAGGTTCATTGTCATTAGGGGGAGCATTGGCCGCTCTTGCCGTTTTAACAAAACAAGAATTACTACTTCCATTAGTTGCAGGTATTTTTGTTCTCGAAGCAGGTAGCGTTTTATTACAAGTAGCATCATTTAAACTTACAGGAAAACGAATATTTCGTATGTCTCCGCTTCATCATCATTTTGAACTTTTAGGTTGGACAGAGACTAAGGTTACACTGCGTTTTTGGATAATTGCATTATTATTTGCACTATTAAGTTTAGGAACTCTTAAACTACGATGAAACCACTATCTTATGAACTTACTGTAATTAAATCATTAAATCGCGCCCTGGTAATTGGTGCAGGTAAGACAGGAATGTCTTGTGCAAAACTATTAAAAAAACAGGGGAAAAAAGTAATAGTCAATGATATAAAAAAGGGTAGCGAACTACCTGACGCCGTCTCATTTTTAGAAGAGTTGGGCTTGCCTTATGTCTTTGGAGAACATCCAGAAACATTATTGTCTGAAATTGATTTTGTAATTGTAAGCCCAGGAATATCTCCCAGAATCCCTATTTTAGAAGAAGCAAGAAATAGGGGCATTCCCATACTGGGAGAATTTGAATATGCCTGGTATTTTGTCAACTCTCCTGTAATTGCAGTAACAGGGACGAACGGCAAGACTACTGTTACCTGCTGGGTCCACCATACCTTGAAAGAATTGGGATTCAAAACAGCATTGGCAGGAAACAATGATACTCCTTTATCTGATGTAGTAGCAGAAACCGTTACTTATGACTGGATTGTAGCAGAAATGAGTAGTTACCAGTTAGAGTATACGCATCTTTTCCATCCACATATAGCCGCTGTGCTTAATGTTACGCCTGACCATATATCTCGACATCCTACCTTGATAGAATATGCAGATATCAAATGTAAAATATTTCAGAATCAAACCGAACAAGATGTGGCGATTGTTAATGCCGATGATGAATGGGTTTCTCAAATGAAAGTTCCCCCTTCTGTGAAAAAGGTATACTTCTCTTTGACACAAGAAGTATCCCCGGGTGCATGGATTCAATCTAATGGTAAGGAAAGTTATATTTTATTTAACGATAACATGTTGGGCAAAGTTTCCCAACTCCCGTTAAAGGGTCAGCATAACCTTGCCAATGCCCTTGCCGTGTTGGCTATTGTCAGTTCTTTGTCTATCTCTCCAGAAAAAGTGTATAAAGCGATGAATTCTTTTAAGGGGGTCCCTCACAGAATAGAGTTTTTGGGGAGTAAAAGCGGTGTAGCCTTTTATAATGATTCAAAGTCAACAAATGTTGAAAGTCTCCGAGTGGCTCTGGAAAGTTTCCAACAGCCTGTTATTCTTATTGCAGGGGGTCGTGGAAAAGGTGCAAGTTACGAACCACTCCGAGAATTAGTTAGGGAAAAAGTCTGTTTCTTAATTACAATAGGAGAGGATGCTCAAAAGATAGAAGATACTTTTTCTGATTTGGTTCAAGTAGAGCGAGTCCAATCAATGGAAGAAGCGGTCAAAGTGGCGTGGCAGCATTCCTTTCCCCATTCCGTAATATTGTTATCCCCCGCATGTGCAAGTTTCGATATGTATCCTAATTTTGAGGTTCGTGGGGAACATTTTAGAAACTGTGTTAAACAACTATTAGCAAAGGAATCATAAAGATATGCACAAAGATTCAACAGCAATTATTCTTATCACAGTTATTTTAACGGTGCTTGGGATTATGGTAAGTTATAGCGTAGAGGGTATTGAAAAAAGTTTGCAAAGTTTCTTAGTAAAACAGTTAATCTTATTGTTTATTGGTGGGGGCGTATTTATTTGCATGCTTTTCTACGATTATCATTCCCTTTTCCAACCGAAGACTTTATGGATTTTATCGTTAGTTTGTGCTGTAAGTTTGGTAGGGGTGCTTTTTGTTGGTGATGTATTTAACGGGGCAAGAAGATGGCTCCTACTACCCGGAGGTTTTTCTCTTCAGCCCTCAGAATTTGCTAAATTTATAGTTCTGGTAAATATAACATGGTATTTTTCTCGATTTTATGACAGGTTAAAGTCGTTTGCTTTTGGAATTGTTTTTCCACTCCTTCTTAGTGGCTTTTATGTTGCTCTCATCTTTTTGGAAAACGACCAGGGAATACCTATGGTCATTATGTCGGCTGTTCTATGTATGATGTTAGTAGCGGGAGTTAAAAAGAGATATTTAGTGGTAGGTTCTGGGTTGTTAGGTGTTCTGTTTAGCATTGCTATTATATTAAAACCTCACCGAATTTATAGAATCATTTACACCTGGTTTCCAGAATGGGACCCCTCAGGGAAAGGATGGCATATTATTCAATCCCTGGTTAGTTTTTATCAAGGAGGACTAATGGGCGTGGGAATCGGTGCAGGTGAACAGAAATTGGGATACTTACCTGCACCTCATCGAGATTTTCCCTTCTCCCTGATAGGAGAGGAAATGGGTCTGTTGGGTGCTTTTCTGGTAGTATTGTTATTTGCCTCGTTTGTCTATTATGGATTCGAAGTTGCGAGGAAATCCCCTGACCTTCAGGGCTCATTGCTTGCTATTGGAATTACCTGTATGATTGGAATCCAGGCCGTCGTGATGATGTTAGTAAATGTAGGTCTTCTTCCTGTGAAGGGAATGTGTTTACCCTTAGTTAGTAGCGGTGGTTCCTCATTTGTCGCATCAATGATGATGTTGGGTTGCCTTGTAAATATTGGTATTCAAGAGGTGCAAACCGAATCATCTACAAATAAAAAAGCATCCCTTCTTGTCTCTGCCCAAAAACTTTTCAATTAAAAAATTAAATCTGTTGTTATCAAATTTATTATGTTTGCCCATGAATTAAATTATACTTTGCCAGAAGAATTAATAGCCCAGCAACCTGCTAAACCCAGGGATTCGTCTCGTTTGTTAATTCTCAATCGTAAGACGGGAGAAATAAAAGAGGATGTGTTTCGGAATTTGCCTGATTATTTAAATCCCGGTGATGTGATTGTTTTGAATAATACAAAAGTTTTCCCTGCACGATTGTTAGGATACAAAGAAAAAACGGGTGGTAAGGTTGAAATATTTCTATTGAAGCCAATAAATAAACAGGATTGGATTGCTCTGGTAAAGCCGTCAGGAAAAGTGCCTGTTTCAACAAAAATAATACTTCATGATGAGTTGACAGCAGAAGTTCAAGATTTTTTAGGAGAGGGGAAAAGGATTGTGCACTTTCCCAGGGTAAATTTGATGCAAATAATTCATAAAATTGGGATGGTCCCTTTGCCTCACTACATTCGTAGAGATGCTCCTGACCCTAAGGATTGGTTGCACTATCAGGCAATTTATGCTAAAAAAACAGGTTCAGTTGCTGCACCTACGGCTGGCTTACATTATACAAATCGTGTTTTTAAGAAAATCAAGGAAAAGGGAATTGATGTTTGTTTCATTACCCTTCATGTGGGATATGGAACATTCAAACCCATAACCACAGATAAAGTTGAACAACATGTAATTGATGAAGAAGAATTTTTTGTTAGTGAAGAAACAGCGAACTTGCTTAATGAAAAGAAGAAGACAGACAAAAATATTATAGCCGTAGGAACAACCGTTACAAGGGCTCTCGAAACACAATATATGTCAGGGAAATTTCATGCAGGTTCAGGTACTACCCGAAAATATATTTATCCTCCTTATGAATTTAAGGCAGTAGACATTTTACAAACAAATTTTCATCTGCCTAAATCGTCCCTATTAGCACTTGTATTCGCTTTTGCAGGTAAGGATTTGACTATGAAAGCATACCAGTATGCCATAGAGCACAATTTCCGTTTCTATTCTTATGGTGATACCATGTTAATCTTATAATAAAATTATTTTTGAGAGGATTTATGCTCCAAATCTCGAAATATATGTATTTTGATGCTGCACACAAAAATCCGCACAAAGGCGGCAAATATGCACGACTCCATGGGCATACTTTTTTTATTGAGGTTATTGCAAAAGGAGAGATACATCCTGAATATGGCTGGATTGTAGATTTTAGAGAGATAAAAAAATGCTTTGCTCCAATTGTCAATTCGCTTGACCACTCTTATATAAATGATATTCCTGATTTGAAAGATGATGCTACTTTGCCTGTTATAAAATCGTGGGTTCTCCGTCAGATGGGTGAAACTCCATGGTGGTTTAAGGAAATTCAGATTGGGATAATTGGAGACCTTGATTTTATCCCCCGTAAAATTTCAGCAGATAAAGATTTCCCTGAATTGTGGTGCTTTTCATTTGAGTCTGCTCAATCTTTGCCACAACTTCCCATGTCCCATCCCTGTCATCGCCTACATGGTCATAGTTATTTTGTAAAGGCACATACAAAAGAAATGGAAAAATTGCCTGAAGCATTGAGAAAGATTTATGACATTCTTGACCACCAATGGTTGAATGAGATACCCGGTTTAGAAAAGGCTACCAGTGAAATTCTAACAAACTGGGTTGTAGAAAAACTGCAAAAGTTTGGGCATTCTCCTGACCTCGTTATTGTTCAAGAAACTCCTTCTTCCTATTGCTTGTGGAGATGTGAATAGTTAAAAGAATATTAATTAAAATAGTCGTTTTTAGTAGGAGTAAGGATTCTCAGGACTACCCGAAGTTTCTGCAGGATAGTTTTGCTCAGAGGTCAGGATGGGCTGGTTGTTTGGATTGCGTGATTCATTTGCAGGTGTTACCCGAATAGCGGCACGGTCTTGGAACACACAGGACCATTCACATATACCACAACCAATACACAGATTGGGGTCTACTTCGGGCTGCCTTATTTTTGTTATTTTGCCATCTTTCAGGACCACTTCCCTTTCTACTAAATGAATGGCTTTGGGAGAAAGCGGACAATGCTCTTCACAAACAGCACATTCTGTTCCGTAAGAATATGGGATACACCTTCCTTTGTCAAAAGTAGCCAGACCAATCTTTGTCTTTTGTTTTTCTTCAAGAGGTAGAGGCTGAATTGCTTGTGTCGGACATACCTGCCCGCATACATTACAACTATATAGACAATATCCGATTTTCGGAACAAGTTTAGGTGTCCAGAGTGCTTCCCAACCTGCTTCTATACCCGCAGGCTGAATAGCATTTGTGGGACATGCACGCATACATGCTCCGCACTGAATACAATGCTGCAAAAAATCCCGTTCAATCCGCGAACCTGGTGGACGAATCAGCGTGTCGGGGAAAGGCTGTCCCTGCTTTGCTTGCGGCACAACTCGAAAACCGAGTAGCCCCACCGTGCCAGTTGCCATAGCAGTTAATACTGTTCTACGGGGATAATCAATTTTACCTGTATTTGTTTTAGGCTTACCTGGCACCTGAAATTGAAACGAAAGGGAATTCGATTTGCAAGTGGCAACACAGTCCCAGCACACAAAACATTCTGTTGGTAGCCAATTCCCGCGTTGGTCAGGTTGTGCCCCGGCGGGACACGCCTTACTACATAAACGGCAATTCGTGCAGGTATTTTCGTCATTGGAAAGTCGCAATATCGGCTTTTGCGAAAGAATACCTAAAAGACCTCCTAACGGACATATATACCGACACCAGAAACGAGGTCGAACAAAGTTGAGACCCGTTATCAATATCAGAGTAAAAGCAATAACCGTCCCTTCTGTATAAAATGTCTTTTGACTCATTTTAGAAATATGTGTGCGAAATTGTTTGTAAATGGGTTCCGTAATACTTGTAAGATGAAAACCAAATATTTTAGGGTCTTCATTATAAATAGCCGTGCTTGTGTCCTCTACTGCTATATGAAATGCAGGAAAAACACTGGTAGATAATGCTCGATAAAAGAATGAAAATGGGTCAAAAATTCCAAACCAATGCCCACCAAAAAGGCTCATCCCCAGCATGGCAAACAAAATAAAGTATTTTACACGGTGTGCAGGAGTTCGCGATTGATATTCCTTTTTACTTTTGTGCTTTGGGGCTAACCATGAGAAAAAAGTATGATAGGCGCCGAATGGACAGAACCACCCACAGAATACCCTACCTAATAATAGAGTTACTACCACAGTAATTAAACAAAGGAACGACAAACCGGCTATAGCCCAGGTAGATAAAAATGTAAGCAAAAAAATCAAAGGGTCAAGATAAAAAAATATTTTGTATGATTCAGGAGATTCCCCTTCTTCAAGGAAATGTAACTCCCATGCTAAGCAGATGAATAAGACAAAAAAAACAAATTGACACAACCGCCTTATCCACTGCATCCATGAACGAGGCTTTTTAAACTTCATGATTCTTATACTAGTATTTCTTGATACTTTAACTTGTTCTTATAATCTATTTGTCCCAGACCTGCCTCGAAACCTTTCTTCACACTTCCAATTTGATTGGGGTCATAATTTAAAATTTCACACCCAAAAGCATCTAATGCAACAATGTCAACAGAGGCGGCTACGGTGTTAAGTCTTTTTACATCTTTTAAGTCTCCACCTGTGGGTCCATTTGCAGTAAGGACGCGAATAGCGTCAAGGATGGTGATTTTGGGTTTCATGTAAGCAGTTATGTCCTTTATGCAAGTCGGTAAATCCTGGTGAAACATTCTGCGATTTTCAATTACACCCATATAATTTTTCATACCTAAGGTTACGGTTGTTGAGCCATGGTGTTTGGCTATAGGGACATTTAATATAATGTCGGACTCTATCATCTCTGGATACAAGGGTATTTTTTTCACTCGTTCTCCATTTATGGCTGTTTCCTTGAAACGGCTACGGTCAACATAAACAAGTTCCGCACCTGTCTCTTTTGCTACTGCGTCAATTCCACTTGTAATATAAGTCTTTTTCGGGTCATGACAGGGGTTATCGCCAACTTTCACTGTTTTGGCACCTGCATTAAAGCAAAGTTCGATTAAAGTTCTGAGCAGGTCCGGATTCGTATCAGCCGCTTGTTCAGGTGTCCTATCCCACCCTATATTCGGTTTTATCCAGACAACATCACCCTTTTTAACAAATCGTCCTAATCCACCCATTGCCTCGATTGCTTTTCTAGTAAGTTTATCCGCTATTTCCTTAGTCGGCTCTTCAGGGATAGGGTCGCCTTTCCATTTACATACAACCATATCCAATGGGGCTTGTGCATCTTGTGCCCTACTCATTACAGGCTGCAATGCCAGAGCACCCGCATAAAGCCCCGTTTCAAATAAAAATTGTCTTCTCGTCTTCTTTTTCATGATAAAACTCCTATTTTAATCTTAACAATAAGTATAACTCCATCTAGCTAACAACATCTATTAATGATATATTTCTAAAAATATAGACTTCAAATTATTATTGCATATTTAAAACAACACACTTCAAGTTTATTTCTGAAACGGATAAATAATATAAACCAAATAGATATTTTATTGCCTATCACGATGTCTAAAGATATTTCCCAAAATTTTAGTGGCAGAAACGCGTTGTAATCATAGTTTTTTAGAGAACCATTTTCCTAAATATTCAAAATCTGTAGACATTTCTTTCCAGATATGAGGAGCGTTTTCTTTGATGACAAATTCACAGTCCCATTGTTTTGTTTTTAGTTTGTTGTAAAAGTTTTCGGATTGTGAGAAAGGGACAATTGTGTCTTTTGTCCCGTGAAACAATATTACAGATGGAGGCACTTTAATATTGTCGAGAGAATGATGAAAAGGGGATAATTCTTTTAATCTATTTTCTATTTCTTCGGGGGGTATTTGAGTCTCCTCATCTAAAAATGTTTTCTTCCTAATTAATTTAGTAAGTATCTTTTTTACTTCAAAATGTGGTGTATGTAATGAATAGAAAGATAATAAATCTGTTGGTGCACAGAAAAGAGCAGCAGTTCGAACAGTCTCAGATAAATATTTTTCTTCTTCTGGTAAACTACTTATGGATTTCTGTTGCTGTAATAGTGCATTGATTGCTAAATGTCCACCAGCAGAAATTCCCATAATTCCCAATCGTTTCTTATCCACATTGAATTCTTCAGCATGAGATAGGACAAATTGTATACCTGCCTGAACATTTTGAATCATTTGTTTCCCATTAAATACCTGAATTGAGCCCGGCGATAAAGCAAACACACAGAATCCCTGACTGCAAAGGACATCATACACTCCCAGACCTATATGCTGAATAAACTGATGTCTGTCTGAAAACCAGCCATTAGAGATTACATCAATGATACCGCAACCGTTTGCAGTTTCCATTGGACTGAATATATCCATAATTAGTCCCACCCCGTAGGCTTCTGCATAAACACGGTGTGGTTGGTGCTTGAACAAACCTGCAGTTTTAGGTCGAATGGTTAATCCACTCGCTGGGTTATATAGTTCCTGAACAGGTCTTAAATGAACCGTTATATCTTTTCTGTTGATTTCTCGCATTTCACACATTCTTATTGTTAAACAGGTATAGTGTTATTGTAGAAAGCAATACTATGCAATAAACATATTGTAAGAGAAAGAGGATAAGGTAATAAAATAAAACGATAGAATAGGGAAGGAGAGAAATATAACCAGATGAATTTGTTTGTGAGAGTGGAGTTTTTACCTGTGCCAACAAAGAAAAATTAAAGGATAAGAAGAGTATGTATCTTATTTATGCCAGTAGGTTAGAAAAGGTCAATAACAAAGTTAAGATGATTATAAAGAATAGTATATGACTTTCATAACATCGAATTTATCTATTATTAACAAAGACTCCTTCCAAAATATCAACCAAATTGAAGAAGAACCACAACTATTTATAGTATAATTGTTGTATTACGATAGTGGATAGAATTCTCCTTTAATGAATGGATATAGGAAAATACTATAAAAAGATGAAATCTCCAGAGCACTTGTTAACAAAGTGCGATATATAAATGAAGAGTTAAATAAGTTTTGGTCTGAAATATAGGTGCCTTGTAGTATACGGTACGCCTGGAATTTAATTTTTATTACCCGCGCAAGTGTATAAATATTGATGAGGCTATTTGTATCGGTATTTTCTATTAGATGGGGTACCTGTTTTAAAGGTGCCCATAGAATAAATGTTGTTAAGGGTTATTTTTCAACAGATGTAGAATGAAAGCAATTTAACTATAAGCATGGAGATTAGTTTATGCCATATTTTAAGTTTTTGCCTAATGAAGTGAAATTTTTTGATCTGTTTGATAAACAGGTTGATAAAATGTCAGAGGCAGTCGCATGCTTTAACGGATTTGTTGAAAAGGGGATATTCGATGTTAGTTGTATTGAACGAATGCGCGCGATAGAACACGAAAGTGACATCATTGCACACGATATTATTGATAGTTTGAACAGAACTTTTATAACTCCATTTGACCGAGAAGATATCCATTCGTTAACCAATGAACTTGACGATGTGGTTGATTTAGTTTATGCGATATCAAAGCGAATGAGGTTATATGAATTAAAAGGGGAAAATGCAGATGTCAAAGAATTTTCTAAACTGATAATGCAATCAGTGCAATCATTATCTATTGCTATAAAAGGTTTGCGGAATCATAGACGACCCCAACAAATTCAGGAAGCATGTATTGAAATAAATAAAATAGAAAATATGGGTGACCAGTTATGCGATGTAGTTATCCAGAGGTTATTTAAGACTGAAAAAGACCCTGTTGCAATTATAAAGTGGAAAGAAATATATGAATTGCTGGAAACAGTGTTAGATGTTTGTGAAGATGTATCCAATATTGTTGTTTCCATTCTTGTTAAACAAGGTTAAATCTAAATGTCTATTTATATCTTTCTTTTGATTGCGTTAGCATTGCTGTTTGATTTTCTCAATGGATTTCATGATGCCGCCAACTCGATAGCCACTGTTGTATCTACCCGAGTGTTATCGCCACGCTACGCCGTGTTGTGGGCGGCTTTTTTTAATTTTGTTGCTTTCTTATTTTTTGGACTACATGTTGCTGGAACTATCGGCAGTGGCATTATTGATGTCACGATTATAGATAATACCGTTATACTGTCAACATTAATTGCTGCATGTATGTGGAATGTAATAACCTGGTATTTAGGATTACCCACAAGTTCGTCACATGCCCTTATTGGAGGACTAATCGGTGCCGCATTAATTAAAGTCGGTAGTAAAGCATTAATGCTTGATGGCATTATTAAAACCGTTATTTTTATCTTCGTATCACCAATAGTCGGTTTCATATTGGGGCTTGTCTTTGGAACAGCAGTTTACTGGATATTCAGGCATTGGCATCCGACAAAGGTTGATAAAATATTCAGAAGAGGACAATTAATATCAGCAGCGTTATATAGTCTGGGGCATGGTGGAAACGATGCACAAAAGACTATGGGTATTATAGCAAGTTTGCTATTTAGTAATGGGTTAATACATATAGCAGAAGGACAGCGATTTCAGGACGCTATTCCATTATGGGTAGTATTAGCCTGTCATAGTGCAATAGCGTTAGGCACGATGTTTGGTGGATGGCGTATCGTTAAAACGATGGGTCAGCGTGTAGTAAAGTTAAGACCGGTTGATGGCTTTTGTGCTGAATTAGGCGCTGCTTTTAACCTCTTTGTTATAACATCATATTTTGGTATTCCTGTAAGCACCACACATACCATTACCGGTGCAATTATGGGTGTAGGAACTTTACGACGATTTACTGCCGTACGATGGGGTGTTGCAGGACAAATTATCTGGTCATGGATACTGACAATCCCATTATCCGCGTTCATTTCAGCAATAACATACATTATTGCTGCAAAATTCTAATTGCACTCCAGTGCTTTTGCACTGACATCAGTTATGTCATTTGTCCATCGTAGGTGTAGTATCTTAAAATACATCAGTTCTTCACAATATAATTGGTAATAACAATGTCAACAAGCCTATCATTTTCAATTTGCATATTATCCCTATTTTTAGGACAGGTCCAATCTCCGCCAGCAGGAAATACCTTAACTTCTCCATTAATTGCGGAAATTACTGCTGACCATCCTTTGTTCCTTTTTACATGTAAGATTCAACCTGCTGATATAGGAAAAGTTAAAGCACAATGGGATTCTCTGGATAGTTTGCTCAAACCCTTTTCCGTCTTATGGCTTGAATTTGAGCCTGATGTTATCCATGACCCGGGCAAACTGGAAGACATTTTGGGCTCTATTTTTCAGGAATTTAAATGCCCATTTGTATTGAAAATTACAAATATTATGGACCAGGAAACTCGTCTGGAACATAAAGAAATAGAGACATTACTTGCACGATTTCCAAACATGCTTGGAATTTCTATTCATGATTTTACTGCAAACTTATATATTTCTAAATCTCGCGAAGTTATACCCGATTATTCTTATGTTTCATGGCTATCCCGGATGATACAAATCCTCGCTTCTTACGGTAGATTTTTATATTGGGGTATGGACTCTGTGGAATGGGCTCGATTCCTCTCGCATCCATCTGCAGAGCCTTTGTTCAATACCATGAGGGAATACCCTGATTATGTTATTTCCGCCTATCGTTACAATGGAGATAATTCCGTTATTGGTGTAGGAGAAATGTTAGGTCTATATATGACAAGTGTAGTGAACCGTTGGGGGATTGTTTGCAGTCCCTCATGGTATCATGAGAATTTTTTGATAGAACCCTGTTTGTTTGGGAAACCCCCTGAAGGTGCAATAAGTATCTCCAGTCCGCTATACCGTGCAATGCTGTTGAACGGCGTAATGGGTGGTGCCGTTGTCTATGCCTTTGAAGATGAGAATGCCCTCTGGACGGGAAAAGAAAATGTCCACTGGGAAAAAGCAATAAAACCAACGCTCGACGAACTTATTTCTTTGAATCCCATACCACAGAAAAATTTGATACAGCAACGAGTGAATACAGGTTTCCAGTTATACCCTGTCTCCAATCCTTTTGAATTTCATAAAAACCTTAAAGAAATAGACCCACAAAGGGATGAAGGGAAAATGCTGCAAGTAGTCTATAATGTCTCCTCTCCTGGAAAATTACCCATCCTTATCCCTGAAAATGGAAATTCGTATGTTATCCCGATACTTTCTTCTTTTTTAACCAATGAACAGGTAAGTATGTTTACAAATATTGTGGGTTATAGCCCCACACATCCCGAATGGACATGGTCTCAAGTATTAACGGATACATCTAAATCTGTGGGAGAAGGAACAGCCTTTATTACCAATGTCGGCAAATGGGTCTTTGTCTTTAATTCTAATGAATATGAAATTATTCCACAGACTTATCAACTTGTAAATTTGCCAGCACCTGTGCGAAAGTTTAGTGCCAATCGTGTTGAAGACGGTGTAGTCTTGAAATGGCCATTTAGAGAAGGTGATATATTTTACCAGGTTTATCGCCGTTTGCCTCCTGAAACCTCATTCCAACTGCTGGCTCGCGGTCTGGACAGCAGGGAATGGAAAGATACATCAGCATTACCTCAACAAACGGTGGCTTATTCCATCACAGCCTTAACATCGGAACAGGAACCTTTATCCGGAACCGTGAATTTTGGCGATTATTTAATGTTTAGCACGGTAGAAAGCAGGATTGTAGAAGAAACCGTGCTTGCTCCTGAAACCTTCTATGCAGAGAGTGTGCCAATCCTTCTTCCAACAGAAATCGTAGGAGAAAAGACGGGATGTAAAGACCCAGCAGAAGGATTGGAATCAACACAGAAGGAGCAGGTAAATATAATTATCAAAACAATGGAATTATTAGAATCAGCAATTATTGGTAAAAATATTGATTCCTTAGTAAATCTTTTTGACCCAAATTATAAAGATTCATTGGGAAGAGGAATAGATTATTTGCGTGCAGGATTAGAGTTGTTCTTTAGTCAATGCGATTATCCAAAAGTAATATGGCAGGTGCGTCGGTGGCTATTCGAAACCACAGCAGACAATCAAACACAAATAAAAATGACAATGTTTTTCAAAATTCATGGATATAAACTTTCAGATAGTTTAGGTATCAAAGGTGATATTCCTATAGAGATATATTCAGACGCAGGTGGCGAGACCTCGTTTACCTGGATTTTTCAAGATAACCAATGGAGAATTATCCACATCGAGCCCCCTATCCTTGAACTAAAAAGGATTGTCTCATCTATCCTTTCCCCCTACTCAAATTCCGCCCAATAAAACTTTTTTATAGATGTCTTTTTACATATTTTTCAATTTCAGTGTATTCCATGAGGGAATTGTAGTCGAATAGTGTGCTCATCGCTTTGGATACAACTCCGACACCATGTTCTACAAGGACAGCAATGGGGTTTAAACCTGCAAGTACGAGGATTCCTGTTCTCCCCTGAGGGACTGTCATATCCAGTAAGGGTTGGTTCGGAGAACCGAAAGCGAGTATACCACCCAGCAGACATTCTTCAACTTTTTGTGATAATTCTTTTGCTTTGCTCAGAGACACCGAAGGAATTTCTCTAAAACTTACACCAATGACCCCATTTCCGGTCTGGGTTGCTGACCAGATACTTGTCATTTTACCTCGAATAAAAATCTCAAGAGGGTCAATTGTTGTTCCATCATAACTAATGATTTGAGAAAATCGTTTGGGTTTGCCTTCCAGTAACTCTACAAGACTCCCAAATCGTGAAGTCATCGGAATCCCATGCTGGAGAAATATACCGTTTAAACTTACACTACAAATTGTTCCAATAGCCACATGATTTTTAGGAACTCGGAAAGAACCTAACATTTTATCTTCATCGGCAACTGTAAGTAATTTGCCCATTCCTAAATTTTTTTCATAGACCTGACATATCTTTTTTATATGTTTAGTTAAATCTTCTTTTTTTAAATAACTGATATTTAGAATTACCTTCCCCTGTTTTTTTAGAAGGTTAAAATCCATACGGAACGCCAAATCTTCTACTTTAGATGAAACAAATCCAACCCTATCCACTACCAATTCTGTCTCAAGTTCCTTTCTTCCTTCTGCTGTAATTTTTCGTCCCTTTCTCCCAAAGTTCTCTGTCCAACCTAACTGGTCTGTAAGCATTAAATAATCGCGAATAGCGCGGTCGGTCAACTCAATCCCTGAGAGTCGTAATGCTTCTGATATTCTTTCACTCCCAATTGGTTTTTCATTATTAGCCAGAGCCTGGAGTATTGCTTGAAGTTGTCTTCTTACCTTGATGTCACGAAATCCTTTCATTGCATACCCTTTTTATTATGTTTGTATATTATCGGAAATATTTCCGATTAATTGACAATTTGTATATTGTATCTTAAAGAGAGAATCAAAACAAATTGTCAATATAATAGGTATTATTTAATTTGAATTATTAATTGTATTTATATTAATATTATAAACATCGGAAGTAAACTGCCGATAGAAAATGGGCCATTATATAAAAACAAAACTAATACAAGGAGCATGTAGAATGTCGTATATTGAAGATGTTATGGAACTGGTATTAAAAAGAAATCCCGGCGAAACCGAATTTCATCAAGCGGTTCGTGAAGTTCTGGAATCTATTAAACCGGCAGTAGAAAGACACCCTGAATTTAAGGAGAATCGTATATTAGAACGATTGGTAGAACCCGAAAGAGTAGTTATGTTTCGTGTTCCCTGGATAGATGATAAAGGCAAGGTACAGGTAAATCGTGGATTTCGTATCCAATTCAGTAGTGCCATAGGTCCCTATAAAGGCGGATTAAGGTTTCATCCCACAGTTTATATTGGAATATTAAAATTTTTGGCGTTTGAACAAATCTTTAAGAATGCTTTAACAACACTACCTATGGGTGGTGGAAAAGGTGGTTCTGATTTTGACCCCAAGGGAAAATCTAATAATGAAGTTATGCGATTCTGTCAATCCTTTATGACCGAATTGTTCCGTTATATTGGTCCGGACACAGATGTTCCAGCAGGAGACATTGGCGTTGGCGGAAGAGAAATTGGATATATGTTTGGACAGTATAAAAGGATAAAGAATGAGTTTACAGGCGTATTAACCGGAAAAGCCTTAAATTGGGGTGGTTCACTAATTCGTCCCGAAGCCACGGGTTATGGATTAATTTATTTTGCTCAAAACATGTTAAAGACGCGTGGCGATAGTTTAGATGGGAAAATATGTTTGGTGTCAGGCTCGGGAAATGTGGCTCAATACACAATAGAAAAGTTGAATCAGTTGGGTGCAAAAGCAGTTACTCTTTCCGATTCCGATGGGACTATTTACGACCCTGCTGGAATTGACCAGGAAAAATTATCATTTGTGTTTGAACTGAAGAATGTTCGGCGTGGAAGAATTAAGGAATATGCCGAGAAATTTAAGGGAGTTCAATATTTCCAGGGTCAAACACCGTGGAAGGTCGCCAAATGCGATTGCGCTTTTCCATGTGCAACCCAAAATGAAGTTAATGCGGACGATGCTCAAGCGTTGGTAAAAAATGGATGTTTCCTTGTTGCCGAAGGTGCGAATATGCCTTCGACCCCTTCAGCAATAGACATTTTCCACGAGAATGGTGTCCTCTTTGGTCCTGGGAAAGCGGCCAATGCCGGGGGAGTTGCTGTTTCGGGTCTGGAAATGGCTCAAAATGCACAGCATACGAACTGGACACGAGAAGAAGTGGATAGACGGTTGCAAGAAATTATGTATGCTATTCACCAACAGGCTTATGAAACGGCAGATGAATATGGTTATCCCGGCAATTATGTAGTGGGAGCCAATATCGCTGGATTTCTGAAAGTAGCTACTGCCATGTTAGACCAGGGAGTCGTGTAATAGAAAAATAAAGGCTTTAATATAACAAATGGGGACTCTATTCATCGTAGAGTCCCCATTAACTTTCAATAGATAAATTCACTCCATTTTTCAAAATAGGTTTTCGTCATCATCCTCATCACTATCTGGTTCTTCTCCGTGTTTTTCCTCATGCTCTTCACCTTCTTCTATCTGAAATTCAATCTCCCTACTTGCAACTTCCATCACCTCTTCTGCTACAAATATCGGACATCCAATTCGCATTGCAACAGCAATACTATCACTGGGTCGGGCATCAATCTTAAGAATTTGTTCTACCTGCCCCTCAGCATTATTCTGCTCTATATTCATGTGTGCGAAAAAGGTGTCATTTTCCAACTTGTATATGGTTATAGATTGTAATCTGGCTCTCAGTCCTGCAAGCAAATTGCAGATAAGGTCGTGGGTTAACGGACGAATAGGTTTTTCTCCCATTTGTGCCATCTGAATGGAGACGGCTTCAGGTATCCCAACGAGTATAGGTAAAATCCTCCCTTCTGATTCCAGTAATACAAGAGCACCACCGGCCTCATTAGGAGTTTTTGTCACTGCCAGCAATCGAACCTCTATCATTAGAATTTCCTTTACAATTAAGTTTTTCTAATCATTATAATACGCATTTTAAGAACGCGGCACAAAATTATTTTTAACAAAATATTTTTTTTGTTTATTCAAAAGGTGATTTGGAGTATCGTTCTTCTTTAGGTTTCTGACGGATTTCCTGAAAAAATTTTGTTAAAAGAGAACCACATTCCTCTGCACATATCCCAGATACAATGGAAGGCTTATGGTTAAATCTTGTGTCTGCAAGCAAATTCATTAAAGAGCCACAGCAACCTGCTTTAGGGTCGTATGTACCAAAATATACTTCCGGGATTCGTGATAATATAATAGCACCGGCACACATCGGGCAGGGCTCTAATGTTACATACATCTTTGTATCGTCCAGTCGCCAACTATTTAACGCAGAAGCGGCAGCCGTAATAGCAAGTATTTCCGCATGAGCCGTAGGGTCTTGCAAATGTTCCCTCTGATTGTAACCCCGGGCTATTATAGCGTTGTTATATACTATAACACAGCCCACAGGAACTTCACCCTGTTGATACGCCTTTTGCGCTTCAACAAGAGCCTGTCGCATATAATATTCATGTGATATATTAAGCATAACCCAATAATTTAATAAATAGTTATTTATTTGTTAATCATCTAACAAACATATTGTATCATTAAATCCTATGAAAAGTCCTTTACAATTAGAATTAGAGTTCAACATCAAAAAAGAAGTATTAGACACTTCAAAGAAAAATTGTGTCTCAGAACTACAAGTAATCCCAGAAGAAAACAGTAATGATATTTCTTGCGAATCTTCTCCCTTCCTTACTCTGTTTAAATCAGAACATTTCTGTAAGCAAATAATATTTAATAATATAGAAAACAGACTGGAAATTGTAATTGAATCCCATAAAGGAAGGCAAAAAAGAAAGATTTTCTGGGCTAATCCTTCTATATTTCATGCAACCCCACAAGAATGTGAAATACTTAAAAGTTATTTTATCTCCGGAAAAATTTTGAGGTCGGTATGTGTTCCCGTGCTAAAAAAATATTTTGTCCATCGTCCCTGCCATTGGAAATTTAATTGGGCAAAGGAAGGCAAAGCCTATAATTTGCAAAATTATTTTGATAAACTTAACCAGCAATATTTTGAGAATAGACTAACCAACAGAATATCCTGGATAAAGAGTAATTCATATCCTAAAAAAAGGAGAGTGAAGACCTTTCGTTTAGGATACTTTTGTAGAGGCTGCTCACAAATATTTATCAGTCCATCACTTGATAACAGTCATCTACCAGAAATAATAGTAGAAGTTATCGTTTATCACGAGATGGTGCATGCCTTTCTCTTTAAATCATACTTGTCATTAGAAAAGCCACACGACAAAAATTTTAAAAAATTATACTACCAGCATCCACTTACAAAAGAGGTAGAAAAACTCTTAAAATCCCCTGAAATATATAAGATATTAAGGAAAAGATAAATTAAAAGACTTTTCTATATTACCAAAACAAAAAAGGTTTGCATCAGCGAATGAAATATAAGTTTATTGCACTCGTAATCATATTAATTTCATTAGTCGGTAGCATTTATGGAGGGTATAAAACCACTTTATTCCTTTTTTCAAATTATACAAAACCACTTTCAATTTCTGCCCAAGATTTAGAAGCCTATAAAGATTTATACTTATCTGTTTCCATGCTTACCGAATTATTGGTAGAATATCACAAACGAATGCAAAACAAAGGCGATACTTTTGTCATAACTGAGAGACAATGGATTAGTCAGACTGTCCAGCCAACACTTATGGAAATAAGAGATAATCTTTTGAACAAACCAAATCAAAAAAATCATTATTCAGAAAAAATAAGCAATTTACTAAGACAATTTCAATACCAATACGAACGAATAAACACCATGTTACAATTTCCTGGAGATATATCCTTAAAAAAAGCCGTCTATTTGAACTTTTTTCAATATCTTAAATCAATAGATGACCAAATTAAATCAAACAATCTGCAAAACATATTCCCTTTAAGCAAAATTCTACTAAAACTTGAAAAAACTCTATAGCTTAATTGGGGATATTTATAAGTAATAAATTTGCTTTTGGATTGTATATATGGTTGTAGAAAAGTAAGTTAAATAAAATATAATGGTTAAACTTGAGAATAATAGAATGAATAATGCTATAAATAACAATATGGCTTTTGACAAAACACCTCACTCTTCATTTTCTGATGAAGCCTTGATGTCTCTTCTTGCCCGCGACGAAGAAATGGCTCTTACAGAACTTGTTCAGCGTTATCAAAATGAAGTTTTTAGATTCTGCTTTCATTACTTGAGAGATATAGAAATGGCTAAGGATGCGGTGCAGGAGGTCTTTTTACGCATTTATATTGCAAGGGAGCGTTACGATTCAGAGAAAAAATTTAAACCCTGGATGTTGTGTATTGCCAGAAATTTATGCCTGAACGAATTGAAACGGCAAAAATTAATCCACTTTGAAACCTTTGATGGCTATGTAGAAAATCAGAATTATGATGATAAAAATTACAATGAAGGTGTTGAAACATCCAAAATATTGTCACCTTTTGAAGAGCTTATTGTAAAAGAGAAACAAAAGGTTCTCTGGGAGGAATTAAATAATCTGCCTGAGGAAGCAAGAGAAATCATAGTCCTTAGATACTTTGAAAGATTGCATGCAAAAGAGATAGCGGAAATACTGGGTTCTACGGAAGGTGCTATTAGAACAAGACTTCACAGGGTCTTGAGATACTTAAAAGAAAGGTTGAGTGCAAAGGGTGGATTTAATGAATAAAGAGTGTGAGAAATATAGAGAACTCCTTTTAGAACTATCCGAAAATAGTTCTATAGAAGGGGCTTTTTTGCCACCTCATATTAAAGAATGTGTCTCTTGTCAGAAATTTTACAAAGAATCAAAGCAAATTCAAGAAGAGTTGATGGACATAGGGAAACTTTTTGATAAAACGCTGCCGAAAATAGACATTAGTGATAACATAAAAAAAGAGGTAGTGAAAATTCAAAGAGGAGAATCCATTGTTCGTGAAGTTGTGGAAAGTGAAGATAATGTTCCTGAATTTACAGAATGGCATTCCTATATTGAAAATGAACTTAATGAAGTTGCCCGCTATAAGTGTGATATAAAGTTAGAGAAATCAGACTTTCTAAAGAAAGAGATGGAGCAAATTTGTAGCATTCATGAATCTCTAAATAATATAGGGAAAGCGTGGAAAGGTCCTGAATTAAATGAGAATTTGCTTCCTTTAATATTGAAAAAGGTTGAAATATATAAATCACATCAGTTGGAATCTAATAAGTTTAACACGATTGAGGAGATTGAAGATGGACTTTATGAACTTTCATCTGCAATTTCAACCTCTATAAAAGAAGTAGATATTTCTTCTCAAATTACAGAGAAAATAAAACAGTCGAAACAAAATCGAGGAAAGAGAAAACAAACAGAAAAGCACATAATATCCGTAATCCCCTTAAATCAGTCAAGGACAAAAGAAGATGACATTAAAAGAACAAAGAAGAAGCGTTTTTTCTTAAATTATGCTATTCCTTTTGCGGTTGCTGCTATTCTTGTTTTGACTGTTCTTGGTGTGTATATCTATGGCTATTTGGGCAAGATAGATTCTAATCCCATTAATGTTAGAAAAATTGCAAGCAATGAAAAGAATTCTAAGAATGGTGGTTATAAGGTGACTCGACCGTTTTATTCTAAAAATGTAGGTACACAGACAAAAGAAGAAGTAGCAAAAAACGATAGAAGTGTAAAACCAAATCGTGGAAGAAGTAATTATATAGAAGGAACGCTGAGCGATTGGTCTAAACAATTAAAGAATAATGCCTTATCCAATGCAGGTAAACTAATGAGAATAGGAGTCTGGGCGACCTTAACACCCCAGGAGGCACGAGAACTACTTCAAAAATCAGGTCTTTCTCCGGAAGCCATATTAGGTGCTGTCCAATTCCTTCCGCCAGAAGAGGCACGCATTGTTCTACAAGCGGCTATTGATACCAATCCGAATGATGCCTACTTACGCTACGCAATGGTGCAGACTCTAAGAAATATTGATACTGTGTCTGAAAAGGAAATAGATACCCAGTTGACGGCATGGAGCGAGTTAGACCCATTGAATGCTTTTCCCCATTTTGTAGGTGCCGAGATGTATTTTCAAAAAGGAGAAATGGACAAGGCAATCAATTGCATTGCCGATGCCAGCACCGATTCTAACTACAATTCTTATGCTATGGTAACTGCAAAAGCGTATATGGAAGCCTTATTGGCAAAAGGTGTGGACCCTGAAATAGCAAAACTTCTGGCATCTGCATCTGCAGGGTTAAGGGAAATTCAAGCCATCGATGAAGTCGCCCAAACTTTGATGGAGTATGGAAAATATTATGAAGATTCAGGCGATTATAACACAGCGATATTAATATATGATGCTTTACGAAATTTAGGGGTGAAAGTGGATATGAGTTCTGTATTAATTCAAGAAAGAATGGCAGGGTTAAAACACGCACAAGAAGCCGTCAATTCGATGATTCAGTTAATGGGTTATGTAGATTCTTTTTCTGATGCTCAACCACTTATTGATTTTACTCAAACTTTAAGCGAAATGATGACCAATTACAATCTTGCTATAGATAATTTTTATAGACTGTTTGACACAAACGACCCTACTGTTATTATGGAAATACTTAATATGTATCTGTCCAGTGGAAATATTAATAATGTCCCAATGAAAGAACCCAAATAACTTCTTCTAAACCGTTCACATTTTCTATGATAAAACTAACACAAGTTATATGTTCGGATAGCGTTCATTGGGTCCTGTATAAATCTGGCGTGGACGATATATTCGAGTATCGGGGTCATTTCTCATCTCTAACCAGTGAGCAATCCATCCAGGTATTCTTCCCAATGCAAATAGTACTGTGAACATCTGAGTAGGGATACCCATTGCCCGATAAAGAATGCCACTATAAAAGTCTATATTCGGATAAAGTTTTTTCTCAATAAAATATTCATCACTTAATGCCACTTCTTCAAGATTTTTTGCAATCTCTAATAGCGGGTCATTTACTCCAATTTCCGAAAATATACTATCAACAGCGCCTTTCAATAATTTGGCTCTCGGGTCATAATTTTTATATACACGGTGTCCAAACCCCATGAGGCGGAAATTAGAATCTTTTTTCTTTGCCAATTCAATATATTTTTTATAGTTTGAACCATCGTCATAAATTCTTTGCAGCATTTTTAATACGGCTTCATTAGCACCCCCATGTAACCGTCCCCACAAAGCACTTATACCTGCGGAAACACTCACATAAAGATTTGCCATTGAACTGCCCACCATCCGAACCGTAGAAGTACTACAATTTTGTTCATGGTCAACATGTAAAATAAGCAGTAAATCAAGGGCTTTTTCAAACGATTTGGGCACTATATATTCTTCTGCGGGTGAGGCAAACATCATTCGAAGAAAATTGGCACAATAGGAGTGGTCTGCTCTTGGATAAATGTAAGGCTCGCCTATGGATTTTTTATAAGAAAATGCCGCAATAGTTTTGGCTTGACCCACAATTCGAGTAATGATGTTGTTTATGTCTTCTTTATCATAATTTGGGTAAAATGAGGGCATGGCTGCAACCATAGAACTTAAAATACTCATAGGATGAGCATCAAGCGGGAAGAAGGAAAAGAAATTTCCCATACTTTGATGAATAAAACTATTAAATGTGAGTTGTCTTCTCCATTCTTTTGATTGTTCAGGATTGGGTAATTCTCCATATATAAGCAGGTAAGCAATTTGAGAAAAAGGAAATTTTCCCGCAAGGGTTTCAATGGGATAACCGCGATACCTTAAAATCCCCTTCTCTCCGTCTATATAAGTAATACTACTTTTACATGAGCCTGTATTTCCATAGCCCGGGTCATAAGTTAATGCACCCGTCATTTCTCGTAATTTACGAATATCTATACCAACTTCATGTTCTGTCCCTTCAATTACAGGAAGTTCATATTCATTGCCTCTAAGAATTAATTTACATGTTTCTTCCATAACTTCTCCCTTTCATCTTCAGTTATTTTTATTATATTAACAATTAAGAAAGTAATTACTATGTAAAGGAAAAAGAATTTATCTATACCTTACATTAAAGGACTTTTCTCAAGATAATAGATATGATTTGTTTTACTTCTTTTATTTTAAGTACCCAGGAGACAACAAGATATGAAACGGAACAAATCGTACCCGTAATAATAATATAGACGCCTAATTTAATAGAATTGTTTATCTCCTCAGGTTTAAGATAAAAGTTTATCAAATAGAATATACCTATTACAATTAAAATAGAAATCGCATATTTAAATATACTTAGTAAATACTCTTTATTAGCCAGGTTGCCTACCTTTAAGCCAATGAGAATGAACAGGGAGAAGAAATTTGCCCATAGGGAGATAGCCGTTGATATGACCAGACCTAAATAGCCTAACGGTCCTACTGTAATTGTGTTTAAGATAATATTTAATATCATACTTAAAGAAGAGACAACCACAGGAGTGACTGTATTATTCATAGCGTAGAAGCCCTGAGTAAGCACCTTAACCACAGAAAAGCCAATAACACCAATAGAATAAACGATAATAGAATTTGCAGTTTTAATTGTTAGTTCAGGACTAAAATGTCCTCTTTCAAAGAGTAGTCTGACTATGGGTTTACTGAGGAGCATCAAAAGTATCATTGTGGGTAATATCATAAATAAGGTTTGTAGAATACCTTCTCTCAGTGCCTGTTTTATTTTTAGTGTTTCTTTATTTACAAAATACTTTGATAATTCTGGAAGAATGGATACAGAAATTGCTGTTCCAAAAATAGCAAGCGGTAATTGAGTCAAGTGGTTTGCATAAAAAAGGGCAGAAACCGTTCCTTCGGGAAGGGAATATGAGAAAAAACTATCCACCAATTTATTAACCTCATTTGCAGCCTGTCCAATAATAACAGGGATAAGAAGTATAAACGCCTTTTTTACTCCCCAATGACTCCAATCTGTTGTAAATCTTAACCCTCCTAATCTTCTTCTTGCTCCAGAGTATAAAACTCCTGCTTGCAACATGCCACCTAACCAAACACCCATCACCAGGCACCAAATAATGTTAATTTTTAAAAAATATGGAATGAAAATGGAAACGATAAGTGCAATATTAAGCAATGCAGGTGTTATCCCCGGTGTCTTATAATCTCTTAATACAAATAAGGGAGCCATCATAAAAACGGCAATGCCAATCCAGAATAGGTATGGGAAAGTCCATTGTAGAACTCTTACAGCCATTTGGAGTTGTTCTTCTGTCTTAGGCCCTTCTCGTGTAATTACTCGTAGTGTGTCCAACAATTGAGGTATAAATGGCATAAATAATACACCGACCAATGAAACAAGTAGAAGAATAAGAAACATAACCGAAAAAAGGGAATTAGCCAATTTTTGCATGGCAACCCTACCTTCATTCTCTTCACATTCCGATAGAACAGGCACAAATGAAGCATTTACAGCACCCTCTCCGAGTAAATCCCTTAATGTGTTCGGCAATCTAAATGCAAATAAGAATGTGTCTCTTGAAAAGTCAGGAACAAACCAACCAATGAGGATATCTCTCACCAGCCCTAAAATACGACTTAGCATAGTGCCCGCAGCAAAGATAAGTGCATATTTCCACCGTGAAATGGAAGTTTTTTCCGATTGTTCATGAGACATTATCTTTTAAAATTCCTCTTTTTATCTTTTTCAAAATCAGGGAAATCATTAGGGCTACTATTCCTAAAATTCCAAAAAATAGGGATAAGAAATCTGGATTAAAAGGTAATATTAAATGAGCAGGTTCAGGAAGATTATAAACTCCACCCAAACGGACGCGAATACTGATTTTAGGATTAGTTTCTATGGGTTTGTAGGTAAATGTTTGGTCCTTACCTATGATTACATTGGCAGGATAAAAGTGTCCTAATGGGTCGAAAAGACCGGATATACCTGTGTTTGTGCAGTGAATAACCGGCAGACGTGTTTCAATAGCACGCATACGGCAGATTTCTAATTCCTGAGATAAAGCATTTGTTCCGCCAAACCATGAAAGATTTGTTAAAATAGCAAGCAAGGTTGCTCCTTCCTTACGCAAATTATAAGCCAGAGGGGTAAAAAGAACTTCAAAACAAATTAAGGGTCCGACCTTTAATGATTCAGTTATATTAAATACTTTCTGTTCTTTTCCTGAACTTACATCATAAGGAAGAATATTACGCAGGAAAGGAAGAAATTGGGAAAGTGGTAAATATTCTCCAAAAGGTGCTAAATGAATCTTGTCATAATAATCCATAACCTTACCTTCTGGATTTACCCATATACAGGAATTATAATCATTCCCATTCTCATCCATTCTTGTAGTTCCTGTAACTAGATGAAGCGAATTTTTATTTGTAAAAGATTTGAGCAATGACAATATCTCAGGGTCCGAGTAATCGGACATAATCAAGGCTTCAGGCCAGAAAATTGTGTTGACAGCCTTATCACTAATTAAGTTGTCTGAATATTGAATAGCCCAATGAACCATGTCTTCATACCATATCGGGTCGAACTTCATCTCTTGAGGAAAACATGGCTGAATGAGTGCAATTTTTGTGTCATTTCCTTTCTGAATTTTTGTGTTCATTAAAAGAAGCGAGCCTATAAGATGTGCTATGACGATTATCACAATTGTATGGGCTATAGACTTCCATCGTTTATCTTTATGAACAACTGCTTCTGCTACAAACATGTTTGCTGTCAGAATAAAAAAGGATAAAAAGGGAACACTACCAATAGACGATAGTTGGGAAAAAAACAAGTCAGGACCCTGACTGTAACCCAGATTGCACCAACCGAATCCAGTGAAAACATGGGCTTGTGTCCATTCCATACCTACCCATAATAGTCCAAAAATATAGTTTCGTAATACATAATGAATCTGTAAACTATACTTTTGCCAGAAATATCCAAATATTGTCCAGAAGAGAGAAAGACCTATAGAAAGACACTGATACCCAATAAAAGCAGGACCTCCAACCCAGAACATATTAGCAATTAGCCAGTTTAATGTGAGCGAATGAAATATATAGGCAGTTAAAAAGAAATAAAATGTCCCTTTTAATAAGTTTGTTTCTAAAAGAGATATGGCAAATAGTGGAACAATTGCAATCCAGACAAGAAAATAAATATGAATATCTGGAAAACATAAAAACAGAAATAAACCCGTTAAAATAGGATATAAAATTGGTTTCTTTAGAATTTTTTTTATGAGAGACACACTTATATCCTTCTTGCTATTTTTTATTAAATTTACACAAGTAAAAATTTAGTATTAAGTATACATGTTAGAAGGGGGGATTTTGTATTTTCAGGGGAAAGTAGTTATAAGTCGTCCTGCATGGCTTTGATTTCTTCTTCGATACGGTCAGCATTTTGCCATTTATCCCCTTGCTTTTCCCAGAATTGAATTGCACTTGAGCCTTCTTCCGACATAGTGCGGAGGTCTACCACGGTAGGTTGGACAAATATAAGAAGATGAGTAATATCAGATTGTGACCTTCGAGAACGGAAAGGAATACCTAACAAAGGAAGTTTCCCAATGCCTGGGACTCTATTTTCTGATTTTCTTATGTTACGGCTGGAAAGTCCACCGATAACCAATGTTTGACTATTAGGAACCATTACGAACCCAGTTTGAGAACGTTTAGAAAATACGGGTAGGTCAATCCCTCTGAGACGGTCTATACGACTAATGTCAGTTACATCTAATTGCTTGATTTCAAGTTGCACTGTATTGTTAGGTAAGATAGTCGGTATTAGTTCCAAATTAACACCAATATCTCTCCATGTAACACCTAAATTAGGAGCACCTGCGGTTTTTACAACAGATTGATAAGGAATTTGTCCCCCTGCCTTTATTACAGCAGGAGTTCCATTTATAACCAAAACTTCAGGTTTAGAAATAAGGTCTACATCTGATTTTGTTTCAAGGGCACGGAAAACTCCATCCAGAGTCCCATAATCCCATGTGAGTATACTGAAGGTCAATCCACCACCCTGAGGAGTTTGAATTCCTGCTGTGGATGAATCCATATCACGGCGGATAGGTGGTTTTTCAAAATTTGGATTTTGATAGGGAACAGCATAAGGCGGTTGAGATGGATTAGCCGATGGTGCAGGTAAAGTCACATTAGAAAATTCCTGTGAAAAATCAACTGTGTTTGTCGTTATTTGAGGAATTTTTAATTGTTCATTTTCCCTTTCTCGATAGAATCGGACAAAGTTTAAATTTGCGCCCAATTTCCTTAATCCATTTTCGTTCGTTTCACTTATCCATACTTGAACCTGTACTTGTCTAATATCCACAGGAGGTGGTAGTGTAGGAGGAGGAGCAGGTGCTGCTTGTTCTGGAGCAGGTGCAGGTGCTGGAGCTGGGGCTGGAGGAGGAGCAGGTGCTGCTGGTTCTGGAGCGGGGGCGGGGGCTGGAGCCGGAGCCGGAGCCGGTTCTGGTGGATTTTGAGCAGTAAGATTAAATGATATTCCCAAATGGATAATGAGTAATAAAAGAATTATTCCATTATTTATAAAGAATAAAGACCTTATCATTTTTTACTTTTCTCTCCATTATCTAATTCGGAGTCTATCCCGTTCTCATCTTTTTGTATCTGCACACCTGTTATACCCTCAGCAATACCCGCAGGTATTTCTTTCAACCCACCGAGAACATTGGTAATGATTTCAGTAGGTGAAATTTTAGTGGATTTCTTTTCTTCTTCCGAAGTGAAACCATATTGGTCTGCTACCGTATATGAGGGTCTCCATAATTCTGCTTTTAATAAGAAAACAAGTTCTCTCCTACCTTCATCTTTTTTCTTGTTACCAACACCTTGAGTCAAAGGAATTCCAGGGGCTTTGAAAGGAGTAATTCTCTGGATTAAACCGTTGGTTAATTCTTCTCCCTGGATAAGCCAGGGGACAGAAGAGGAAGTTTTTGTTCGACTATTACGATATAATCCACCCAGTATTAATACCTGACCATGACGAACCCAAATGGTAGTAGTAATACTACGAGAGATAAATTCTGGAACGCTAATAGTGTTCGCACTGTTTCCTGCAATGGCAACATTTAATCTTTGCCCTTCTTCGGTAATTGCTGCGGTTAAAGTTAATTGAATATATATATCTTCTGTCGTGCGAGGGTCTCCATCGTCGTCAATAACTTGATTTGCACTGACACTTAAATTTACACCTGTAGGTTTAAATTCTGTTACCTGTTGCGTAACTACACCTATAACAATAGTGTTTTCGTAAGGTATCTCTTGAACAGTCTGTATAACAGTTGGAGCAGCTGCTCCCACAGGTACCAGTGCTTTGGGACGAGATAAAATAAAAGCACGATTTTGACTTACCAATGCTTGTAGCACCGCCTCAAAATCGCCCCATTTACTTGTCATTCTGTCTAAAAATACTGTTATTGTGGGGGATTGGGTTGTCGGAAAGGTCAAATCACCCGTTGTTATAGCGGGATTACCCGAAGAGACTCTACCATAAGGACGTGGGTCTGCCTTTTGTCGAAAATAACCGGATAAACCTGTTTCACTTCCAATTTGTGTTTGAAATTCAATAATTTTTACAGAGACATTGACCTGTTGTGGTGCAGGCTGTTGAGCAAATAAAGGTAAGGTCAATACAATTGTTAAAAAGAATATGAGAAAGGTGATAGTTTTTTTGACACATGTAATTTTACAAAGACCTAATAAATATGATAAAGATAACTCGCAAAAATTAGAATCTCTTTTATCTTTTAGTTTTTCAATTATTTGTGTAGTTTTATTCATCATAATACGCTGTATAATCATAGTGGTCTATATTTTCTATATTATCAAAGTTTACAAATTGTACACTAAAAGGTCTGGCTTGTCCACTACTTAAATTTCCAATGTGTATGGTTTGTGTATCATAAACCATCCCTGTAAGTCCGTATATTGTTACCTGTATAGACACATTTCTTAAAGTCCTTAAACTTCGATTTCGTACCTGTCCTGAAACATTGTAGATATGATGTTTCACATCGCTTGCCCAGCCTAAACCTCGTCCACTACGAAAAGAAGTTACATTAAAAAAGACAATAGGATTTTTTTCTGCTTCGCGTTTCAATGCTTCTTCCGGAGTTAATACAATTATTTCACCACCGGAACCTTTTTCAATTCTGCTAGCAACAGTTGAATTATTCCAGTAATCAGGATTAATAGAAACTATCCTTTTATAAAGGTCTCCTGCCTTTGTAAATTCTTGATTAATCCAATACCAATTGGCTAATTGGAGCATAATTTCTGAATTTTGCGGGTCTTGTTGTAATTTTTGTTCAAGAAGACGAATATGGTTATCAATAGTATCTATATTTTCGGCTTGTTCTAATGGGGTTCCTAACAACTCACTTATTTTCTTTCGCGAATGTTCCGCGTAAATACCATTAGGTGTAACCTGTAAATATTTAACATAATTTTCAAGAGCATTTTGTGGACTTCCTAACTCTTGATAAACAATACCTAAGTAATAATAAACCGTGCTATCTGTGTCTCCATTTTCCTGTATGGATAACAATTTGGGCAGAGCCTCTGCAAATTGCCCTTTTTCTATTAGTTGTTGAACCAATTTAATGTCTGAATAAGCATAACCTGTCTTATAAAGATTTCGATGCTGTAAGTTAAAAGAGTTTTTTGCTTCCTGATTAAAAGCACTATTCTGACAATTAGATAAAAAGAAAAGTATTGCCATTCCTATTATCATTCTATAAATATATTTCATGAATTTCCTTTACTCTTTACCCAATTATAACCTACCACTATAAAAAAGTAGAAGCAGATATTAAAATTTTAAATATATTAAAATTATCTTTGTCCAAAATGTTCCAATACTTTTTGTGTAATGTCTTCAGCAGGTATCTGCTCACCTGTATTTTGCCAGTAATTAAATTCTGCTACAAGGTCAAACTGGCTTTCTTGGGCAACTTCTTGAATAGTGCGTACTGCTCTTTCACTGGCTTTGCTTAACATTATCCAATACTTAGCAGTCCCGGACTCTATTTTTCTCTCCTTAATACCGGAAAATTCCGGTGTTGCTTGAATAATCTCTTCAAAACGAACCAATGCCGGCTTATTAAATTTTGTTGCCGTGCCCCAAAATATCTTCTGCTCGTCAACCTTTTCTGGGGCAAGAGAAAAGGGCTCTGCTAATGCCCATAAATTGCTGCACAAAAGAGCAAGGCATAAGATTAAAGCCGTTATATTTACTTTCATATTTTCCTCCTTATCTTATGTGCAATTACTGATTTCTATCTTATTTGTGTTTCTGATTATGTTGTTAAATATATACTGTTATACCTTATTAATCTTTTATTCCTATAAAAAAGTTTCATTACTTTTAATTTTTTTTACCTAAAAAATGAAAAAAATACAACATATTGTATTTTTATCTGAAAATTTCATATATATAGTATACGCATTTCAAATAAAAAACAATCAAATTTTTTGAATAAAATGAATAATTAGAAATAAAATAGATAAAAATTAACCATATAAGGTACTCTTCTTATCCGATAAAAGGTTTGGGAAAAGTTTTTAGACATTGAGATAGACGATGATAAAATATCTTTTTGATTTACATTTTATATCCCTGCTGTTCGCTAAAAAATCTTTTCTTTAATCTCTTAGCAGACAACTGTGGTGTTTAACCTATAAATAAGTGGTATAAAAAAACAAAGAAATCGGTTGAATGTGTATAATATCATTTAAGATTATTCGTTTAATGATAGTCTTTTACTTTAAAATAGGTGTAAATATACAAAAAAGGATTGGGTATGGATTATAAATTGAATTGGATGTCAATAGTATCATTTTTTTGTCTTTCCTTCTTTCTTTTTTCTTTTCAATCTTTGTATGGAGAGTCAAATATTGAATATTCCTCAATGAGGATGTTAAGTAAGAGTCCTATTCCGGGTAAGAATGTATCTATAGATATTCATTTTGACAACATGGTAGAGAAGGATGGAAGCAAATTTATTCCTCTTGTTTGTGAAATGGATGCAAAACACGGTTATTCTTATGTTGTGGTTTCTCTTGATATTTTAGATAAGAATGATAAAGGGAATATATTGGCAATAAATACAAGCCAAGAGATTTCATTGGCAAAGGGGTTCAATCGCAGTCTTTTTTTAGTCCCTTCGCAAGAACTGAAAGACGGTGTTTATCTTGGAACTATCCAGGTAAAGTATACAAAAGAGGAAAAGCCATCGGTTATTGAGTTTAAGATGGAGAAAATATCGTCTATAGGATTAGAAGAACATTTAAATTTGCTATCAACGGAAATTAACAATATTTTAGGTTCTACAGAGAGTAGCCGTACGAAAAATATTATTGAGGCAACTCTGGTTAAAAAATTATTAGAACAAGCCCAAAACGAATTTTCTCTTAAAGAATGGGAAAACCTATCTAACACTTTGAATATTTTGGAAGAGCAGGTTTCAACATTAAAGGTTGCATTTTTAAAAAAGTTGGGTTCAGAGAGCAATCTAACTTTTCAAACACCAAAGTCCGTAGCAATCACTTCGGAGGGTATAGTTTCAGAAGGAAAGCCAGTAAATTTAGTGGGTATATATATAGATGAGCCTACTATGGATAAAGTAAAAATGGTTATAAGTTACTCTATTCCTGTGGTAGTATTTCCAATAACATTAGAAAAATTGATGCCGTCAGAAGTGCTAGATGAATCATTTCCACAAGATATTGTGGAAATGATAGATACTTTGTTTCAGAACGAGGTATATGTGTTAATGCAATTAGTTCAAGAACAAATTCCTACCTGGTTATACGATAAGTATCCCGAAGTTGATAAGGAAGGTTTTGTAAATTTATCACAAATAGCAGTTCTGGATTTAATCCAAAAGGGATATGAAAAAATAATAAACCGTTATGGAAGTAGTTCATATTATTTGGGAACGAGTTTACTAACCCATCCCAAATTTAAGTTTGATGGCGATGTAATCCGTCAATCTTTTATTGAATGGGTAAAAACAAATTATCCCGACAGGCAAACCTTGAATCAGATATGGCATGCACATTTAGCAAGTTATGATGAAATAACTATCTGGGATGAATTGGCACCAGATTGGAGTTATCAGAACCGTCGTGCATACCAATATGACTGGCAGAATTTTCATCGAAATATGATAACAGGTGCCCTAAAAGGGGTATTTGAACGGGTTCGTTCGTCTCGCGATAATCCCTATCCCATCTCGGTGTCTTTTGCTTCAAGTGTATTTGAATTGGACGAAACAAAATTTACACCTAATCGTGAGGAAATTGTTCCTCTTCTCGATTTTGTATCTATGGATGCCGTGTTTAATTCAGAGGACGATATATATGTTCAAGGTTATCCCGACCCGGTAGTAGATGTAGTGTGGATGCGTTCCATTGCAGAAGGAAAACCAATTGTAATTACCCGTGCTGACTTACAGTATAAGGAAGGTATGACAAGTCTGGATAAATATAATCATACACAAAGTTTTTTATGGGAAATGGCATTATCCGGTGCTCAAATTGTTGCCTTAAATATTACAGGAGATTTAAGGGATAATGTGCCTGTATGGAAAGCAATATCAGATACCAACAGTTTGTTTTCTCAGATAAATTCTGAGTTAAGACAATTTCAGTCCTCTAAACCAATGGTTCAAATTTTGTTTAGCGATTCTTCTAAGATTCTGGATGGTGGAGCACCTCATTTGAAATCTGCAAAACTTGCTTATGAGGGTAGTTCCTTTGCTGGTTACGATGTGTCTTTTGCAACAGAAATGGAAATAGAAGAAGGGGCATTACAAGATACAAAGGTTCTTATTATGCCTCAGACCTTGTCTCTGGAGAGTGATGTGTTCAATAAAATTACAGATTTTATTCGTGCAGGGAATTATGTAATCAGGGTAGGTACACAAATTCCTTACGACCCTAAAGGTATTTCGCGTAGAGATGTAGTTCAACCCACCAGTAATACAGTGTTAGTTCGAGGTATGAACCTTCCTACTGAATATTTACATGGGATGGATGCTATACTTTCAAATAAGGCATTGACACCTATTCCCAGACCTGTAAATAAAGTAGGGTACCCTCTTGAAGGGGTAAAGTCAAGATTTGTTTCCTCACCAGACGGAGGAGGATATTTATATTTACTTAATTTGCGAAAAGAACCTGTCTTGTGCCGCCTTACAGGTTATTTGCAAAATGGATTTGACTTAGTCCATGCGGAGGATGTTGAGTTTCCTAAATTGTTTCAACCTCTGGAATTGGCTTTTATAAAACTGGTTCCTCCAAACTATGAAAAGGTTGTTGAAATCAATCAGTCGCAAGACAAAAAGGATAAAAAGAAAAAATAGAAATATAAAGGAGTCTCAAATTGACGGGACTTGAAACAAGCGGTGCTTCACCTTCCTCGCAGAATGTAATTGCAATAGTCTGGGATTTTGATTTTACATTAACACCGAGAAATATGCAAGAACCTCTTTTTGCCGCTTATGATGTGGATGAAAAGAAATTCTGGAAAGAAGTGAATGCTTTACCCGAATATTACAAAAAGGCAGGGGTTCGAGTGTCTGAAGAAACGGCATATCTCTGGCATATTATCTCCTATGTGCAGGCAGGTAAATTTCCGGATTTAACGAACCAGAAGTTGAGAGAATTAGGGGAAAAGATAGAATTTTATCCGGGACTACCAGAGTTTTTCTTAGATGTTCAGCAGTGGTTAGAGAAATCACCTTATGTCGAAAATGACTTAAAAATAGAACACTATATAGTAAGTAGTGGACTTACTGAGATGATACGGGGCTCAAAAATTGCACCATATATTTCTGGGGTATGGGCTTCGGAATTTATTGAGGTTCCTGCGGGTCCAGATGAAGATTTTTCAAAAATACCCAGGTCAGGTCCAATCAGTCAGGTAGGTTATATTATTGACCATACCACAAAAACGCGAGCACTATTTGAAATCAATAAAGGAGTAAATATGTTAAAGGGGATTAGTGTGAATGATTCCATCCCCGAAGATGCAAGGCGTGTGCCATTCAAAAACATGATTTATGTTGGAGATGGTCCAAGCGATATCCCTTGCTTTTCAGTAGTGAGAAAACATGGTGGGCTTACCTATGCTGTTTATCCGAAGGGAGATAAGGAAAAGTTTTTACAGGTGATTAGCCTTATAGAGTCAGAACGAATTGACGCTTATGGTCCTGCGGATTATCGTGATGATAGCGAAACAGTCTATTGGATGCGAGATAAAGTTTTGAATATAGCGGACCGAATAGTTCAGGAAAAGGAGGACGCATTCCGTTCAAAGGTTAAGTCAGGACCGAAACATATCAGTTAGACAGTTACTAATCGGTTAAGTTGATGTCCCAGACCCCGGGTATCTTGGTGTTACAGTAAGTACAGCGGCCTTCACTTATTTTATTTGTCCATACGGTAAAGCCTGTTCGTTCAATAAGTAGTTCTGAGCAATGGGGGCAGTATGTATTCTCCATTGTTTCTACAGAACCGGGACGATTTCCTGCATAGACAAAATGTAAGCCAGCATCTTTCGCAATTTTATAAGCCTTTTCTAATTGGTGAGGTGCCGTCGGAAAAGAATTATTCATTTTATAATTTGGGTAAAAACCTGTAACATGCCAGGGAATATCAGGACTGATTTTTGCAATAAATTTAGTCAATTCGCGGAGTTCCTCGTCAGTGTCATTAAAACCCGGAACAAGCAGAGTAACAATTTCAACCCAATAATTAAGTTCCATAAGTTGTTCTATTGTTTTACAAACAACCGAAAGTTTTCCCCCTAACTTATCGTAGTTTTTTTGTTGAAAAGTTTTTAAGTCTACTTTAAATAGTTGCATGACTGGTCTCAAAAATTTCAATACCTTTTCCGACGCATGCCCATTACTTACATAGCCACAAATAATGCCCTTTTCCTTTGCCAATGAAAAAATTTCAAAAGCCCAATCGCTTGTGATTAAAGGCTCATTGTAGGTGCTGACCATAACAGGGCAATGATGTTTTAACGCAAGGTCTAATAGGGTATTGGGAGAAACAGGCTCGAACCGAACCAGAGAATTGGGGTCACGAAGTGTTTGACTGCTTAACCAATTTTGACAGAAGGGACAATGAAAGTTGCAACCCAACATACCAAAAGACAAAGCCGTTCTGCCAGGTAGAACATGGAAGAAAGGCTTTTTCTCAATAGGGTCAATCGCCAGCCCTGCTGCATAACCATGAGGTGCGTATAAAATACCCTCTTTGTTAAACCTTAATTTACAGGTCCCTGTTTTCCCTTGTGAAATTATACATTGATGGCCACAGGAGTGACAGCACACCTTGCCATTTTCCAGAATATCATACAATTCTTTGTTTGCAGGTCTTGAATATGTCTCTTTTAACAATTGTTCTGCAGTTTCCATTTCTTTTCTCTATCAAAGGGTTCTATTAAATTTTTATAACTATGTTATATTATATAACGAATAAAATTAATTTTTTTAGTAAAAAATGCAAAAAGGGGACAATAAATGATTTTTCAAAAAGAATTTTCAATTACTACAAATAAATATGGAGAACTTACAAATTTGACACCACGAGTTCAGACAATATTAGAAGAATCAGGACTTACATCGGGCGTTATAAATATATTCAATGTAGGAAGCACTGCTTGTATCGGAACTATTGAATTTGAACCGGGATTAATAAAGGATTTACCAGAACAATTATCAAAACTGTTTCCACCAGGTAGACATTATGCACATGAACAGACCTGGCATGATGGGAATGGGCATTCCCATTTGCAGGCTACTTTGATGGGTCCTGGGATTATTGTGCCGTTTAAGGATGGTAAACTTATCCTTGGAACATGGCAGCAAATATTTCACATGGAGTGTGATATAAAACCTCGTCAAAGGGAGATAGTTATTACTGTGATTGGTGAATAGAAATTAAATATTATGTTGTTATAATAGTTCTAAACAAATTTCACCAACTCGAACAGATTAAGTGTAATGAAAAATTCTGTTGTCATGATGAGATGGGGTTACATTTTTTTATATAATTTCAGTAATTGTGCCCCGATAGTTCAGTGGATAGAACGAGTCCCTCCTAAGGATTAAACCCGCGTTCGATTCGCGGTCGGGGCGCTTTCTTTTTAGATAGTTTTGTCGGAACTACTTTCAATACCTTTTTTATATGTTCTTATTTATTATTGGATATTTCTATATTCAAGAAAAATAGATGGTGATTTATTAATGTTATTATGTATTTCTATTCTATTAGAAAATGCAATTGGAAGTAAAAAGAAAATTTATTTATCTCGGGTAAAGTGGTATGATATTGAAAAAACTGTTTTAAGGAGGATATAGAGTGGGATTTTCTGTTGGTATCGTGGGATTGCCAAATGTAGGTAAAAGCACTTTGTTTAACGCTATGACGCAAAGTAGTCATGCTCAGGTGGCAAATTATCCTTTCTGCACGATTGAGCCCAATCATGCAATTGTTAAAGTGCCAGACGCAAATCTGGAACAATTGTCATCAGCATTTCAGTCTAAACAAACAATCTATGCTACTATTGAATTTGTGGACATAGCCGGATTGGTAAAAGGGTCGCATAATGGGGAAGGGCTTGGAAATCAATTTTTGGCAAATATCCGCGAAACAGATGCTTTACTCCATATCGTTCGTTGCTTTGAGGATGAAAATGTTGTGCATGTAAGCGGAAAAATTGACCCTCTTGCAGATATTGATGTAATTAATATTGAATTAATTTTTGCAGATTTGCAGCAATTAGAACGGAAGATTGAAAAAGTGCAGCGGTTGGCAAAGGGTGATAGAAAACTTCTACCCTTATTGGAATTATGTGGGCGGTTAAAAGAGCATTTTGAGAAGGGACTGCCTGCGAGGACTTTTCCAGAGAAGGATACTGAATTGTTTCAGGAATTAAATGAGGAGATGCGATTTACCACAGGGAAAAAAGTGATTTATGTGGCAAATGTTGATGAAAAAGGATTAGAACATGACCCGCCTGTTTTAAGCGAAGTCCGCAAATTAGCAGAGAAAGAAGAAACAGAAGTGGTAAAGGTATGTGCCCAGTTAGAAATGGAACTGGCGGACATGAGCGAAGAGGAGAGGAAAGAATTTTTGGCTATGGACGGAGCCATGGAATCGGCTTTGGAACAGGTTGTTCATGCAGGTTATCGTTTATTAAATCTGGTAACTTTCTATACCGTATCACCACCGCAGGAAGTTCATGCCTGGGCAGTAAAAGAAGGGACTTCCATTGTAAAGGCTGCAGGTATGATACATACCGATTTTGAAAAGCATTTTATTTGTGCAGAAGTAATATCTGTTAAGGATTATCTGGCTTATGGTGGAGATGCAGGAGCCAAAAATGCCGGTGCTTTGAGAATGGAAGGAAGAGATTACCTTGTTAAAGATGGAGATTGTATCCACATTAGAGCAAATGCGTAGAGGTGTCCAGGTGTTCTCTTGTCAATTTAATAATTAACCATAATTGAGGAGGGAAAGGTATGAAGAAGGGGCGGTTTCTATCAATAGTTATTTCGCTTGCTATTTGTATAATAGGAGTCTCTTGTAGTGGGGGTGATACAGAGAAAACGGTAGACACAACTAAAAACGCATCAGTTTCTTCACTACCTTCTGCGAATAAACGACCTGTTTCATTAGTTCCAATAGCTCAGTATCCGCTGGCAGGTGAGCCGATAGAAAAGAAGTTTATGCTGGTTTTTGATAAGAAAATCCATTTTCCTTCCGAAGTGCCTGTTGTAGATTATATAAAGACAAATCCGCCTTTGAAAGGTATTACGGATTGTATAGAAAATACGCTTGTGTTCAATCTATTAGAACCTGTGCCAGAGAATATCAACGAGATAGAGTTTTGTGTCCATCCACAGTTGCAATCCGAAGATGGTATTTTGATAGACACACAGAAGCAATGTTATCGTATCCCTACGGTCGGCTTAAAGGTATTAGAAGGACAGTTTCAAGATGTGAATGACAGTATGATTGTCTTTTCACTTAGATTCAGTTTCCCTGTTTTACCACAGGAAATAAAACCATTCATTTCTATAACAAATCAGAACGATTCAAATGTAGAGTTTGAGTTAGACGAAACAAATGAGCCAAGTGACCTTGTGCTAATTCGAATAAAAAGGGTAGAAACCGAACCATATAAACTTATTTTGAAACCAGGCTACATAAATAGTGAGAAAAGATACAAGGGGCAGGCAGCATATTTTGAATTTCCATTGCAGGAATCATTATCCGTGTTGGAATGTAAAAGAGCAGATTATTCAAGGGTAGAAATTGCATTTTCACGACCCGTAGCGAGTGATGTCATTTATAGTCATATTCAAATATTTTCTTCAGATGCCCATAAATGTTCATTTACTGCAGCACCTCTGGATTGGGGCAAAGTTAATGAAATGGCTATAAATAATCCACCGACTAATTCTGACTTGATAGAAAAGAAGGTATCTAAATCATGGGCACTGTATGTCCATGACTTAAACACTCTGGATAATGTATATATAATGCTGGTGGTAATGAAAAATACATGGTCAGAAGATTTTTCCATCCTCCCTACCGAATATAGTTGGTCATCTTCGGCTTCGTCAAAAGAATTTAAAGTGGATTATGCTTATTGGCGGAATAAAGGGCTGGATGGCGTTTCTTATAGTTTATCTATGCCAAAAATTGAAGAAGAAACTGCAATCAACTATCTTGAAATAATCCCTCCGGTAGATAATCTCTCTATTCAAAAAACAAATGAGTATGAATTAGAAATCAAGGGCAACTGGAAAACAGGCATAAAGTATATTTTGAAGTGGAAAGCAGGTTTGAAATGGGGTATGGAGATGACATCGTTTAGCGGTCTTACATATAAAATTTTAGAGAATGATTATGTATATACAATGCGGGAACTCCCTGAATTTAAGACGCTCGATTTTGATAATAAAGACAAGTTCTACATCATTCCTTTTCATGAGAAAAATTTTATTCGGGTAGGGAGTCGGAATGTTTCCAAAGGGTATTTACATGTATATCAAGTTATCACAGAAAACCTTCCTGTATGGTTGGGAAACACTTCAAGCAATAATGTTCCTTTTGAGATTAATGAGAAGACCACAAGATATATCACTGCTATCCCGATTGAATTTCCCAATAGCGCTGACAATACAAGTTATATGGATGTGGATTTGACCCAGCATCTGGCTAATTATTCTAAGGGCATATTTACCTTATGTTTGTCTGATGAAAAAGACCCGGGGAAATTGCGTGCAAATTGGGAAATTCGGGGGACAAATAATAAAGAAAGTGGAGGGTATGAAGAATATGAATATGATTATTACAATTATAATTTTGACCCTTCTCAAAATGAGAATCGTTTATATGCAGATATAAATGGCACAAGAAGTTCAATCCGATATATATTGTGGACCAGGTTAGGTGTAGTTTCTCATTGGGATAACACGAGTTTAGTTGGATTTGTCCATGATTTAATAGATTTATCTCCACAGGCAGGTGCAGTGGTGTCAGCCTATTCAATCAAAAACGACAAAGTAGCCGAAGGGACTACGGATAATAACGGGATTTTTAAATTCCTGCTGGATAATCAAGATGCAGAAAAGCCAAGATTAATTACAATCAAAACGAGAAATGATTTTACCTTTGTATTCTTAACCCCAAAACCCTTACCCACATTGAAAGACCTTGAAAAATACGAGAATTACGACAGGAATAAATATGATGCGTTTATCTATACAGATAGGAATTTATACCGTCCCGGCGAATTGATACATTCACGCTGGATTGTGCGTAGCAATTACGGTTCAGAAGTCATAAATGCACCTCTGGAATTACGGTTCGTAAATCCTCAGAATAAAGTAGTCCAACGCAAGGTAGTGAGTTTATCTGAATGGGGGACAGGTGGTGAAGATATTGCAACGGAGACTACATATCTGACAGGGACCTATACCCTGGGTTTGTATGTCCCCGGAGGCGAGCAAATCTGTGGCTCCATACCTGTTCATGTTGAGGACTTTGTTCCTGACAGAATAAAGGTAGAATTAACCGTTCCTGATGATTTCTGGATTGTCGGGACAGAACAAAAGTTTGAACTTTCATCACAGTATTATGTCGGTCCACCTGCAAGTAATTTACCTTGTAAGGCAAAACTTATAATCACACCTACTACTTTTGAAAATGAGAAGTGGAAAGGCTATCAATTCGGAAATAATGAATTTTTTAAAACTGTGGTTATGGATTTAGGGACTAAAAATACAGATTCAGAAGGCAAATCAGAGTTTTCGTTTGATTTTAGCCCACCGGGTACTATAAACAAACCTATAGAAATTGCAGTTATAGGAGAGGTTTCAGAAGTTGGAGGAAGGGCTGTTTCTGCGGTGAAGAAGATTAAAGGCTATCCCGAAGAGATTATTTGTGGATTGGGCGTTGAGAAGATAGAGGATAAATTGCAAGTTGCGGTAGCACTGGTTGGTAAAGATTTTAATCCTGCCCCAGATAGCGAAGTAGATGTATTTTTAGAGAGAGCCGATTGGAGTTTTGCAAATCGTCTCTATCCACGAAATTCAGGTGGGACAATCCCGCAATGGAGACGAGTCTTTACGATTATTGAACAGCAAAAGGTTACTACAAAAGACGGCATGGCAACTGCTCAATTTAGTATTCCTCCTTTTTATCAAACATATAGAGTGCGTGTTCAGAGAACCGGAGGTAAAACTTTCTCTGATATGTCTTTCTATTGTGTTCCTCAAAAGATTCTACATTTAGAGGAAGGACCTCCCGAATTAGTTAAGATACATATTGAAGACAAAAAATGGCAGGTAGGAGAGTCTGTTCCAGTGTCGGTAGAGGTTCCGTTCGATGGGAAAGCCGTTGCTGTGATTCAGGGGGACAGGGTTTGGGATGCACAGGTGTTTGATATTGTGTCCGGGAAAGGTGCTTTTTCACTTAATATCGAGGAAAAATATTTCCCTAATGTCTGGGTCGGAGTTTCAGCAATTCATGTTCCTGCAAAGGAAGATATGATTAGTCCCTACTCTACCTTTTCTTATGCAAAGGTAGAGATAGAAAAACCTCAACAAAAGTTAAACATTGTTTTCACAAAAATTCCAGAGGAAATAGAACCGCAAAATACGACTGAATTGAATGTTCAGACCACAACTTTTGATGGTAAGCCTATCTCTGCGGAATTGACTATTGCAGCCGTAGACGAAGGCATACATGCGATTCTTGGTTATACTTTACCCGACCCGTATACATGGTTCGGCAGACCACGCTATTCTCCTATCTGGAGGGTGCATTATTACGACCATGTTGCGTATGACTATGACCCATCTTCGCCGAGTGGAGATATGATAGCCCGCCAATTATCAGCAGGCAAGCCAGAAATTGGTGAATCATGGATAAAACCTGTGGCTTTATGGTCAGGGGTTATAAAAACAGATGAACAGGGGTTCGCAAAGGTTGCTTTTAATTTGCCTGAATTTAATGGAACATTGAGGATAGTTGCGGTTGGTGCGAACAAGGAATTATTTGGCTCCACAGAAAGTAAAATGTTGGTGAGAAGACCATGTGTTATCCAGACCCAACTTCCCCGTTTCTTACGACCTCAGGACAATGCCATCATATTTGCACGAAGTTTGAACTCACAGGAGAACCCGCTGGATGTAAAGTTGACCTTAACTCCAAATGAATCTATTAGTATCCAGCCAGTGACCCTGCAATGGGAATCACCTCCAAAAGGTTTAGGAATTTCGCCAGACATAAATATTGTTTGCCTCTCAGGGGCAAACAATGCCCAGTTACAGTGGCAGTATAATATTACAAATAAAACAGGGGATATAGTCGACCAATTTTCGGAACAAACACCTATACCTGTTAGAATTCCATCCATATACGAGCAAAGAGCAACTACTTTAATCGTGCCCGCAGGAGAAACATTAAATTTAGATACATCTGATTTTGTTGAGGACAATTTATTAGCGACAGAGATAAAAATCAGTGGCAGTCCTTTCCTTCAAGCAGAACCTGCTCTACGGTGGCTATGGGAATATAATTATACCTGCTGTGAGCAGAAAGCGTCGCGACTTTATGCCTTATACCTATTCCGCAATTTTTTGAAGGATTCTATGTCTGATGTGATTTCGCCATCGGATTATGACAAACTTTTGATGACAATGCTAAACGATATCTTCTCACATCAGCAAGGGAATGGAGGTCTTTCCCTCTGGCCTTATTCCTCTAATTCAGATATAAGAACATCGCTACATGCTGGATTCCTACTTGCCATGATTAATCGTGATAAGGGGCTTCCTATACCAGAAAAACCTTATCAACGGTTAATCGCTTTCCTAAAAGATTTAATTTTAGTTGGAGGAGGTGATGAATCCCTTTCAAATCCTGAGATAAAGGCTTTTGCCACACTTATACTGGCTCTGGATGGAGACCCCGTTGCGTGTGAACGACTGAATAATTACTTGAAAGCAGACAATCCCCGTGATTTAAGAGTGTTATTACTCCTCGGCGCAAATATTTGCGGAATGCCATCAGCAGAGATAAAGAAACATGTTGAACAACTTAAATGGGAAACGGGAGAAGAGTCTTCTCGCAAATTATGGAAATTTAGTTCCAATAGTGTCCGAATGTTAGCCCTACAACTTATTTCCAGAGTTATATCTGACGCAACACCCGAGAATATGTTGGAAATACAAAAGCCACTAATTGAATATTTAACAAAGCATTTAGGTTTTACCACTTATGATTTGGGGATGGTTCTTATGGCACTGGATATGAGTTTCAAAAAGTTAAATATTCAATCGCAGGAATGTACAGCACAGATAAAGTTAGACGGCATTGAACAACTCGTTCAAGGAACAAAGATATTCAAGAATAAGAAACAGGGAAAGACACAGATTGATATTCACAACACAGGTACTACCCCTGTATATGCTTTTTGGTGTATTCGAGGTGTGTCAAAAAATCCACCTAAAAATGCGGAATCGAATAATCTGAACCTTGAACGATTCGTTTTTGATTGTAAAGATAAACAGGAAACTATAACTCCATTTAAACAGGGAAATACCTATTTGCTCCTATTTAGAGTTCAACCTAAGTACGATGTAGATAGTTTAATTCTAACCCAGTTATTACCCGCAGGATTTGAGATTGAAAATCCAAGACTAAAACAAGAGCAGATGAGTGAACTTATCCCAAAACAGTATATTAATTCAGCAAGCATTATTGACCCTGAACATGTAGAAATAAGAGATGACAAACTTATTGTAGCGTATCCTCAATTACAATCTTCTAAAAATTATATTTACGCTACTATGGTTCGGGCAATTACTCGTGGCAGTTTTGAATTTCCAGGGGCAAGGATTGAGGATATGTATAAACCAGAAACTTTTGCTCGTTTAGCAACGGGACAAATTGAAGTTAAATAAATGTGATATGGACAGAAATTTGCTGAACCATATTGTAAAAAGATTTATATTGTTTCTTGGAATAACATTAATACTTATAGCCACTTTTTATCCTATTTGGGTGTGGAATATATGTCCTGAAAATCCCTGTGATTTTTTAATAAGTTCATATTCGCCACAGGTCATTTCAAGAGAAGGTAGAACTCTATGGGCAGGATTAAATGAAAAAGAACAATGGTGCTTGCCTGTCCATATCAATAGTGTTTCGCAACATTTAATCCATGCTACCGTAGCCCTTGAAGACAAACGATTCTGGCAACATCATGGAGTAGATTTACTTGCGATAGGTCGTGCCATTATTCAAAACATTCATGCGACACGGGCAATATCAGGTGCGTCAACTATAACAATGCAAGTGGTAAAACAATATTACCGTCAGAACGGTTATACTGTGCCTGATTCTATATTGGAAAAGTTACATTTCAAGTTTTTGCAGTCAGTTCAGGCTATTCGACTTGAAAGATACACCACAAAGCGGGAAATACTGCAAGCATATTTAAACAATGTGTCTTACGGTGGAAATCTGGTTGGCGTAGAATCCGCAGCCTGGCGATATTTTGGCAAAACCACTGAGAATCTGAGTTTGAGTGAAAGTGCTATGCTTGCAGGCATTCCGCAGTCGCCCGAAATATATCGCCCTGATAAAAACTTATCTCGAAGCCTAAAAAAGATGAGATATGTTTTGCGAAGAATGAATAAGGAAGGTTATATTTCTGGGGAGCAGTATGCAAACGGGATAAAATCAAGAATACAGGTTGACTTTTATCCCTTTCCCAATCATTGCCAGCACTGGGCAGAAAAAGAGGAACACTTACTAAATGAAAAGAGAACGGTTCACACCTGTCTGGGATATGATATTCAGTGTCAGGCAGAAGAAATATTAAAACAAAAAGTCCAGCAGTGGACGCCAGAGGTTACTATTGCGTCAGCAATGGTTGTTGATGTTTCCACAGGAGAGATTCTGGCACGAGTTGGAGGTATATCACAAGATTCAAGGACTCCTGTCAGTTATCTGGATTTCTGTAGTGTGCCTCGTTCTCCCGGCTCTGCATTAAAGCCTTTTCTATATTGTTTCGCTATGGAAAAGGGACTTTTATTTCCAGAGGAAACACTGTTGGATTCGGATTTTGATACAGGCAGTTATTCTCCAAAAAATTTTGATGAGGTTTTTCATGGATTTATTGATGCTACAACTGCATTACGCTATTCACTAAATATCCCGGCAGTTCTTCTCTTGCAGAGGGTGGGGACAGGTTCGTTTGCAGGTGAGTTGAAAAAATGTGGACTTAATTTCGACAAATATATTCAGAAAGTCAAGGAGCCAGGTTTAGGCTTTGTTTTGGGAAATTGTGAAGTGAGCATGGAAGAAATGATGAATGCTTATGCCTGTTTAGCAAATGAAGGACAGTTCAAACCGTTAAAGATTTTGAAAGAGGGACAAGACGAACAAAGTGTTCAGGTATTAGACCACGGTGCAACCTTAATTTTATATCAAATGATGGAAGGCATGTTGACGGGCGAAGTTGCTCGTGACTCTGCTCGTCTGTCGCGGGAACCCGTTAGAATATGTTGGAAAACAGGCACTTCCTCAGGACGGAGAGATTCCTGGGCATTTGTGTTCAACAAACACTACCTTGTCGGCGTATGGATGGGTAACCCACAGTTTAAGGGAAGTCCCAAGTTAGTAGGTGCTTTAACCGCATACCCTACTGCATGCGAAATATTCCGCTCATTACCTCAAAAGAAAGGAAGTGAATTTCCTGATTTTCCGACAAAGGATGTAAAACCTATACAGGTCTGTAGTTTGAGCGGGCTGCCTGCAAACCCATATTGCAAATTTAAAAAACAGGTTTATGTTTCCTCCAATGTCCCGTTGTCCCGGGTATGCGATGTGCATTATTACAATATACAATCAGGACAGGTTCGTGAGCGGTTTCCTTCGCAAAGTAAAGGCTGGGATTTATCACGAATAGGGTTTGTCCCGAATAGAGGAGGAGAGGCTATTGAAGCAAAAGTAAATTTAAAAATACTAACTCCAGCAGACGGCTCAAAATTTGTTTACAGTTCCAATACGACTCAAAATACTCTACAACTCCAAAGTTCAAGAGACAATATACAAACAATCTATTGGTATGTGGACGACCGATTTTTAGGTGAAAGTTCTGCCGAAAATCTATTACAGTGGAACTTTACCCCAGGAAAACATAAAATCCATTGTTTAGATTTATCAGACAACGACGATACTGTATATGTAGAAATAATTCCGCCCGAAAAAATTATAAAAATTGCTAACATAAAATAAACTACCAGTAGGTATAAAAGAGGGATTCTGTTAGCACGGTTTGAAAGATTAGGAAGGTTGAGACGATTATCATAAGGTTTGGGTTATCCTTTGATTTGGTTTCCCAGTAACGAAGGGCAGGTATTAGAAAAAATGGGAAGATATATAGAGCAGAACGTTCCCCTTCACCAGGTGCAATATATGCAATATCTAATACAAGCAAGGTCGCAAAGAATAAAAAATATTCCAACAAGTCATGTTTTTTTGTTGTTTTTATTTGAACTAGAAAACCAAAAAATATAGGAATCCCTGTAAAATAAATCCATGACCAGGGGGTAAAGAGTTTAAACCACCCTAAGGAATATCGAGGTGCAATGGATTGCAATGCCATCATATCTTCATCGAACATTTTTCTTGCCTGGAAAAATACCTGTATGGGTTTGTAGTCTGTAAAAAAGCAAAGGATAAAATAGAAAAGGAAGAAGCCTATTAACATGGATAAAGATAATAGAAATAGTCTTAAAAAAGTCATTCGCCGTTCATACAAAAATAAAAGTCCACGAAAAACAAAATAAATTCCAATGGATAATAAAGTAAACTTAAAAAGGGATAGGATTGCAAACAGAATCCCTGCAAAAAATATAGAAAAAAGGGAATGGCTGTTTAATGATTTTTCAAAACTCCATAAGGACAGAAAGAGAAAAGGCATATACAAAATTTCAGTGGAAGTGGCACAGAACAAAACTAATGATGGGATAAGGGTATATAAAAATGTCCCTTCGATGGCTGTTTTAGTCTGGTGGTTCGATAATTCTTTAATCCACAAGAACAGGGGAAAAATGGCTAACCCCCCAAACAATACTGTAAAAATGGAGAGAGAAAATGGTGATTTTCCAACGAAATAGGAAGATAGCCAGAGCAAGGATAACGGTCCCGGCGGAGCCAGTCTCGCATGTAGAGATAGGTAAGACTGAATTTCATGGTAACGGTTGAACAGTTCATAAATACTTTTAGTAATGCCAATATCACCAATGTATTCATATTTTGCCCGTTGATAAGGTTGGGAGATAGCATCTATTCCACCTCGAATTGTGGCTACTTCAAATGACAGAAAAATGTAAAATAGGTATATCCCTATAAGTAGAATCAAGATGCTTTTAGTTCTTTCTATCTTTTTGTTAAAGCATATATTCGTTAAGTAAGGAAGGCAAGAAATTGTAGTTAAAAATATAATAAGTTCATATATAAACTGTATAGAAAAATCTTTTGTATGAAGGAAATAGAAAAGAATATATAAAACAGATAATATAGAGATTATCAGAGTTTTGTAAGATAATTTGTTAGTGTAGTATATTAAAATTGTGCTTACTAATATAAAGAAAGGTAATTGTAAGGAGGAGAAGCATGAAAGGTGTATAGGCTTCCAGAGAGCATAGAAAGGAGTAATATGTCTGTAAATAGGTTCAATGCCTATTGAATAGGCTATAAGCATAACAAAAAAATTGAGTAAGAGGAAAGAAATAAAAGTACACAAATAAAAGATAGATGTTTTCTGTTCTTTATCCTGGCTGATGTTTATTTTGTTGCTAATCATTTTTATCTTTTTATGGTTGATATGCGTTTATAAATAAAGCCTTTTCTCTATATAAATCTTGTCAAATAATATTAGAACTTTTTTATTCGTAATAATATAAATAAATAGTAAGGGAACAAATAAAAAGACCTATTATGGTATTATAATGACTTCAAAGAGGGAAAGTAATAATAAAAATGCAATGGATATATCAAGAATATTGGAAGAAGAATGAAGATTCGAAAAGAATAAGAAAAGCCTTTTTCTTTTCAATACTTCTACATATAGTTATTTTTCTTCCATTTTATTTTTACAAGATTCATTCACCAGAACCCATTCCACTTGTTTTTCAGGTGTCATTGGATAGTTCTGTGACTAATGATTCGACGGCTCAAGTGACTCCACCAAAGTCCCAGAAGCCAGAACCACCGAAGCCAGAACCACCCAAACCAGAACCACCCAAACCGGAGCCGCCTAAGCCTGAACCCCCTAAACCCGAACCAAAGGTAGAACCCCCTAAGCCCGAACCTCAGAAACCCGAGCCTAAGGTAGAGTCGCCCAAACCCGAGCCTAAACCAAAACAGGAGAAAAAACAACCAGAAAAAAAGCCAGAATCGCCAAAGCCACAGCCAAAGCCACAGCCAAAACCTCCTGAACCTAAAAAAGAATCATCTCCGCCTCCGACGAAACAGGACCCTGTTCAGGAACCGCAAACTGTTACTCCTTCTACGGGACCCAAGGCACAAGTCGCTAACCTTTTGCCACCGGAATTAGAATGGTGGGCAAGGCAGGTTCAGAGGAAAATTGAAGATGTCTGGGTCGTTCCGAGTGGAATTAAAATTGATAATGAAAACAATGTTGCTGAAGTTTCTTTTTGGATAAATAGGAATGGGGAATTAATAGACCAACCAGAAGTTACAAAAGAGGCAAGTGACCCTGTCCTGGCAGAATCGGGGGTACAGGCGATATTGCTTGCTGCTCCCTTCCCTCGTTTTCCTGATAGTTTTGACAAGGATGAACAGTTAATAGTTTATTCTTTTTCTTTGCAGTAAACAGAAAAAAGACCGTTTTTCAAAGGGGTATTTATGTAATCCCTATTAAGTTTAGATTATAATATCTTTCAATTAATAACGGATTAATTTAATGAGGAGTATTAAAATGCAAAAAAGATTTTTTATTTATATGCTATTGCTTTTCTCTTTGTTCATAACAATCTTTCCTGTCGCAAATGCACAAGATGCCATCCGAATCCAATCTGTTCGAGGAGTAGATAGAAGAATTTTAATAGCAATTCCTCCTTTTTGTCCTGATACTCCGGATTTAAGTGGCGTTGCAGTAGAGTTATCCCAGGTTATGGCTTTTGATTTAGAATTTTCAGGTCTTTTCCTTATATTGCCGAGAGAATTATATCCTACTGGTTTTATTGCCTTAGACAAAGATATAGCGACCTTAAATTTTGAAGCATGGCGCACTACGAAAGCCGAATTTTTATTGTATGGATTGGTTAAGAAAGAGGGTGGAAAATATCTATGTCAATTTCGATTATTGGACCTTGCTTCGAACAATCAAGTCGTTGGGAAAGAAGTTCGTGTTGATGTTTCTAATGCTCGTTTAGCTTCGCACCGTTTTTCCGAAGAGGTTATTGGTTATGTTGATGGTATTCCGGGTGTAGGGACAAGTCAAATCTGTTTTGCTGGAATTAAGGGTAAAAACAAAGAAATTTTCATATCAGATTACGACGGTGCAAATTTAAAACAAATTACAGAACATGGTTCAATCTCCATAAAACCGAAAATTTCCCCTGATGGGACTAAAATTGCCTATTTGTCATATAAAGACCGATATTCTTTCTTATACATTTTTGACCGTTTAACAGGAAAAGTAACCCCATTATCAAAAGAGGTAGGGTTAAACTCGTCTCCATCCTGGTTTCCCGATGGGAAGCAGTTAGCCATGACTTTAAGTAAAGATGCTAACATGGAAATCTATATCCGCAATATGAATGGAAGTGACCCGAGGAAAATTACAAAAAACAAAGATGCAGATACATCTCCCTCTATCTCTCCAGATGGCTCAAAAATGGTGTTTGTAAGTGACCGAGGTGGAAATCCGCAAATTTATCTTATGGGAGTAGATGGGAGCGAGCCGCGCCGAATTTCATATCAGGGAGGTAATTCTTATGACCCGGCCTGGTCGCCTGATGGGAAAACGATTGCTTATGTTGTAGAGCAAAAAGGGGAAGGTTTTGAAATTTATATTATGGATGTTGATGGTTCTAATCCCCGCAGATTAACAAATTCTTATGGAAATAACGAATCTCCTACCTGGTCGCCAGACTCGCGTCATTTGATGTTTTGTTCCACAAGAAATGGTCGTTGGGAATTGTGGACTGTTAATGTGAAGACAGGAGAAGAACGACGCGTTCCTAATCTAAATATGGAATGTCAGGGTCCATCCTGGGGACCACGCTTACAAAGTGATTAATATTATATGGCAATAAGGGTTTAATTTTATGCCACGGCAAAGTGGAGAAAAACTCATTGTGCAGAATCGCAGGGCTCATTTCGATTATGAGATTCTTGAACGATATGAAGCAGGTATAGCGTTAAAAGGGACAGAAGTAAAGTCTCTTCGGACATCAGGAAGTATGTCAATACAAGATGCGTATGTTGACTATGAAGATGAGGAATTGTCTCTTGTAAATTCTTACATACGTCCTTACGAACAAGGGAATATTTTGAATCATGAACCTCATCGTCCGAGAAAACTATTACTCCATAAACACGAAATTTTCCAGTTAGGTAAACAAATAAGAGAAAAAGGCTTGACCTTAATTCCATTGAGAGTATACTTTAAAAATGGTTTAGTCAAGGTAGAAATTGGTCTTTGCCGTGGTAAAAAACTTATTGATAAACGAGAAAAAATAGAACAGAGAGAAACAGAAAGAGAAATGGAAAGGATTATAAAAAGGCTTCGGTAACCCTCTTTGAATAGTAAGTAGATATAAATGGAGAATGTGTTATGGATAAAGATGAGCAGAAAAAAATGAATCCAGCGCTATGGGAACCAAGTGATTTTTGGCTAAACTATGTAGGGAATATGCCACCAGCGGCATTTTTAAAAATCTCAGGCGTCTATAGTCCATTTCGCGCAGTGGAAAAACATTTAAAAAAGTTATCTACCTTTTATGGCATTGTAAGATATAACACATGGAAAGAAACTTTTAGCCGGCCATTGCAATTTACATTTGAAGAAGTCTACTGTGGCATTATTGCTTATCTTAAAGAAACAGAAGATGACTGGAGGCAGGAGTGGAAGGAATTTTGGCTTGCTACAGATGACATTGAACCACTAAACAATAATAGTGCTGATACAATAGCACCTGAGAATTAAATATTAAGAATTTAATATGACGCAACAACGGCATAGAGGGAAAAACCCAGAAGATGAAAGATTATTTATACCCAACCAGATGCCGACCTTAAAAAAAGCAGTGGTAGACCTTTCCTATCTTTATACCCGAAACTATTCAGAAAAAGCAGCGATAAAAATTGTGGGAGACCATTACCAATTAAAAAGCCGACAAAGGGTTGCTGTCCAACGAGCCGCCTGTTCAGATTTGTCTTTACACAATCGTCTTAAAAGTGAGATTGGTAATAAGCCATTAAAAGGAAAAAATTTTCTTATTGATGGGTATAATTTATTGATTACGGTGGAAAGCCTATTGTCAGGTGGAATTTTAATCTGTGGAAGAGATGGTTGTATCCGGGACATGGCAAGTTTGCATGGGTCTTATCACAAGGTTGAGGAAACACTCCCTGCTCTGAAATGGATAGGAGAAAACCTTTCTGCTTATGAACCGTCTAATGTCCGTTGGTTTCTTGACAAACCCATTTCCAATAGTAAAAGATTGGCTCAATTGTTGAAAGACTTATCTAACGAATACAGATGGTCCTGGAATGCAGAGGTAGTTGATAATCCTGATACCGTAATTGTAAGTCAAGAAGGGATTGTAATTTCCTCAGACAGTTGGATTCTCGATAGAGCCTTCATCTGGCTCAACTTTGTATATCGCTGTGTCAAATCACAAATCAATAATCTCTGGATACTCGATTTCTCTGAGCCATTAACGGATTAAACTCACCCAGGGAATTCTCAAAATCGCCAATGCCAATATTATATGATTTTGTATAGTGTTTTAACTGTTCACATAATTGTCTACGGATTGGCGAAGGGTTTTCATAATCCAATTTCGTTTGGTATCATCTGTTTCTAATAAGGTAATACGGAAGCCAGGATAATTGGACTGGAAACCACTAAGGGGAACAACGACAATCCCTGTGGAACCCATAAGGTAATACACAAACCGTTTATCTGGGGGTGCATTTTCTACAATGCTTTCTATATACTCCTTTACCTTTTTGTTTTCAATAGGTAAGGTCTGATGACTATTCAGAACATCCTCTTTAAACATAATTGTTCCATAGAAAGCACCTCCAGGCCTATTCAAAACAATATGTGGGCAACCACGGAAAGTGTCCATAAGTTCATTTGCACGAGAATTAAACATTGAGGCACGCTGACGAAGATGTTCAGGATACCGTGAATCTCCCATAACTCTGGGAATAACCATTTGTGGAAATGTAGTGGAACACACCTCTAATCGTTTTGCAGCAAGAAGACTATCCACATATTCAGAAAAATTAGAATCCTTTTTGCGATTCAGAACTTCAATCCAGCCACATCTTGCACCGGGCCATGGGAACTCTTTGCTGATTCCACGCATAGCAATACCCGGAACATCTTCAATCCATTGACTCAAATGTATTTTCGGATAGCCAGGGAAAACAATGTGGCTATATATTTCATCTGTAATAACAAACAAATCATATTCACGAGCAATTTTTAGTATTTCTTCGAGAACGCTTCGAGGGTAAACGGCTCCTGTAGGATTGTCAGGAGATAGCAGCAGAATTCCAGCAATAGAATCGTTATACTTGACCTTGTTTCTTAAATCGTAAAGGTCAGGCATCCAACTATTGTATGGGTCTAATTTGTATGTAAGATGGTTATAGCCGGAATGCGCGGCTTCGGCAGACGAATGGGTGCTGTATGCTGGGGAAGGACCCAATACCCTGGCTTCACGTTTTAAGAAACCATATACCTTGGCTACGGCATCGCCAATTCCATTAAAAAAGATTATATCGTTAGGTGAGATTTTTGTTCCGCCACTACGCTGGTTAATCATTTCCGTAAGAAAAACGCGTGTTTCAGGCACACCTGCCGTATCACAGTAACCATAGGTGCGGGAATCATCAATCGTTTCATGAACAATTTCTTTAATCCAGGGAGCAATTTCCTCGCCCTTTTCAATCGGGTCACCGATGTTTTCCCATGTAATAGGTTGACCTAACTCCTTTACTTTATTTGCAATGGCTACAATTTCTCTGATTTCGTAACTTAAATTACGAGCGCCTTCATGAACAATATTTCTACGCATATAAACCTCTTGTGGAAAAATAGACTTCTTCTATTGAAAAAAATGGATACTTTCTCGAAACGAGAAAGCAAAAGAATAGTAATAGTTTACTACTTTAAGAGTTAGAAATCAAAAGGCTGAGGCAAGTAATTCGGGTTTTACTATCCACTGAATATTAAATTGGAGAGATTGTTGATTTTGTCCCGTTTTATTTATTGTAAACTCATCACGGATATTTCCATCTTTATCAAAGGAACGATAAATCAAACGATTATTATTATTGTTTCCAGTTTCGATGGTTATGATTTGGTAAGTAGGAATTTTGGTAAAGGCAGTTTCAATAATTTCTGTCGGCTCTTTTTGTTCATAACTTTTTGTTCCTGAGAACGAAATAACATAATAAGTTCCCTCTGAAGGTGAGGAGACTTTCTGATTATTTTTTAGTGGATAGGTTCTCCAGTAAGAATGGTCGTGACCTTGAAAAACTATGTCCACATGATATTGGTCAATGACAGGTAACCATGCGTCTCTAAGATGTTTATTATCCCTGCGTAAGCCAGAACTGTAAATAGGTTGATGAAACATGAGAAATTTCCAGATAGAATCACTATTGGCAAGTTGTTGCTCCAACCAGGGTCGTTGTAGTTCTGGCTCATGATTTCCATTCAGAATTACAAACTTTGCGTTTGAATACTTGAAAGAATAGCAATATTCTGCGGGCACATTTTCAGGACCATTTTGCGGAAGCACAAAGTAATCGAGATACATTTTAGGCATTAAAGGAGTAGATTTGTATTCGTGATTGCCAATTGTCGGGACTATTGGATATTTTGCAAATATTTCTCCTGCATAATGGAAGAAAAGGTCCCAATCATCTCTTTCGTTTCCACGATTTGAGAGGTCGCCTGCCATTAAAATAAAGACACATTCGGGATTCTTTTCTATTGCCGTAGCCAATAGTTTTCCCCATTCTTCCCATCCAACCTGAGCATCACCCAGATACATAAAAGAAAAATTCTTGGTTTGAGGTGGTGCTGTCTTAAATGTATACCAATTACTCCAGATTTCTCGCTCAGGTGAACCTACTCTGTATTCATAATTTGTATCAGGTTCTAACGATTTTACTGTTGTATACCAACGAGTAATTTCAGGATTGTTTTTTAAAGGAGGGTCTATAATAGACAACGATTGTGCAGATGATTTAAATGTAGGTTCGTTAGGGTCTGTAGTCTTTTTCTTATATTCTACCATGCCTTCTTTTATATCAGTTGAGGTGCTCCATTGAATAGATATCGAATCTGTTGGACTTTCAGTCAAGGTAAGAGTTATTTGTGTAGGTGTTTGTGAAACGGGGAAAAGGGTCTCTCGTTCAGTAGTCTTTTCCTGGGTAGCGTCCGCAAAAGTAAGATTATTTAATATTCCCAGAAGACAAATAAAAAAGATGACAAAATAGAGATTAGAAAAAAGTTTTTTTTGCATGAGAGATTTTCCTTTCTTTTAAAATATTTCATTTTTAATTAAATATCTATTGAAAATATGGGGAGAATAAAGAGATTTATATGGGTTTAGATTCTTACTTAAACAAAAAGGTTTCAAAAAGATACAAAAAATCTATCAGTTTAAAAAAGATGCGCACGGGCATTTCTATCGGAACAGGCATAGGAGGGGGGGATAGGTGCCCGTGCGCTGGGGAGGGTACTGTGCAGGGTAGTGAGGGCTGTGTGTGTGGTAGTAAAGTTAAAATATGTACCTGTGGTCTATTAGGAGGAAGGCCAATCTGGTAAGGTAAATTTTATCTAAACTTACCTCACTTTCCCCACAGAATGGATTCAATTTTAATAAAACATTTACTAAACTATTTATACTATAAACGCTCAAAAAGTTCCAATAGTTTACAAGTTTTGTATAAAAGACAACATAGAACTAAAAACTTATTTACCTATTCACTCAATATTATAACACAAAAAAATTAGAAAATCAAATTTATTAACAAAAAATCATATAGCGATTATAATAAAACAAGTCGTTTCTTTTTATAAGGATTTAATACTTTTATAGTATATATAAAAAACAAAAAAAATTTTTTAACAAATATTTATAATATTTATCGTTTTATATTAAGTGTATATAAACAATAAGTCTGTTTTATTTGTATCTTTAACATAAATATTTTTACCATGCTATTTTGTGTTCTCAGCGATTGTGAGAACAATTATATGTAGTTGTCTGATAAAAGTGTTATGAAATTATTACTATCTATTAAAGATAGCATTGTATTAAAATTACATTCTTTAAAAAATTTTTTGTTATGGAATATTGATAAAAGTTTTTCGCTACACTTGAAATGATAAAAAGGATGTTCAAAATGACAGGAGGAAAGGTTTAAAATGATGAGTGGGTAGGATTGAGATAATAAAAAGGTGTGATTAAAATAACTACAATGAGAATTTTGAAGAATTAATTTCGTTGCTACAATAAAGAGTAGTAAGACTCTATTCTTAGTCTTTTGAATTTAAGAAATAGATTACAAAGGGCGACAAATAGGCATAAAGAACATCAGTTCTACCAAGCAGTCAGGGTCCAGTCATAGCAAAAAACTTTGTTTGGTTAACCCCATAATTTTCTAACAATCAATGTAAGTCAAATCACTGTTTACCCCTACACTATAAGAAATATTATATCTTCTATCCCAATGACTAAAGACTCTCTAATGCTTTTAGTGGACGGTATTAATAAATTATTTCAAAAATGAGTTGTTTTTTAGTTATAATCAAGGAAAAGGATTTATTGCGATGGCAGATATTCTTAATCAAGAAGAGATTGATTTATTATTAAGTTCAGTTACTACAGGGGTTACACTTGAAACATCGCAAAGTGAGGAGAAGGTAGAAGAACAGAAGATAACTCAATATGATTTTCGTAGACCTGAGCGTGTTTCTAAAGAACAGTTAAAAGGGTTACAAAGTATTTTTGAATCTTTCGCCCGTGAAGTTACAATTGTTTTGCCTCCTTATTTTCATACCGTAGTGCGTGTAGACCTTGTATCAATTGACCAATTGACTTATGATGAATTTATCCTTTCTATTTCTCGTCCTACCTGTCTTGTCGTTGTTAATATGTTTCCGTTGGATGGGGCAGGGATTTTAGAATTAAGTCCCACTGCTGTTTTTCCTATTATTGACCGTATCCTTGGCGGAAAGGGGAAAATATTGCCGGAATTGCGAGAGTTGACAGAGATTGAAGAACGCATTATTGCTCGTATTGTGGGAATGATGTTGGATTGTTTGAAAAGGGCGTGGGAGCAAGTTATCGAATTAAATGCAAGTGTAGAATCTATAGAAAGCGACCCCTTAATTGTTCAGATTGTTACGGGCAATGAGATAACAGTTCTGGTAAATTATGAGATTCATATTGGAGAAAACACAGGAACCATAAACTTTTGTATTCCTTTAATGGTACTTAATCCTCTTTTAGACCAAATATCGAAGATGGCACATTATTCGCATCGAGTTAGTCCTGAGGAAGCCGAAAGGACTCGAATTTCATTATTAAAACTTTTGTTGAACGCACCTATAAAACTTGATACGATTTTAGGTAGAGCCTGTGTAGAAATGAGTGAACTGGTAAACCTTAAAAAAGATGATGTCCTGGTTTTGAATAAAAATGTAGGAGAGCCTATTTCTGTGGAGATTGAAGGACATCCTAAATTAGAAGGTCTAATTGGCAAAAGAGGTGAAGAAATGGCATTGCGAGTGTGTTCTATAATTCGCGATGAAAAAGACCCCAAAACTTTTTTATAACGGGAGAGAGATTATGAAATTGAATGAAATTATTGATATGTTCTTTAAGGGGTTTGATGATGTATTCATGTCTTTGGGAACAGGTGGGAATAAGTATCTAATCCAGGAACTACGACTTGTAGAACTTGAAAGTTTAGAACATTTTTTAGATGAACAAAATGTTATGCTGTGGGGTAAGGTAGAGAAAAGCCAAGGGGCCTTATCGCTATGTATGAATGCAAATGATGTTAGAACATTAATCGGGATAATTGAAGGAAAAGTACCGGAAGAATTGAACGAATCTGCTATGAACTCTTTGAAAGAATTAGGAGATGCGCTTTTAGGTGGGGCATTAAGTTCTCTTTCACAATCAGTTGGAAAAGGTGTGGTTCAATTTGAATCCACAGGAGTAATAAGGGGAAAGGAAGAAATAATTAACATACTGCGTTTCCAATTTAAAGAAAAATTATTGTATGGTTCTGTAGTTGTGGAAGGGTCAGCAGGATTTTCTTTTCCATGGATAGTGGTGTTAGATAATGTATTAGGGAAATGGTTTCAAATAGAAGAGCAAGATTTAGATAGAGGAACCGAGTCGTTGTTAACTCCTGAAGAGGTAGAATCATTTAGAAGTGATGAGTTAAGTGAAATAGAAACAACAAACTTTAACGAGAACCCTGAGGGAGTAAGAATGGTGAATGTTAGGTCTGTAGAGTCTAATTATCGTAATCTGGATGTTGTTTTAGATATTCAGGTAGAGGCGACAGCCCGGTTAGGTAGTGTTGAAATGCCGTTGTCATCGGTTTTAAGTCTAGGTCCCGGTTCTATAATTAATATAGGACATGAAGTAGATAAACCTATTGAACTTTATGTAAACAACAAACTAATTGCAAAAGGGGATGTTGTCATCGTTGAAGAAAAGTTTGGTATACGAATTACAGAAATTGTAAGTCCCCAGGAACGAATCGAGAGTTTGCAGTGAATACTATAGACGAAAAAATACTCTGGCAAAAATACAGAGAAGAACATGATGAATCAGCACGGGAGACATTAATTTATAAATATATATCTGTTGTGCGTTATATTGCAGGCAGAATTGCAATTCATCTTCCTCCTTCCATTGATATTGACGACCTGGTGGGTTGGGGAATTATTGGCTTATTAGACGCTATGGAACGATATGATTATAAGCAAGAAACACGATTTAATACTTATGCTTCTATTAGGATACGAGGGACCATTTTAGACCAGATTCGTTCATTGGATTGGGCGCCGCGTTCTTTAAGAAGTATGGCTCGACGCGTAGGTTCTGTTTCAGAAAAGTTAAGACATGAAAAAGGTTCGGAACCTACTATCCAGGAAATTGCAAATGCTCTGGGAGTTGATTCAGAACATATTGAGGGAACAGTTACACAATTACAAACGGTTCAGGTATTATCATTAGACCATTTTGCTCTTTCAGATGATGATGGGGTGGAACGAACAAAGGAAATGAATACCAATGCTTTTTATCCCTCGCCAGATGATGTGGCTCGTCAAAAGGAATTACAGGAAATGCTGGTTGATGCAATTATGAAACTTCCAGAACAGCAGCAAAAGGTTCTTCACCTTTATTACTATGAAGAATTAACATTGAAAGAAATCGGTGAAGTTCTTCAGGTTTCTGAATCACGGGTATGTCAAATTCATGCTAATGCCATTAAAACTTTGCGCGAATTGGTAAAATCATGGGTATAAATCTATGCCACTGCCTATTGACCCAAATACAGAAATAATGAGGGTAACCCTTGCGGAACGGATTCAGCAGATTTCAGACCGTTTGTCTTTGTTAGGGCAAGCCAGACAATCGTTGAATGAAGAACAACAAAGGGTGATAGATGAGACTCAGGTAAAAGAGACACATCAAAAAAGTGAGCAAGTGGATACGGAACTTAAACGAAGAAATCCTTTTTTAGGTCGCAAAAAGAAGAAAGCAGAAGAGGATTCTAAAGAAATCGGAGATGAAATAAATGTAGAATCACCTGAAAATGAAGAGGAAGGTGGTTCCCATCTGGATATACAGGTTTGATTAAACATACTAAAATAACAGGGTTTTAATTCAATGACAGCGTTAATTGTTATTACATGGTTGTTCGTGTTGCTTATTCTTTTTGCCCTGTTGTTTTATTTATGGTATGACCGATACCAGAGAAAACTTCATGAACATCGTCGTGTAGAAATTAGCGAATTGGCGATGGTATTCCAGACTTTAAGGGATATTGTGTCAGAACAAAAGGCACTGGCAAAGGAGTTTAATGAACAGGTTGAAGAGAAACTATTGTTAGTTCGAGGCATTGTTTCTGAAGCACAGAATCACATGAACAAAATTAATCAAGAGTTGCATGAACAATCGAAAAAACTTAAAGATTTGCAGGAACAAATAGATGGGATTGTTTGCCAATCGCATATATTAACAGAAAAACCTTCAAACAATGTCAAAAAAAATAAGACAGCATCTATTTCAAAATTAAAATCTGTGCATGAAGAATTGCCTTTTACACCAGAAACGGAGAGGCTTGAACCTGCTTTGGATAATCTGTCCACACTGGAAAAAGACAAAAATGATGAGATAAACATTGAATTAATAGAAAGTGAGTTAAGAAACGAAAAAAATGCAATTTCTCCAACTATTTCTTTGATGGATGCAAAGGAAGAAGATAATAAATTAGATAAGAAAGACCTGGAGAGTTTGGAGCGTGAACAAGATGAAATTAAAAACGAATATCGTTCCTTGTTAGGAAATTCAGAAAAAGAATTAGCAACAGGCAATAAACAAATGTCATCTAATATCGTTTCTGACCAGACATCTGAATTGACACCTATACAAAAGGTAGTGTTGGAATATCACAATGCAGGAATGACAACATCTGAAATTGCTAAAGAGTTAGGTATAGGAAAAGGTGAGGTCTGGTTGATTTTGAAACTTGCTATTTCGAAAAGTGAAAAGGAGTAGTGCTTCTATAGGTTAGGGAAAAACAGCGGATAGATTATCAACAGATATGTTAGATATAGATTTGAGACTTAGATATGTTAAACGAAATATCGTTCTTTTCATCTAATAATGTTCCAACTCAATATGCGTGGATAAAAAGTTTTGAAAATAGTGTGATTCAGGGAATTCTTCAGGGTGGTACAAATGAAAAGTGGGTTGAATGGAAAGGAATTCACATTTCGTTGCCAGAGGATTTGGGGATACCCGAAGGTTCGCCAATTCAGATTCGCATTTCTCCAACATCACAGGGCTATACAATGAGCATAGAATTATTAAAAGAATCTGCTAAAGAGAATCCCTATCCGCAAAATATTGACTCCTCTTTGCAAATAGACACGAGTCTGGGAAATAAGACGATTAATATTAATGAACTTGTTCAAAAAATAGTAGAACAAAATCCCGTTTTGAGAAATAGGACAGATTTTATCATAAAGCTTTTTTCTGATTGGTTTAATGAATCCAATACGGCAAATTATGCTTTATTTCGAGTAAGCCAGATAATTAGTGAGGCTGTTGAAAAAGGAATTATTGATTCTGCATGGTTAAAAATGATTCCTGATAGTATCTCTTTTTCTACAGAGGGGAAAATAGATTTACAGGGGTTAAGTAAAATTTTGCAACAACAGATTCAATTTGTCAACTTTGAGAAACAATTATTCCATAGTGAAGATAAAGAGATTATTAATAAAGGAGTTTTAATTAACAATAAAGATTATCGAGTTCTCCAATCATTGATGAAGAATGAACCCTTTGTCTTTTTTCTCAAAAGCAATGGGGATTATCAAAAATTTCAAAAAGCATTGGACACCTTGTTTTCTAAATTTACAACAAATCAAGTTTTGAATCTAAGCACTACAAATTTTGCTTATATAGTTTTTGAATTGCCAGTTAGTCTCGATAATGGTTTTTTTTGGGCTCGTGTTCATACTTGTTATCCCAGGAAAGAAGAGAAGAACAAGAATGATAAACCTCAGTATGCAATTGTTGCCTTTGATATTCATCTTATAGATGCAGGTAAAATGTGGATTGAACTTCGTTGTTTAGACCAGACTTTAGAATGTGTAATGAAAATTGTTGAAGAAAAAACTCGAGAGATGTGTGGCCAATTCGTGAATGAATTGGAAAAGAATCTCGAATCGTTAGGCTTTAAAAATATCAGCGTTTATATTCAAAATTGGGATGGAGACCGTATAAAAACTACATACTATTTGTTTGATTCTATGCAAAAGAAAGGGTGGGTAGTATGAATCCTGAGGAACGCTCAGAAAAAAATGATGCAAGAGATTTGCAAGTGAAGAAAGCCGTTGCCTTGAAATATGAATTTTTTAATGACCATGCACCACGAGTTGTTGCGAAAGGTGAACGACGGATTGCAGAACAGATAATTGCCATTGCTCAATCGAACGGCATATATATTCATGAAGACCCAGAACTTGTGGCTCTTCTATCTAAAATAGACATTGGTTCGGAAATTCCTGAGATTTTATATCATGCCGTTGCAGAAGTGCTTGCTTTTGTTTTTCAGTTGAATCAGAAGATGAAGAGGTAGTTATTAATAGGTGGTATTCTTGTTCTGTGAAAGTAAAACGACCACAAAACAAGATATGGCTTCTTCTTTTCCTTCTGGACCAACTCCCTCATTTGTTTTGGCTTTTACAGAAGTGCAATCTATAGAGATTCCAAGAATCCTGCTGAGAATTTCTCTTATGCTTTTGATATAGGGATTTAACTTGGGCTGTTCTGCAATAATGGTCGAGTCCATATTTACAATATCCCAGCCTCGCTGTTTAATTAAATCTATAGTGTGTTGTAAAAGCACCTTACTATCTATATCTTTATATTGTGGGTCAGTATCGGGAAAATGTGTGCCAATGTCTCCTAATGCAAGTGCGCCCCAAAGGGCATCAATAATTGCATGGATTAACACATCAGCGTCAGAATGCCCTTGAAGTCCTTTAATGTGTGGAATTTCAATTCCACCGATTATCAGTGGCTTTCCTTCTACTAACCGATGTAAATCATAACCAATGCCAATACGGTATATTGTATTATTGTTCTTCATCTCTAATCGTTTTTATTAAATATTCGCTTAACCCGATGTCAAAAGGTAATGTAATTTTTATATTTACAGGGTCACCTATAACTATAGCCACATTATGACCTATTTCGCGAACCAATGTGGCATCGTCGGTATAAACCATGCCTCTTTCTTTTGCCTCTTTGTGTGCTGAAATTATTATTTCCTTGCGGAATGTTTGAGGTGTTTGACATTCATAAATATATTTTCTATTGGGTGTATTCTTTAAAAAAAGTCGCTCATCTACTTCTAATATTGTATTAATGGAAGGGATAGCCACAGTTGCAGCACCAATGCTTTTTGCTTTTTCTATGGATTCATATACACATTGAATAGGAACGAAAGGACGGGCACAGTCATGAATCACCACAATTTCTGCCTGCTTGTTTACATGTTGTAGCCCGTTGTATACAGAGAATTGTCTCTCATGTCCTCCTTCCACAAAATTACAAGATGGAAGGTGAAACTTTTGAATGACCTCTTTTCGGAAGGTATCAATACAACCCGGTGGTACAATTACAATCGGACAATCAACCCACTCTAACTTTAATAATCGTTTTAGCGTCCAGTAGAGAATAGGTTTACCTGTGATAGGGACAAGTGCCTTCGGCATACCTTTCCCTAATCTGCTTCCAAAGCCTCCTGCGGGAATAATTAATTGTGTATTCATGCGACTAACGAGTGAAAACGAGTAAAAATCATTCTGCCGGCGGATGTTTGAAGTATACTGGTTACAATTACATTGATAGTATGTCCCAGATAAGGTTTTCCACCATCAATTACTACCATTGTGCCATCATCCAGATAACCAATCCCCTGTCCTGTTTCTTTCCCTTCTTTAATAACTTTAATTTCCATCTGCTCATCAGGGAGAAGAATAGGTTTAAGTGCATTGGCTAAATCATTTACATTTAACACACGAACCCCTTCAATCTGGGCTACTTTGTTTAAATTAAAATCGGTTGTTAAGATAGGTGCATGATATTTTTTAGCGAGTTTAACCAACTTAGCATCCACCTCACGAACATCTTTAGGGTTTTCCTCAATAATTTCTATCTGGCATTCCATTGCAGTTTCCTGCAATGTTTTCAAGACATCCAGCCCTCGTCTCCCTTTGGCTCTTCTGAGTATATCTGTGGAATCTGCAATATTTTGAAGTTCCCGCAAGACGAAACGTGGTACAAGAAGTGTCCCTTCAAGAAAACCACTTTTGCATATATCTGCAATTCTTCCATCAATTAAGATGCTGGTATCTATAATTTTTACATTACTGTAATTTGTCCCTTTTTTCTGGACAGCAGAGACAAGTGATTCCCAATTTGAAGCACGCGTTATGCCTAAAATAATTCCAATAAAACCGAAAATAAGGACCAGTGACACCATAACAAAAATACGCAGAGTAAGTTCTGCTTGGGGTGCCCAGAAGAAGATATATTGACCCAGGAAATAGCCTGCCACCATCGCAAGAACGATGGCTACTAATGCAGGTGCTATTCGTTCATAAACTTCTTGAGATACAAACCGTAAAATAAATATAACCCCCAACGATATAATAGCCCCTGCCATACCCCCTATGAGAATCCATAATTTTTGTGAAATTCCCCAAATAGGTATGCCCGGTGGAACAGTGTCGGTTAGGCCCCCTGTGAAATAATATGCCCACATAATACCCATGACAATACATGCCAATATAAAGAATACTTTTACTACTTTTATTATCATAAATTAAACCTTTATAAATACTTTTATAAATACTTTTATATAATTCTAACTAATATGTTTATATTTGTCAAAAATTTTTATTAACAAACCAAATCTTTATATATGATTACGAGTAAACTGATAGAACTTATTTACTGTTTATGTTAATCGGGAGATAATTTCTTTAACTAAGACTCTTAAATTAGATTCGGTTTTTTGTGCAGCGATAATAATGTCTTCAATCTTCGCAGGTTTTAAGGCATCAGGCAAACATTCATCTGTAATTGCCGAAAAACCTAATACTTTTAGTCCTGAATGAACTGCAACAATAACTTCAGGAACAGTGCTCATTCCCACTGCATCCGCACCAATCCCACGAAGGAAACGATATTCGGCTCGTGTTTCTAAATTGGGGCCTGTAAGAGCCACATAGACACCTCTCTGAACATAAATCTTTAAATCAATAGCCGTTTGGAGTGCTAATTGAATTAAATCTTTTGAGTATGGTTCGCTCATGTCCGGAAAACGAGGGCCCAGTGAATCGTCGTTAGGTCCTATCAGTGGATTGTTGCCCATAAGGTTGATATGGTCTTCAATAATCATTAAATCACCCGGTTGAAACAATGGATTCATACCCCCGGCCGCATTGGATATAATGAGGGTTTTTACTCCCATTGCTTTTGCGATTCTTACTGGAAATGTAACTTGTTGTAAGGAAAATCCCTCATAGTAGTGAAATCTTCCAGATAAGGCAAGAACCTTTTTCCCTGAAAGCTCTCCTACAATAAATTCTCCTCCGTGTAGAGAATCATCAGGAAAATAAGGAATGTCTTGATATGGTATAGTCGCTTCGCTTTGGATAATCTCTTTTAGTGTTCCTAAACCCGTTCCTAATATTATTCCAATAGTAGGTTCTGTAGAGGTAAATTTTCGGATTGTTTCAATGGATTCATTAATTTGTTTTTGTAATATTTTCATCTTTTTATCCTTTTCGTTTATTATACTTTATTGAGTTCATTAGTTTTCTGAAAAAAAATTATTCTATATTCTTCGGGGATTTCTAACAGTTTTATCTTGCTCGTTTCTCCCTGAACGATGCGAATTGCACCCTTATTAATCTCTAACCATTTAGCAATTATGCTTACTAATTTCTCATTTGCCTTTCCCTTTTCTGGGATTGCGTTTAAATGGATATATAGTGTTCCATCATCTTTGACACTAATGCTGTCAAGACATGAACCCGGCACAACCTGCACTTTAAACTTATATGTTAATTTAGTCTTCTTTTTCATTACTATCTTTTTCAATAGACCTTTTACATAGTTCTATATTTTCACAATTATAACGGAATTTTCTTTTTAATTAAAAGATAGAAAAGAAATAAGACTCGATTTTTTACAGATAAAAAAATAGGGGAGCCTTGTTTCGGGTATTGGATAATGTAATAATAAAAACAAACTAAATATCAGTAAAAACCCGATTCAGACAAGACTCCCACACTGAGTACAAGAGGATGATTTAATTGTAAAAAGATTCCTACCATCAGTTCTTTTTTTGTAAGGTCACATTATTAGACCTTATTGAACTATAAGTTGGAGAAGATGTAGAAGTGACAATCTCTGGCATTTCTCCAAAATACTCTTCATAGCATCCAACATGCCAGTATTCACCTTCTATCTCAACAGCCTCTTCAAATTGAAATTCAATGTCCTCTATGTACTCATTACAAAGAGCACAGCGTTTCATTTTTATCACCTCGCTTTCTTAAAGCACATTATGTTTTATTTAATAACTATAACAAAATAAACTAACCGATAAATTTCTTCTGTTTAATAATAATGGTTATTAAACGCACTACCTTATATTATCGGTATACAAGGTCCTTAAAATTGATATATATATACCATAAATAATCCTGAAAGTCAAGTAAAAAAAACAATTAAAACAAAAAAACAACCAAAAATTTCTAACTTAAATGTTATCAAAAACTTATGAGTTTATTTGTTATATATTTTTTAATTTTGTTGTTTATTTTTCTCTTTTATGACTATAAATTAAAAAATTTTTTTGCATTTTTTGTTGTATTATCTGCAATTTCATTTTCAGAACATTTTAAATATTTAGAGAGGGCATTTAGCACAAGAATAATATTTGATGGGACATTTCGCTTATCCGTTTGACCTGGCGGTGGAATATCCGGGCTATCTGTTTCTACCAATATTCGTTCAGGATAGACCTTTTCCAATACTTTTTCTCTTTTTGAACTTTGTCTAAAGATAATACCGCATCCAAAGGAGAAATAGAAGCCAAGAGGAATTAATTGTTCTACGATTTCTACACTTCCCTTAAAGGCGTGAATAATGCCTCCTCTTTTGGGCATGCCTATTTTTTTTACAATGCCTACCAGTTGAGAAAAGGCACCACGACAGTGAATTACCACAGGTAGGTTTATTTCTTTTGCAATTTCTAATTGTCGAATAAAAAATTTTTCTTGCAATTCATAATGCGGCTCTTCAATTTTTAAGTCTAAGCCAATTTCTCCGATTGCAATAATTTTTTTTGTGGAGTCTGACAGAAGTTGATTTAATTCAATAAAATAATCCTCTTTAATATACCAGGGATGGACGCCCCATGTGCACTCGATTTCTGGGTATTTTTGAGATAGTTGTAATGATTGTTCCCACTGCTGAGGGTAGATGGACGAGGTTATCATTTTGATTATTCCTACATCTTTAGCATGCTTTATTACTTCCTCTAAATCGGAACTAAATTCTTCCGCTTCGAGGTGGCAATGCACATCAATAATTTCCATTTGCAATATTCCTCATTAGTATAATTAAGAAGATTTTTATATTAATAAATTATAATGTTTAAATAATTCAATTTAAAATATTGCAAAGGTTGATGTGATTTATGATAAGTTTTTCAGTTTTAGGGAGTGGTAGTTCTGGAAATGCCACCATTATCCAGAGTTCCCATGGTTCAATTTTATTGGACTGCGGATTTAGTGTATTACAAATTAAAAAAAGGTTAGAATCGTTAGGCAAAGATATTGAAGACATAGATGCAGTTTTCATAACTCATGAGCATACAGACCATATCTGTGGCTTAAAACGGTTTGTTAATACTTACGATGTGCCAATATTTATGACGCGTGGCACTTTTGCTGCCCTCCGGGAGATATTGAATAATACAAAGAACATTGAACTGTTTGAATCAGGCGATTCCATGAACATCAGGGAATTTCATGTCCAGTCCTTTGCGGTAACACATGATGCACAAGACCCGGTGAATTATGTGGTATCTAATTCAGATAAGAGGATAGGATTTGCAACAGATTGCGGTTATCCCTCTAAACTATTGGTAAGCAGATTAAAGGGATGTCATGGATTAATTCTTGAATCAAACTATTGTCCTCACATGTTATTGCAAGGTCCTTATCCTCCCCATCTTAAGCAAAGGATACAGAGTAGATTCGGGCACCTTTCCAATCAACAGATGTTGGAACTCCTTTCAAAGGTTATGGACGAAACACTTCGTGTTCTTGTCTTAGCACACATTAGCGAAAATAACAATCACCACGCACTTGTAGAACAAATTGCTCAAGAAGCAATTAGGGGTAGAAATGTCCAATTATGGATAACCCATCAGACACATCCAACACCCTTAATTCATTTGAATTAGAAATTTTCAAAAGACAGGTCACCAACCCTGTCTTTGAATCTCTATTTCGACGAGTTTCTACAATACTTTGTTCTGCTGTGTCTGTCCATCTCTGGGAACTAACAGGTAATCATGAAAGCGTTGTCTGGTCAGAAAATCCATTCCCTTTATGTGGTTATGCCTTATCCAATCAATCGGGGTGTAAAAAGTGTTTTAATGACCGATTTAAGTGTGCCCGACAGGTAATCTCTTTGAATGTGCCTTTATTTTATAAGTGCCACATTGGATTTAATAACGCTTCCATCAATTTGCTAAATAATGAATACTATAACCTTCTTTTAACAGTAGGTCCTTTCTTTGTGGATGGTGGAATAGATATTTTATCTCATGAGGTTGTTCGTGGATTTAAGAATATAGGAATGAAAATAACTCAAAAAGATTTGTTGTGTCTTGAATCCTTACCGCAATTGTCTCTGGCTTCTGCAAAGGAGATATTGCTCTGGACAAAGGAAAGTTTCCAGCAGGAATGGCGTCGTATGTTCGGAGAAACTACAAAATATCCCATAGCAGAGAAGAATAAAATCGAAAAAATAGAGCCGATGGAGAAAGACATTGCTTTGTTAAATAAATATTCAGAACAATTTGACCAGGTAAGAGCGAAGATGTTTTTAGTTGCTATACAGACAAAGAATAAGGACATGATGTATTTGATACTTAAAGGGAAGGGAGAAGAATTAAATATTTATACAAGAAATTTACAGAAAACCATATTTTCCCTGTATGCGTGGGTAATGAATGTTTTAGGTTCCGCAATAATCAGAAATATTGATAGTGAATTTATAAATAAAAAAGAATTATTAAATGTAAAAGAGAAGATATTTTTTGAAGTAAATTCTTTAGAAAGTGGAATAAGACGGATAAGAAAAATTGTTTTTTCGGCTATCAATAAAAATTTTAATGAAAAGAAGAAGGAACGATTTGACTTGTTTTTTTCTGTTCTTGAAGATAGCCTTTTATCAGATTGTTCCTTAAACTCTGTGGCAAAGCAGATGGGGCTTGATATTTCTACATTAAGTCATTGGCTGAAAAGAAATTTTGATATAAACTTTGACGAATTTTTATGTTATATCCAGGTTGAAAAAATAGCAGAATTGTTAAGAAATACAACAAGTAGTCTTTCCAGAATAGGAAGTTGTGTTGGAATTTGTTATAGTTCCTTAGTATCAGAAAAGTTTAAAAGGGCAACAGGTTATAGCCCGACGGAATATAAGGTGCATTTTAAGAAATAGTTGAAAGGGGAAGCATAAAAAAATAGCATGGAGGTATTTGAATGAAACCAATTATATCGTATATGCTGTCAAACGATATACTACAATGGATAGCCTTTGCAGTTAAATAATAAACTTAAAGATAAGGAAGAATATATGAAGCACAAAATTTCAACGAGAATGCTTACATTGTGTAGTGCAGTTTTAATTGTATTGGGTTTGTTCTTATTTTATGGTTGTGGTGGACCAGCAGAACAAGCAACACCCACAAAAGCTGAAGTAAAAGAGTTGACATTACCGCCTGCAGAGGGTGGGGTATCTACTACGTCTTTATTAAAACTAACACCTGACTCTGCTCAGGTAAGTATGGTATTACCATCATTATCTGAGGGTCTGGATAAGTTGGTTCAAACGGCAAAAAGGTTTCAACCTGCTGAAGAAGTAGATAATTGGCTACAAAACCAAATTGCAAACCTGGCAAGTTTTGCTGATACCCCTGACGCAAAAAATTTGACAGAAGTAGCAGAAGCCCGTGGTTTTGATGTAACCAAACCGGCTGGCGTTTTTGCTGACTTTAAACCTACCTGTGATAGTTTGGTTACTATATTGGAGACCCCTCCTGCACAACCCGCAGTAGCCACAACATCAGAATTACAAACATCTGCAAAACAACCAGCCCGATTGGAAGAAATTGACTTTTCAAAGGTAAAGCAACCTAACTGGGCAGTTATGTTGGGCGTAAAGGATAAAGATAAAGTTGAAGAGTCATTAAAGGAGTTAGTTGTAGAGATTCCTGAAATAAGTGCCACAGCACCACAAGAAATTGTTGTAGATGGTGCAAAAATTATTGATTATGGTCCCTATGCTTATTCTATAGCCGCTCAATATGTAGTAGTAGGCTCTACCTCGATTGTTAAAGGGGTTGCAAGTCGGTTTACAAACCCGTATGCCGTACGCTATGGAAGTGAAATACCTGCTACATCATATCCAGAAGGGGTTGTCTTAGTAAAAGATTGGGAATTGGTACCTATTGTTAGTAAAATTATGCCAGCAATTGCTAAATTATCTCCTTACGCAGTTATAGGACAAATGAAGTTTAATGGATGGATGGAACTCCTTGACCCGGGGACTCAGGACCCTGCATATATTTGTTTCTCCTTAAATCCCAATGAAAAAATTGAGATTCGTAGCCTTATAGATTTGGCAAAACACCCCAAATCCGCAAGCGTATTGGGAGAAGCAAAGCCCATGCAATTGACAAAATTGTTGCCTGATAATACACAAATATCTTTGGTCTATCAACTTCCAAATGAATATAAAACTTATCTAAATCAAACTGCTATTCCTCAACTTAAAACAATGTTAGGTGACAAGAAAGAAATTGCTCAGGGACTTCAATATGGTGTTACGGCAATGGGTGTATTAGGTAATGAGATAGCCGTAGGTGTAACATCGGCTATGGGTGATTTCCCTGCTTTAGTCATTCTTATCCAAGCGGCAAATGTTGAGCAGGTTAAAGGCTTAATTGATATGCTTGTCCCTTCAATGTCTGATGAAACCTATAGAGATATACCCTTGAAAAAACTTACTATTCCATCACCCATTCCAGTTGCTATGGTAATGGCGGGAGATAAACTAGCAATTAGTAATAACACAGATGTATTGAAGAAAATTGTAGATTTAGTCCTCGATAACCAATCTTCGGGTTATATGGCTAACTTAAAACCACCACTAAACCCCGAAACACCACGATATACAGTTCTGTCACTTCAGAGTAAAGTATTTTTAGACACTATCTTTCCTCTAATGGCAGTTTTGGGAAAAGATTTAGGAAATGCTCAACGAGATGTTGAGAAAGCCTTGTCGGAAATTCAGGAATTGCGAATTTTAAGTGAGAAAAAAGGGAATTTATTAGAAGGACAAATTGTAATATATCTTGTTCCAAAAGCGAGTTAGATTAAATCTCTCTAATTGGTAAATTTTACACAGCCACGAGATAAAGAAATTTTTCCCGTGGCTGTGTTGTCTTATTAGGAAAAAGGTGTATTATAATCACATAAAAATATTGTTTATTTTTTATACAGAAAAAATGTGTTATGCGTGCCTTATTACTATCTTTACAAAAAAATTTAAATATCCTTGGGTTAAAACTTCTTCACCAGATTCTTTTAGAAAACAATTACGAATCAAGATTGTTATATGTAAATCGGTTTAGTCCTGAAAATTCAAAAATGTTGAATGCCCTCGAGGGATTTGTGCGAGAATATAACCCTTCCTGGATAGGTATAAGCCTGACAGCCTCAGAATTCCCTTCAGCAAGGGATATAACGGTTTACCTAAAACAAAAGTTTGATTCACTTCCAGTTGTTTGGGGCGGAATACAGCCTACGGCAGACACAAATCGCTGTGCAAAATATGCTGACTATGTATGTATAGGTGAAGCAGAACCATCTATTATAGATATTTGTAGAGCAATTGAATCAGGTAAGTCGCTAAAAGAGGTTAATAATCTGGCATGGTTAGAAAAAGGCCAATTGATTCAGAACCCATTAAACCCGTTGATAAGAGATTTGGATAAATTGCCCTTTGTGCCTCGTTTAGCAAAAAATTCTTATCTGTTATCCAATGATAAGGTTCTTCCACTAACCCGCCAACTATATATGAAATATAGTGCTTTTCATGGAGGTATATATCGAATTGTAAGTTCGCGGGGTTGCCCGTTTAGGTGCAGTTATTGCCTGAATTCCTTTTTTGACAAAATATATCCAGATTGGTCTCTCCGATGGGCTTCCCCAGAACATATTGTTGATGAAATTTGTGCAGGTGTCTCTGAAGATTTGCCCTTACTTTTTATTTCCATGCAAGATGACAACCTTTTTGCCCAAAAAACGGAGGTGTTGGAACATTTTTTTGACCTGTATAAACGAAAAGTAAATAAACCATTTATTTTATTGAGCACTCCTAATTTTATTACAGAAGAGAAACTAAAAATGGCGGTGGACGCAGGACTATCCACTATACATATAGGACTACAAAGTGGTAGCGAGCGAATAAATCGTGGAATATATAATCGTAAGATTCCTATAGAACAATTTTTGAAGGTTACGAAGATTGTAGATAAATTTCCTGTTGTTCCTTATTACGATATTATTTGTGATAACCCGTATGAGACAGAAGAAGATGAGTTGGAGACTGTCAGGACATTAGCAGAGATACCAAAACCATATTTCTTTTTGTTGTTTTCTTTGACTCTTTACGAAGGGACCGATTTGCGGAAGCGAGTAAAGGAGGAAAAACCAGAATTTTTGCATGATGATACGGAGAAAGACTTTTTAATTATCTCATCCACTCCTTTAAATCTGTTAAAACATTTCGCTACTATATTCCCACCAAGAGCAATTAATTATCTTATTGAACAATATCAGAAAAAACCAAACAGCCTGTTTACACATTTTCTCTTTAAGTTTTATAAATGGACAGGATTTTATTTGTTAAAGCCCTTTATCTTTCTCTGGATATTATTAAAGTTTAATCGTTATTCTTTATTGCATTTTCTTAAAACCCTGCCACGATTTATTGACTTTAGAGCTATATGGGTATTTAATCTTTTCAATACCAGCCACGATACGACATTAGAATAAATGTGTTTTCAATATTTTATTTCAACAAGAAATAGTCCCTGTGGGGGAGCACATAAGCCCTTAAATTTTTTGTTTTCATATAAACATTCTAAAAGAAATTCTTTTGTGTATCTGCCGCGTGCAATTTCGATAAGGGTTCCTGTTATATTGCGAACCATGTGGTATAGAAAGCCATTGCCGACAAATTCAATATGCCAGAGGTTTTTTTCATCAAAGGGTTCTACGACGCCACCTTTTTTGAGTTCAACTGAAAAAAGTGTCCGGACGGTTGTATTCATCTGACTCCCTGAACTCTGGAAACCGGCAAAGTCATGAGTGCCAATTAACTCTGGTAGAAGTTTTTCAAGTATGTTTATATCAATTTTATACGGAATATGCCAGGCGTAGTGGATGGTAAATGGGTCAGGTTCTCTGGATAAATCGAAGGTGTAGCAATACTTTTTCTGCTTCACATCCCGACACGCATCAAATTCTAATGGCACTTCTACAATTTCCATTACTCTGGCGTGAGGTGAAAGTAATTGAGAAAGCGGATGACAAAGATTTGATGGTATTTCATTGTCATAATAGAATGTAAAAACCTGTCCTAACGCATGAACTCCTGCGTCTGTCCGTGAGGTACCCTGAACTTTTATTTCTTTGCGTAATATAAGGGAAAGATATTTTTCTAATTCCCCTTGCACAGTGGTTTTGTCGGGTTGAAACTGCCAGCCGTGGAATGCACTGCCATCATATCGAATAATTCCCTTATATTGTTTTCGTTCAGTCAATTTCTCCATATCTGTCTAACTTCCTTGTGCTCCACCTTTTGTTAGTTGTGGAATCCAATTGTTGAGCAGGGATTCACAGTTTAGCACCTTCAATACAAGGTCAAGAGGGACAAAGAAATATTGATTTGTCGCTTCAAAACCAATTCGACTATCTTTGAGTTGAATATTGTATTCTCTCCTTGCAAGTTCTTTCTCCCTTTCTATCATTTGTTTCAAGTTTTCTATCATTTCTTGTCGCTTTTCAACAGGAGTGGTAGTATTGACAAGTTCATTCCGCAGTAGAACAAATCGAATCTGGTTGGCAACACTTTCAAAATGCAATGAGCAGACCTCAATAACCCTACATTCTCGCATAAAATTTTCCTTGAAAATTGGATTGCTTATATCTTTTTCCAATCTTTCCAATTCTGTTCTTGCGGCTGAGACACTATCAGCAAAACCTTTCGCCATCTTTTCCATCTGTTGAGCAAAAATGTCAGGAGGAAATACTCCACACCAATTTTTAACATCGTCATAAGGAAAACCTGTCATGGTGGCAGCGTAACCAGTTGGGATATTCCACAAAGGATTGGAAGGTCCCACATGAACAGGACTTTGATAAACTGCTTGTATATGGAAAGGGTATTCTTTGAACGCCTGGGTTATTTGTTTCCATGTTTTTACCATAATTGGGGATAATGTTTCTCCAAAACGACTCTGTGCAACCTGTGCCAATGCAGTATCAATGTCTAACTCGGGATTGTCTATCAGCAAGTTGAAAATCTGCATATTGGGTGAAGGATAACCACCAAGCGTCCAGCCCAGCATATACCCATTTAATTGTTTCTGGCGTAGGGCTACAGCATGTTGAGCCACATTTTCAAGAACAGGAATGTATGGCACTGAACCCAATTCCCAGGTCGTGCCTATTTGCAATTTAGCAAAAATTGGATGTCCGTATTTCCTGGCAATCTCCCAGTTTTGTGTTGCACGCGGTCCAGGACCGGGTTCTGTCAGGCTGTATTCGCCAATTACAGAGTTTACTCCACCGCGAACAATAGGAATGCTCCATTCGCTAACACTCATAACGGCTGTTTTAGATGGAAGGTTCAGAACTATATCTTCTACCCAATTATCCTGCCAGCCCCAATCCCATGCAATAAGACGACACGAGGATTGGGCTGAATCAATACCTGCCTGAATGAGTTGATGGACTTCGGCAATAACCTCAGCAGGTTTTCGTTTTCCACAGCGAGGACAGTTCCCGCCGTTAAAATGTGACCAGCAATTGGTAAGATTTTCGGAAGCACTGATAGTAAAAAAGCCCCCGATTTCAGGAACCCTTTCGCATATTGTTTTTACTGCATTTTTAATATAATTCTGAACATCAGGGTTTGAGGAGCAAAGTGCTGAAAAGTCACCTTCCGTTACCCCTTTTAGTTCTGGAAATTTCTCATAAAACGAGTTAGGCATGGCACGAGGCTCATTTAAATATAGATAAACCTTCATTCCCTCTTTTTTGAGTTGTTCTGTAAATTGTTTCATGTTCTCCAATCTTTGTTCCCAGCCTTCACTAATAGATGAATCCCATGGGAAAGGTGTCAGAAGATAAAGGACGGCTTGTAGCCATACGCCGTTGACACCTATTCCTTGCAACTTCTGAATATATCCCTGTGGATAAGATTTTTCAAGATTGGAAAAAGGGTCGCCATATTTGAGGAAATAAGATGAACAATATCGTGGAATTTCCGCGGTAGAATCGTTATATTTCGCATTCAATCCATCGTCAGTTTTCTCTGATAACTCCTTTATAAACTGTAAAGGTCGTTCATCCCAGGACTGAATCGGTTCAGGGAAAAGTTTATGTAATAACTCCCCTATTTGCAACTCATATTGGACAGTTTTTTCGTCTGGCTCTTGATAGGTTAAAGGCTGACATTTAGGCTTAAAACTTCCTAACTTTGCAAAGAGAAAATCATCTTCTCGCAGGGTATAAGCAAGTCGCTGCTTATCCCAATTTAATAACTTTATAATCTGTTCATAAGGTAATATATGCCAATTTCTACGAATGATAGTGCAGTGGATTTGTTCAGATTCCTCTTCTGTGATTTGAGGAGGTTCAGGTAAACCCATTCGGTTACCAATCGCTATTATGTCTGCTTCCTTTGCCCCAATGGTTTCTGCTATTCGCGAAGTCGGCACAACAGACCAATTTGCCCAAATATAAGCATGGAGACGGTCATTAAAAAAGGCAGAAGGAACAGGTTCTCTGTCTACGGGTGCAGGCAATTCCCACGCACTAAAAGCAAAGATAAGCATTGAGAGATATACCATAGAAATTTCCTTTGTCTATTAAAATGTGAAAGAGATACTATTTCGTGTCCTGTCTTTGACCTGGAATAGTAGTTTCTACCAGAAAGTTATCTTGTTGTTTTAATGAAAACTCTTTGCGAAGCATTTCTGCGATAAGTCCTACCCCAATAATTAAATCTCCATAACAAAACAGTATGATACCTATAATCACCAGAATTGGTCCACTAAATAGAGGAAGAAAAAGTCCTTCTAAAAATAGCAAGATTCCAATTGCAATTGAAATTAATCCATTTTTAGTAAAGAAATATAAGGGTGACTGTCCGTGTCGTGATAAGAACCAGACTGTATAAACATCTACAATGCCATGAAAGAAACGATTTATACCGAACTTTGATTTTCCATACTTTCGCGGGTGGTGTTCAACAGGTATTTCAGTTACCTTAAAACCCATTTCGGAGGCAAGAATTGCAATAAGGCGGTGCATCTCCCCATATAACGAGATATTTTGGATAACCTCTTTGCGAAATGTCTTAAAACCCGTATTGATGTCGTGCAACTTTACCTTAAAAATGGTGCGAACAATTCCATTATATACTTTTGATGGAAAAGTTTTATGCCAGGGGTCAAGGCGATTCTTTTTCCAGCCACATACAACATCATAGCCCTCTTCTATCTTTTCAATCATGCGTGGGATTTCTTTAGGGTCGTCTTGAAGGTCAGCGTCCATAGTGATAACTATATCGCCTACGGCTTTACTAAAACCCGCCGAGAGAGCACGACTTTTCCCAAAATTCTTGCGGAGTTTTATAATTTCTACCTGTGGATACTTCTCCTGAGTTTTCTGCATAACTGAAAAAGTCTGGTCTATGCTACCATCATCAATTAAAATAATTTGAATATCATGAGGAGTTGAGTATTTTACAATGCCTTCAACCAGAGGTTCTATTGTCATCTCTTCATTATACGCTGGAATTACAAAAGTTAATTTCATTCTATTTGTCGTCCTTATTTTCTGAGGCATTATGTTTTAGCAAGTTATGACTCCCATAATATATACTATAAACTCGATAATAAAATTTTATTCATAGTATAATCAACTGTGGATAATTCTTTTCATAAATATCATTAACTTTTAAGGAGATTAAAAAATGAAACGGAGAAGTTTCTTTGTTACTTGTGCAAGTGCTATTGCAGGTAGTGCGTTTATAACCAGTAGAAAAGTATATGGTGCGGCTCCTGAGGATAAACCCTTTTCAAAAGCAAAATTGAGAATGTCCGCTCCTTTAGATTGGTTTCCCGGCAACACACCTGAGGAAAAACTGGATGTAGTTGCAAGTTGGGGTTTACCTGCATACGAGTGGCTCAATCCGAAGGGAGACCTCAAGTCTCTCCGCAACAAAGCAGATTCACTGGGTCTGGAATTAAGTTGTATTGTAGGTGTAGGTGCGATTGCTCCACGCCAGATGGTTGATGAAAGTGACCACGACAGACTTGAAAAACAGTTCCGTGAAAGAATAGAGATGGCAAAACAATTAAATTGCAAACGGTTAGTTGGTCTCACGGGTAATGAAAGAAAAGATATTTCGCGTGATGAACAAAAAGCAAATGTTATTAAATTCTTAAAACGAATTGCACCTATCGCAGAAGATAATCAGGTATATGTTGTGATGGAAGCATTGAATCCACTTGTTGACCATAAAGGATTCTTTTTAAATCGAACTGATGAGACAATGGAAATCTTAAATGCCGTAAATAGCCCTAATATTTTAATGCTATTCGATATATATCACCAACAAATAACCGAAGGAAATGTTATTCGTAATATTACAGGTAATATTAGTCGGATAGGACATTTCCATGTAGCGGATAATCCCGGACGCAAAGAGCCAGGAACAGGTGAACTCAATTACCATAATATCTTCAAAGCCATTGCCAAAACGGACTATAAAGGTTTTGTTGCTCTGGAATGTGGTCATTCTAACGATAATTATGAAGATACATTAAAAGCAACACTTGCCTGTCTTGAAGGTATTTGAAAATAGTTTCTTTATAGAAAATATAGATATAGTCAGCATACAATAAATAGGGGTAAAGGTAGAATTATTTTTCGTAAATTATAATTATTAGAAAAGTGCTCTTATTGAGAGGAGGAGTTTTTTAGTTGTTAAATTTAGTAAAAGAGATAAGAACAAGATTAATTGAGAAATTTCCAGGAATAGGGGAAAATGATATTCTTATTTCTACCCCACCTGATATAAAAATGGGGGATATTGCAATCCCTTTATTTGCGTTATCTAAAAAATTGAACATACCTTTACCTTCCTTATCTGAACTTTGTATCCCGATAGTTGATGTTAAACCCTATGTAGTTAAAGTAGAAAGAGCAGGCGGATACTTAAATCTATTTTTAGACAGAAATATCATAGCGGGCGAGATAGTTAAGCAAGTCTTTTCCGAGAAGGATAAATATGGTGCATTAGGGACAGGAATCGGTAAAAGGGCTCTAATTGAGCATACGAGCATAAACCCCAACGCAAGTCCGCATGTGGGTAGGGCAAGAAACGCAATGGTAGGGGACTGCCTATCCCGCTTATTTAGGTTTGAAGGCTATGATACAGAGGTGCATTACTATGTAAATGATATGGGACGGCAGATTGGGCTGTTGGTGCTAATTGCAGACGAGATTGAAAATCTTGATTTTGATGGCATTTTACAGGCGTATGTCCGTGCAAACCAACGGGCTGAAAATGACCCAGAATTTGCACAAAAGGGCTATGAGTTATTAGCCAAAATGGAGCAGGGAGATGAAGAAGTTCGTAAAAAGTTTTTCAAAGTTACCGAAATGTGTCTAAAAGGGCAATTGCAGGTATTAAGCCGTTTAGGTGTGGACTATGACTATTTTGATAGAGAATCCAATTTCATTGAATCGGAAGAATTGAACAAAGTGTTGGAAATGCTTAAAGAAAAAGGTGCTTTGTTTATAGATGAAGAGAATCGTTTAACGGTTGATTTGTCCATGTTAGGCTATTCCTATGAGGAAGGTAGATACTTTGTGCTTCGGCGTGCCAATGGTAGTTCCATGTATGGATATCGTGATTTAGCATATACCATTTATAAAGGACATCATGGAACAGACGAGAATTTAATTGTTTTAGGCGAAGACCATAAACTTTACTTTCAACAAATATCACTAATCCTATCAAGTGCTGGCTATAAAATCCCTACACCTGTTTTTTATTCATATATTCTATTAAAGACTGGCAAAATGTCCACACGGCAGGGTAATGTGGTTCTCCTTTCTGACTTTTTAGATGAGGCATCATCATTGGCTTTGAAACGAGTAGAAGAACAGTGCAAAGAATTGTCCACAGGGGAGCAAAATTTAATAGCAGAACAGGTCGCCGTTTCGGCAATTCGATTTACTGTGCTGCGTGTAACACCATTAAAAAATGTAATTTTCGATATGGATAGTGCCCTGTCCTTTGAAGGAGACACAGGACCTTACTTGCAATACAGTTGTGCAAGAATAAAATCTATCCTACGCAAGTATGAGAGAGATGTTCCTGACGATATATCAGACAGATTTACAATTCAGCAAGACGAGGAATGGATACTGCTACGCAAAATATTTGATTTTCCCGCAACCATATCAAATAGTATTGAACAACACAATCCCGCTATCATTGCAGGTTTTGCGTTAGATTTGGCTCATGCGTTCACCTCATTTTATCATGCGTGTCCTGTTCTATATGCAGAGGACGAAGAGACGATAAAAACACGGATTCAAATCTGTTGGGCTACTTTGCAAACCATGCAAAACGCCCTTAACCTTTTAGGAATACCCGTCCCCGAACGAATGTAACCACAGCAAAATATTTTTTAGAAAAACCCACAAAAAAATAATTAATCCCTAACTTTCCGCGAATTAAGTAATATGTAGAGAAACCTTAAAAATGTGTTTTAGATATTACGACAGTTTGACATAAAAGATAGAAGAGTATTAAAATTTTTAATTTATTTTAAAAAGAAGTAGGTAATAATAGACTCTCCCCCTTGGCAGAAGGGGGAGTCCTTATAGGGGGTATAACACAG
>CAZJTZ010000014.1:0-78069 GCA_964549105.1 uncultured Nitrospirales bacterium
TGTGCTGGTTATTACATTAGGACAAATGAACCTAAAACCGGGTTCAGTTATAGAAATCACCTCTTTAGAAAATATTCTCAATCCAAGCAGTAATATTTCAAATACATAAACACTATACTCAAATACTAACGGTTTGTTTTTTATTTACCCTAAGATAATGAATTAAGATATTAAAGATAAAAGATGTGGGGGAGACCTTGTGAGCGAAATCAACAACATAAAAAAACAATATTCCGGTATTATAACTTTCCCTATTTATAGACCTGTTACTACGATAATGATTTTTGCAACTATTGGGGTTTTTGGATGGCAATCCTATCAGAAACTTCCTATTAATTTAATGCCGGATATATCTTACCCTTCATTGACAGTTCGAACAGAATTTGAAGGTGCGGCACCTGAAGATGTTGAAAAACTAGTAACTCGCCCTCTGGAAGAAATGTTAGGTATCGTCAGCGGACTGGTTGAGATTAGTAGCGTTTCTTCAGTAGGTCTATCTGAGATAACCCTTGAATTTCTTTGGAATACGGAAATGAATATAGCCCAGCAAGATGTCCGAGACCGTCTGGATTTATTTGAGCCACCCAAAGAAGTTACCAAGAAACCCGTTATTCTAAGATTCAATCCTAATTTAGACCCGGTCATCCGTATAGGTATGACCCCACCCAATAATATGAATGATGAAGATAAAAATCAATATTTAACTACTCTCCGTGAGTCGGTACAGCGAAGACTCAAAAGCGATTTAGAGGCAGAAGTAGGGATAGCACAGGTAGATGTAAAAGGTGGACAGGAAGAGGAAATTCAGATTCTGGTTGACAGCAAAATGCTCAAATCTCTGGGAATATCATTAGAAGATATTGTTCGAAGTTTAGCAAGTCAAAATATCAATATCGCCGGAGGAAAATTAGTTGAAGGAAAAACGGAATATATAGTCAGAACGCTAAAAGAGTTTAAGGACATTGAGGACATAAAAAATGTAATTATCTCTACTTCGGCTGGATTATCTGCTTTGGATTCCAATTCTATTTCAGCCATTTCATCCCTTCAATCTATAACTTCAACTTCCTCTAATACTCAGAATATATCCGATAGAACCGTTTCTATTAGGTTAAAAGATGTTGCCATAGTAAGATGGGGAAATAAAGAACGGGATACTATTATTCGTATTAACGGTGAAGATGCCATCGAATTAGAAATATATAAAGAAGGGGATTCAAATACAGTTACTGTATGTAATCTAGTAAAAGACCTCTTGGGAATCGAGAGAAAAAAAAGTTTTTCAGAATTATTAAATGAACAAATTTCATTAGCTATTCAAACCGGTCCCAGTTCTCAGTATGCAGATGGAAAAGGTCCCTTTCAAGCTTCAACTGCAAGAAGGGAGCAAATAAAAAAGAAAACTCTGTTAGGCTCTATTCCTTCTGGAACGAAAACACATATTATAAGTGACCAATCTCAATTTATCATTAGTTCCATAGAAGAAGTTCAGTCATCTGCTGTTAACGGTGGACTTTTATCATTACTAATTCTTTACTTATTCCTGCGTGAACTAAGAAGTACCCTTACAATAGGATTTGCCATACCTATATCAATCATTATCGTATTTATCCCTATGTTCATGAGGGATATTTCTCTTAATATCATGTCATTGGGGGGACTGGCATTAGGAATAGGTATGCTTGTTGATAATTCTATCGTGGTATTAGAAAGTGTTGCACGATGCAGGGAAGAAGGCGATTCTGTACTCGAAGCCGCAATAAGAGGTACATCAGAAATCGGCGCTGCTCTTACTTCTTCTACATTGACTACTGTTACTGTTTTTTTTCCTGTGGCTTTTGTCGAAGGGATTGCAGGTCAGATTTTTGGAGACCTAGCTCTGACTGTTACTTTCTCACTGCTTGCTTCACTGTTTGTGGCACTATTTTTCGACCCACTGATAGTCTCAAAAACACACTTTGAATTTGGCAATAGACAAAACATCTTCTTCCCTATTAGGACATTTTTATATTACAGAAATGTCAGGCACAGAAGATTTCTAACATCGCTCTTATTAACGAGTTTATTAGTATTAAAGAAGCATATTAAAAAAAGTAAAAGTCATTTCTCTGAAATATTTAAATACAAATCATCAAACTCAAAAATTAAAAATGTTCTTAAGATACTTTTTTTCCCTTTCAATATTTTATTAAGGCTTATTTCATGGATTATTCTAAATTTTATTATATACCCAGGGATAACACTGGTTACAATTATAATTCTCCCATTTGTAATATTGACTATTCTGATTTATATAATAATTAGAAAGATATTATATATACTATTTTATCTTCCTCTTGAGGTATTTAATCTTGGTTTCAATGCTTTCCGATACATTTATAGGGTTTCTCTTTCTCAAAGTTTAAGATTTTCCCCCCTCTTTATATTGTTAGCAATTATTCTTTTTATTTATGCGATAAGCATTTTACCTCGCTTAGGGCAAGAACTTATACCAACAATGAAACAGGGAGAATTTAATATCCTTTTTGAAACACGGGCAGGGACAAAACTTGAGCAAACCTTACAGAAAGCATTAAGAATCGAAGAAAAACTGAAAGAGCATCCATTAATTGAAAGAATCACCTTGCAGGTGGGAAGCACAGATAGTTCTAAATCAGAAAGCAAAGGGACAAACGAAAATAAAGCTTCTTTCACAATATTATTAAAGAATAGAAGCGAAACAGCCCAAATCCAGGATAAAATTATAGATGAGATTCGTTCAACTTTAATTCCTCTACCTGAAGAATCCATTACTTTTTCATTACCTACCCTGTTTACACTAAAAACTGATTTAGAAGTGCAAATTTTTGGAGATGACCTAAATATATTAAAAACAGTTGGAGAGAAATGTCTCCAAAAGGTTAAAGAAGTCAATGGTGTTAAGGATGCAGATATATCCATTCAACCTGGCTATCCTGAACTTTTAATCCAATTAGATAGAGAACTCCTTGCCGAAAGAGGATTGACTCCTGCCCAAATTGCAAACAAATTAAGAACAGAAATTCAGGGTGAAATAGCCACGAAATTTAATCGTGGTGGCGATAAAATAGACATACGCGTTCGCACAGACCAGGCACTCTTAAAAAGTATTAATGATCTTCAACAACTATCCATTGTTGAAGGTGCTGTTCCAGTTCGTTTATGCGACATAGCAAAAATAGTAGAAGATGTAGGTCCCAGTGATATTCGACGAATCGGTCAGAAAAGGGTTGCTCTGATAACTGCAAATATTGAAGGTCGAGACTTGGCAAGTGTTTCTAACGAAGTTTTAGGCAGACTTAGAGAGGTAGAAAAACCAAGGGAATTCTTTATTACTCTTGGAGGTCAAAATCGCGAGTTATCCTCATCATATCAAAGTTTACAATTTGCTCTGTTTCTGGCTCTTTTCCTCGTTTATGTTGTAATGGCTTGTCAATTTGAATCTATATGGCTTCCTCTTCTGATTATGTTTTCTATTCCTCTGGCTTTTGTAGGTGTTATTTTAACATTGTTCTGGACAAATACAAATTTAGATGTAATGGTCTTTTTGGGTTCGATTATTCTTGCAGGAATTGTGGTAAATAACGCCATTGTATTACTTGACTACACAGAACAACTTGTTGGAAGAGGCTATTCACTTCACGATGCAATTGTTCAGGCATCTGTAGTCCGATTGAGGCCCATCTTTATGACAACATTAACCACAGTTCTTGGATTATTACCCATGTTGATTTCTCACGGGGAAGGCTCTGAACTACGACAACCACTTGCATTAACCGTCATAGCAGGGTTATCTTCAAGCACACTTTTAACTCTGTGGGTTATCCCAATGGCGTACTATATGTTTTCTAATTTAGTTCACAGGAAAAAAAGATAATGAACTGGTCTCTTCCCCGGATATCTATTAATCGTCCTATTACAGTCATTATGATTTGTATACTCATATTAGTACTGGGAGCTACCTCCTGGGTACGCATTTCATTGAAATTTCTTCCTAAAGTAGATCATCCTTTTATCGGTTGTTATATCCCTTATCCCGGCGGTTCCCCTGAACAAGTGGAACAACAAATTGCAATTCCTGTTGAAGGAGAATTTCGAACTATACCTGGATTAAGAAACATTTCTACAACAAGTTCCTCTAATGGCTGTAAGGTGAACATGATGTTTAACCTTGATGCAGACATGACACTTGCTACTGCCGATGTTCGTGATAGAATTGAACGGCTAAAGATGACCCTCCCTGAAGAAGTAGAAAAAATCCTAATACAACGATTCAGTTCTGAATCCATCCCTGTATTAGCAGTGGGATTATTTAAAACGGGAGATGAAGAAGATTATGTCTATCTGGTAAGGACATCTCTTATCCCTCGACTTAAAAGACTTGATGGTGTTGCTGATATACAGGTTATATCACCCATCCCAGAAAAAGAAGTGCTTATAGAAGTTTCACAAGACCGACTTAATAGTCTCAATATACCCATTGTTTCATTATTAAGTACCCTCAGGACTTCATCAGTAGATATTTCTCTCGGCTCTATTACTCAGGATGATAAAAAATATTTCGTTCATTTATCTAGTGAATATAGAAATTTATCGGATATAGAAAATCTAATAATTAATAAAGATGGAATGCGTTTAAAAGACATCGCTACAGTCCATTTCGGTTCAAAAGAAAAATCGCAAAGAGTATCATTAGATGGGAAAGGAGGTATTGTTTTACTTGTAATAAAAGAATCGGAAGCAAATGCGGTAACGGTGTGTGACCAGATAAAAGCAGAATTACAAAACATCTTAAATGAAGAAACATTTCAGGGCAGCACTACGAAAATATTTTTTGACCAGTCTGACCTTATAAATCGAGCGTTGAGTAACCTTTTCAGCGAAGGTATGTATGGAGGCTTAATGGCGTTTAGCATACTTTTACTGTTCTTACATCGGATAATTCCAACGACTATTGTTGCCTTTGCCATTCCATCCTCCTTGATGATTGGACTTGTCTTTATATATTTTGCAGGCATGTCTCTTAATATTATAACAATGGTTTCTCTGATTATCTCCGTAGGAACGCTTGTAGATAATGCCATTGTCGTTGTTGAAAATATTATCAGGTATCAACAGTTAGGTTATGATAAGAAAACATGCGCTATTCGTGGAGCTTCAGAAGTCGGAGCTGCAATCACTTCTTCTACCGTGACAACTATAGTTGTTTTTATACCTATGTATTATCTTGAAACAGGAAGAATGTCTATTTTCATGAGAGAGTTGGGAGGTCCACTTATTGCCGCATTATTGGGAAGTTTACTTATTGCAATGACTATTGTCCCATTAATTTTATCCATTGGCATTTCAGAAAAAGGAACACTTCGGCAGAACAGGCATTTTATCTTTGCTAATAAAATAATAAATCGTGCCCGAGAAATAGCGGGAAGCCTTCATATAATGGAAAAAGTTTATACTGTCCTTGACTTATGTATAGGATGGACATTAAAAAACCGTACAGCATTTTTTATTGGAATGGGTATTTTTTTACTAATATCATATCTTATTCCCATGAGATCTGTAGGTATGGAGGATTTAATCAAATTAGATACACGAGAAGTGGATATAAAAGTTACTCTTGACCAGAATTTTGAAGTAGGAAGAGTTAGAGGCTTATTTGACCAACTTGCACAAAAATTAGAATCTCTTAGAGATACTATTGCAATTAAAAATATTCTTCTTTTTCATCAAGAGAACGGCGGAGAAATCCGTATTTTTTTATATACTGAAGATGATGGGGAAATAGGTAAAAATCCACCATGCACTACCAAAGAGGCTCTGAATATCGTCAAAGACGCATTTCCTTCTCATATCCCAGGAGGTAGATTGGAATGCACAATAGCCGACACAGGAGAATCGGGCACATCGCGAGAAGTCACTCTCAGATTAACAGGAAAAGATAATAATATTCTCTATGCACAGGCGCAACGGGTTAAATCTCTTTTACAAAGCAACTCTTCTTTTACAGATGTATTAATGGATGTTGAAGATAAGACACAAGAAATAAGAGTGTCCATAAATGAATGGCAAGCAGATGAACAGGGAATAAATCCATTTACTATAGCACAGACCATTGATACAGCCCTTAGAGGAGCACAACTTCCTTACTTAAAAGAAGGTACCCGTGAAATACCAGTATGGCTTCAATATAAAGAAGAAGATAGAAAGACAAAAGTCAATTTAGATAACTTAAAAGTAATTTCCAGTAAAGGGACAATGATTCCCCTTCGTCAAATTGTTTCTTATGAGCAAAAACCCGGTCCTGAAACAGTTAAAAGATACAATGGGAGAAATGTTATAAACTTTCGGGCAAAAACAAATACAGATGACTTAGCACTTGTAAAAAAAGAATTAGAGCAAATGATATCAAAAATCGAAATGCCTGACGGATATAATCTCAGTTATGGTATTGAGTTAGAAGAAATTCAAACCAATCTCGCAAACTTTGCAGTTACAATGAGTATGGCGATTGTTTTAATCTACATAGTGATGTGTGCTACTTTTGAATCATTGCTACATCCTTTTGTAATTCTGACAACCGTTCCTCTCTCTCTCGTCGGCTCTTCCTGGACACTTTATTTCACAAACTCCTATTGGGATATGATTACATTAATTGGTTGTGTATTAATGGCAGGAGTCATTGTTAATAATGGAATCGTTATTGTAGACCATATTAACTTTTTAAGAAAAGACTTGAGTAAAAGCCTTAATGAAATAATTATCCAGGCAAGCAAAGACCGATTTCGTCCCGTCATGATGACTGCATTAACTACAATCCTCGGACTTGTCCCATTAGCCACTGCAAAAACGGGCGGCTCTGTTATGTTTTCAGGACTGGGTAAAGCACTTGTTGGCGGATTAACACTAGGAACAATCTTAACTCTTGTAGTGGTGCCTGTCTTTTACACCATTGAGGAAGACTTCGTTAATATTGTTTCAAAAATCCTGGTCTCATTACGACTCCTTTTCTCATTTAGGCATAACAAGGCTGTTCAAAAGTAACTTTTTTGATATATAACTTTGTTTTATGATACTCTATATATCCACTCCCAATATAAAAATAGATTGTTTTTTATCTATATAAATAGTAGTGAAAGGAATAATTAAATGATTAAACCGGTTATCGCTGGAAATTGGAAAATGAATAAAAAAGTTAACGAGGCAATAGACCTTGTTACTAATCTTAAACCTTTGGTGGAAGGGATAAATCAAATCACTATCATAGTTTGCCCACCTTTTACAAGTCTTTATCCCGTTTCCCAAATAATAAAGCAAACCAATATCGAATTAGGTGGACAAAATTGCTACTTAAAAGAGTCTGGTGCTTACACAGGCGAAATAGCACCCCAAATGCTTCAGGATGTCGGTTGCCAATGGACGATTCTTGGGCATAGTGAAAGAAGACAATATTTCAACGAGACAGATTCTTTACTAAATCAAAAACTTAAATATGTCATGGGAACAGGTTTGAAGGTTATGTTTTGCGTAGGTGAGACTCTTGATGAAAGAGAAGGGAATCAGATGGAATCTGTATTAAGAAGACAAATAACAGAAGGACTCCGTGATTTAACACCAGAACAACTTAAAAGCGTAGTAGTAGCCTACGAACCAGTATGGGCAATAGGAACCGGTAAAACGGCTACAAAAGAGCAAGCACAAGAAGCCCATGCCTTTATTCGTTCTCTAATAGAAAAAGAATTTGGTAAAGTAGTAGCAGAAAATCTGCCTATACAATATGGTGGTAGCGTAAAACCTGAAAATGCAAAGGAACTCATATCTCAGCCAGATGTAAACGGTTTCCTTGTGGGTGGTGCTTCGTTAGTAGCAGAAAGTTTTTCTCAAATTATAAAGGCTTGTTTATAAATTACAACATCAAAAAGGATGGGTTTAAGATATTATGTTAGAAACAATTTTTAATCTAACAACACTCTGGTGGGTATTATTAATCTGCGTATACCTTCCTTCTTGCATTGCTCTCATTGTAATAGTGCTACTTCAAAAAGGAAAAGGAGCAGGTTTTGCCGGTGCTTTCGGTTTAAGTCCCGGTTCAGAATCCGTATTCGGACCCAAATTAGCACGGACTTTACCCCAAAAACTGACTTATGCGAGTGCGGGAGTATTTATGGTGCTTGCTATTCTTCTTTCAACTATATCAGGTAAAGTAGGAAAAGGAAGTGCTCCGGATTTAGTTACAAACGAAGTTAATGTCGAACAACAAAATGCAGAAGCATTAGACTCTCTGTTTGACAACAAATCAACCCCTCCTTCAACAACCCCTGTTAATGTGGAAAATAACAAACAAAATACTCCACCCGTAGAAACGGCTCCAGTATCTACGCCAGCCAGTACACAGGGTACAGCCGAAGAAAAAAGTCAGCCAGAAACACCACCAACCCCTATACCTACCCCAAGTCAATAGACCCGTTCAAATAAAATAAATCTTTGTTTTTATTTTATAAAAGAATTATAAATTATAGTAAAATAAAAGCATTATTCTTTGTTATTGTCAAAGTAACCATTATATAGTTTAGAGAATAAGTATGGATAAAATAATCATTCGTGGAAATAACCCATTACGGGGCAAAGTGCAGATACGAGGTTCAAAAAATGCTGTCCTTCCTTTAATGGCAGCCTCCATACTTGCTGAAACCCCCTGTGTACTTCATAATGTCCCCTGTCTCCACGATGTTTTTACAATGGACAAATTGTTAACTCAAATGGGAGTACAGATTGAATTTACAGGGAGATATATGACCTTATCCACTCCTGATAACATTACTCCCTTTGCAATTTATGACCTGGTTCGCAAAATGAGGGCATCTTTCTTTGTGTTAGGACCTCTACTGGCTCGATGTGGCAAGGCTCGCGTATCCTTACCCGGCGGCTGTGCCATTGGAACCCGACCTGTGGACATCCACTTGAAAGGGTTAGAACAACTTGGCGCAAAAATACGATTAGAGGAAGGTTATGTAGTTGCTGAAGGCAAATTAAAAGGCACGGATGTTTATCTGGACTTTCCAAGCGTAGGTGCAACAGAAAACCTTATGATGGCTGCATCACGGGCTAAGGGGGTAACTCATTTATTTAATTCAGCACAAGAACCCGAAATTATAGATTTAGCCAATTTTTTAAACAAACTTGGAGCAGAGATTACAGGAGCAGGGACAGAAGTTATTACAATAAAAGGGACAAAATCTTTGAGTGGGGCGGAACATCATGTTATCCCCGACCGAATTGAAGTCGGGACATTCCTTATTGCAGGATTAGCAACAGGCGGAGATATTCAGGTAAATGATGTCATCCCTGAACATATTGCGACATTTGTGACTAAACTTGGGGAAATGGGGGCAGAATTGCAAATTGGTTCACACCATATTCGAGTAAAATCGCCACAAAAACCATTAAAAGCCATAAACATTACCACTCTTCCTTATCCCGGTTTCCCAACCGATTTACAGGCACAAATGATGGCTCTTCTTACCTGCGTAGAGGGAACAAGTGTTATCAAAGAAACCATCTTTGAGAATAGATTTCTCCATGTAGCAGAGTTATGTCGTATGGGGGCAGACATCCATTTAGAAGGAAATACAGCCATTATTCGCGGAGTGGAAAAATTAATTGGTGCCCCTGTGATGGCTTCCGATTTAAGAGCCAGTGCTGCATTAGTTATTGCAGGTTTAATGGCAAAAGAAGGTGAAACCATTATATCCCGTATTTACCACCTGGACCGAGGCTATGAAAGAATAGAGGAAAGACTTGCAAGCCTTGGGGCTGACATCGAAAGAATTCATGAGGAGTGATTTAATGAAAACTTTTGCAATCCAGAACGACTCAGACCTGAACAATGTTAAACAATGGATTTCTTCCCGCTACCCTTCAAAGAAGGACAATCAAGAGGGAACCGATACCATTACGAAAACCGTCCAATGGATTATAGATACGGTAAGAAAAAATGGCGATAACTCCATAATAGAATTTACAAAACAATTTGATGGCGTTTCCTTGACACCAGAAGAATTAGAAATCCCCAAACAGGAAATTATAAAAAGTTTCAATGCCTTAGACCCAAGAATATTAAAAATCATTGAAAACTCTGCTGAAAACATTCGCCTCTTCCATTCAAAAAATTTGCGGAACTCATGGGAAGAAACACTTGAAGACGGAACCATATTAGGACAAAAGATAACACCGATTGAAAAAGTGGGCGTCTATGTCCCCGGCGGAAAAGCCTTTTATCCTTCCTCTGTGCTAATGAATGTTATCCCTGCACAAATTGCAGGTGTAAAAGAAATCCTTATGGTTTCTCCTCCTTCCTACAACGGGACTATTCACCCTATAGTCCTGGCTACGGCACATTTAGCAGGCGTGACCCGTGTTTTCCGTATCGGTGGGGCTCAATCCATAGCCGCACTTGCCTATGGCACAGAACACATACCGCCAGTTGACAAGATAACCGGTCCGGGCAATATATATGTAGCCACAGCAAAAGCACTGGTAAGAGAAACAGTGGATATAGACTGCGAAGCCGGACCCTCTGAAGTCCTTGTTATTGCAGACAAAAATGCCAATCCTGACTTTATCACAGCGGAATTATTAGCACAAGCCGAACATGACGAAAATGCCTGTGCCGTTTTTATTACTACTCAGGAAGATAAAGACATCATAGAGATAGTAGATGAACGAATTCAGCAATTCCTTACAAAACTCAAACGAAAAGAGACTATAGAAAAATCATTATCAAAATATGGTGCCTATATTATTGCAAGGGATTGGGATGAAGTTATTGAATTGACGAATTACTTTGCACCGGAACATTTAAGTATCCAGACAGAATATCCACGAAAAATTGAAGAAAAAATTACAAATGCAGGTGCAATTATGCTGGGAAATATGACACCCGTTGCTGTTGGGGATTATATTGCGGGTCCCAATCACATCTTACCTACAGGAAGAAGGGCTCGTTTCAGTTCACCTTTAACAGTGGAAGATTTCCGAAAGGTTTCTAATTATATCTACTATTCGCAGAGCAGACTTCAAAATCAGGCGGAAGATATTATAACCTTCGCAGAAATTGAAGGCTTAACGGCACATGCGTTCTCTGTAGAACTTCGAACAGGTATCCAGAGGAATATCTCCCATGAGTAAATATTGTATCCAGAGGCTGAAAAATATAGAAGGATATACCCCGGGCGAACAACCCAAAGAAACAGAAGTAATAAAACTAAACACTAACGAAAATCCGTTTCCACCCCCAGATGAAGTTCATCAAACATTGGGAAAAATAACCCCAGAACAACTACGGAAATATCCTGACCCCGTTGCCTTTGAATTAAGAAAAAAAATTGCTAAAACATACAATCTACCGGGTCCAGAATGGGTTCTTGCGGGCAATGGAATGGACGAAATTTTGTCCATTGTAATACGGACCTTTGTGGATTACGACCAAACCATTTCTGCCACCTATCCTACTTATTCCTTATACGAGGTGCTTGCCGAATTACACAGTTGCAATTTCCACTATCAAGAATTAGATAAACATTTTCAACTGTCTCCACCATTTACATGGAACAATTCCAAATTGATACTTATTACGCACCCCAATGCCCCCAGTGGTGTTCCGACTCCGACAGATACAATGAAGGAAATTTGCAAAAAACAAGAACAAGTCATATTTGTTGACGAAGCCTATGTAGATTTTTGCGAATATAACTACCTTTCATGGGTAAAAGATTATCCCAATTTAATCATAGGCCGAACCTTCTCGAAATCATTTAGTCTTGCAGGTGTGCGATTAGGCTTTGCTGTTGCCAATCCAGAACTTATATCAGACATGTTCAAAGTAAAAGACTCATACAATATTAATACAATAACGCAGGCTATCGGAATAAAAGCATTAGATTGTGTTGATAAGGTCTCCATAAACATAGAAAAGATTAAAGCGAACCGAACCTATTTGCGAAGCGAATTACAAAAACTCGGATTCCTCGTTCCTGACTCACAATCCAACTTCCTGCTGGCAATCTGGGATGGGAGCCCTTCGGCAAAAGAACTCTACTTGAAACTTAAAGAAAACAACATTTATGTTCGCTATTTCCCTATGAAACGACTTGAAAACGCCCTTCGAATCACCATCGGTACCAAAGACCAATGCACCCTCCTTATTGAACAATTAAACCAAATAATTCATCATTCAGAATAGTTCGACTCTTTCCACAAAATACCATAAATAACAGAGTATGAATTTATCTCTGTTTGTCGTCGGTTGGAGGGTTGAGGTTTCGGATTTCATCGAGTTGTTTCCAATAGTTTTCTAATGCTTCTCTACCCTGTGGTGTGATTTGAAATTCTGTGTGAGGGACGCGTCCGTTAAAGGATTTTTCAACCTTTACATAACCGGCTTTTTCTAATCGGTCTATATGTGAAGAAAGATTACCTTTGGTAAGACCTAATGTATTTAATAAGAAATTAAAATCAGTAGCCTCTACTCCTGCAAGAATGGTTAATATTCTTAATCTTGCTGGCTCATGTATTAATCGGTCAAGTTCAGACATTTATAGTTAAGCCTTTATTTACTTTTCGTCTTTTTGTTCTTCATTTTGTTTTTCGTTGGAATATTCCTCTTCCAGCCCCTGTCGTGTAATGGATTTTAACTTCCATAAAGCATAACGGCTATAAATATGCCCTATAAGAATAGCAATAAAACCATAGCCAAAAATTGGTATCATGATATTCAGCAAATACCACGGTGCAGGAAAACTAATTGGAACGCCACATAATAGAAGGAGTGCATGTAAACCATATAAAATAGGCCACAACCAAGCCCAAAAACCCAGGTTCTGGTAATAGATAAGAATACACAGAACCGGAACCAACGCACCTGCGGAAAAAGGCTGTAAATATTGTAATGACAAATAACGAAATGATATAAGTAGTGCAGCAAGGATATGATAAACTAACATTAGTCCTATCAACACAATTACCCAACGAGGCAAGGCTTTGGAACGCTTCTTTTCATCAGGAGAAACGAACCCTTCTTTTCCGTAAAACCATTGCGTAACCTGCCAGACCAACTCTGCTGTCCATTGTGAAATAGAAATCCATATAAAGAAAAAAAACGCAATTACAAGAAACATAACAGAGGTATAAAATAGAACTTTATTTCCTGCCATATATGCCTGCTGAGTCAGACTCGCCACCAAACCGATAATACATATAACAAAAACGATTAGACACCACTGGACTAAAAAGTATATCGTCCTGCTTCGAGCATATCTACGCGTCCACTGAATAATTTCGTGAGGGTCGGCTATAGGATTGTTTTTTTTCTGCATAATCTTTTCTCTAATTGTTAAATTTATCTAACAAACACTCTACCTTTCACTATTTTAAAACATTTCAAGAGATAAATAGTAAATGAGATATAAATGTATTTTTTAATAATTATTATGCCTGTTCTTTAACCCATGCACAGAGTTTTTCTATAAATTCATTCTTCTCATAGTCATTCCAGAGTTCATGATAACCATTTTCAAAAAGCTGCAAAGACTTATCTTTCGACGAAATTCCATCATATAAAGCAATGCTACCGTCAACAGGCACAACCCTATCTTTCTTCCCGTGAAATATAATCACTGGCAAATCTATTAACTTGAAATTTGCACGAATTTCCTTAATTGTTTGTGTAAAAACATAACCAGTATGAGCCTTTACATTTCCATGATAACACAAAGGGTCTTCATCTGCTTTTTTCACTACTTCTGTATCTTTTGACAATCCTGTGTTATCCACTTTTGACACTGGCAGCCATGGCAAAATTGTTGCCAATATTCCTGATAATTTTAAGAGGAATTCTGGAACATCACTATTTATCCCAAGGAAAGGACTAGAAAATATTAGACCTTTAGCATTGTAATCTGTTCTTGTCTCAACAAAACGGGCAAGCACCATACCTCCCATACTATGCCCCATCAAAAAAGTAGGGACATCTTTAATCTCTCCCTTTATCGTATCCAAAAAAATATCTAAATCATCAAGAAGTTCACCAAAACGGTTTATCCATGCTCTCTTTCCAGGAGATTTTCCAAATCCTCGCTGGTCATAAGAAAAGACTGTTATCCCTTGCTTATTTATCTGTTCTGACATATAATCATATCGGGCACAATGTTCCCCGTAGCCATGGATTAAAACAATATTTGCAACCTTCTTGTCTTCCTCAGAAACCCATGTTCTACGGTAAAACTTTTCATGCTGTATGTTAAACCATTCTTCTTTAATCATATAACTTTTCATTCAAATTTAATGTTCATTGGTTCTGGCAAAAATATATGTTCATTCATTGTTCTAATTTTATCAGGAATGACAGGTCTAAATTCCATCTGATTTAATATATTTTTTTCTAAATCAATTCCAGGTGCAATCTCGGTAATCATTAGTCCTTCGGGAACAAGTTTAAATACACACCGTTCTGTTATAAGGGTAACATCTTGCTGATTTTCTAATGCGAACTTACCGCTGTAAGTAATTTGCTCAACTTTTTTAATAAATTTTTTTACCTTTCCTTCGTTAATAATATTTAATTTTCCATCCTTAACCTCTGTCTTGCTACCCACTGCGGTAAATTCACCACAAAACACCAATTTTTTAGCAGACTGAGTGAGGTTAATAAAACCGCCTGCACCAATCGCAACCTGACCTAATTTGCTAACATTTACATTTCCATTTTCATCAACTTGTGCCATCCCTATACATGTCAAATCAAGTCCTCCACCATCATAAAAATCGAACATACTCGATTGAGAAAGAAAAGCCACAGGATTTTTTGCGGGACCAAAGTTTTTCCCTCGTTCAGGAACACCTCCAATCACACCTAATTCTGTGGTCATTGTAACTTTGTCAAAAACACCTTCCTCAAACGCGATATTTGCAACATCCATAGGAATCCCAAATCCTAAATTTGCTATCATCCGAGGCTTAAGTTCTAAAAATGCTCGTCGTGCAATAACCTTTTCAAAATCTAACGGCATAACTTCAAGTTCCTCTTTAAGGTCTGCTAAAACTTCACCACTAATAGATGGGTTATATTGCACGAACAGGGTTTGCGGATGCTTTTCAGGGGTTTGAGCAACAACAATATAATCAACAAAAATTCCCGGTACGCGGACATACGAGGGCTTAGCAGGTGTATCACTAAGTCTCTCTACCTGAGCGATAACAAAACCACCATTTGTCTTCACTGCCATAGCCCCTTCTAAAATTTCCATCAATGCTCCTTCCCTTTCAATCGTAATGTTTCCGTGTGGGTCTGCCGTTGTCCCACGGATAATACCTATATCGCAGGGAAGTGGATGATAAAGTATATAGTCCTTACCTCCGACCTGAACAATTTCCGAAATATCTTCACATGCCATAGTCCTTTCATTCATTTTTCCTCCGCCATACCTCGGGTCAACAAAAGTGCCTAAACCAATACGCGTTAATAACCCAGGTCTTTTAGCAGCCATATCTCGATATAATTGACATAGCGTTCCCTGTGGAATGTTATATGCCTCAACTTGATTACTACCCACAAGCCTTGCCACTTTATGATTTAAGCCAAAATGTCCTGCATAAATCCTTTTTACCATACCTGGCACGGCAAAATGATTCATCCCCCTGGGGTCATCATTTAAAGGTCCCAAGCCAGCAGCCCAGATTAGGGATAAATCTTTCGGATGCCCATTCTCATAATAGCCACGCTCAATTGCTGAATAAATTTCTTCTGACGGCATCGGAACCACCAGAATTTTGGCTTCATCAGGTATAAGTTTTACTACTTCTTCTACTGTTACTACCCTTGCCATAATTTGCCTCCTTACAAAAGTTTTTCTATCTTTATATATTATAGTAGGAATATATCAATATTTACCTTTATTTGTAAAATTAAAAACATAAAAAAAATAAATTATAGGAAAATATAGCAATAAAGTCATTAAAAATTGACTTAAAATTATCAAATAGTATATTTGTGAAAAGCAATCCAGAATATATGGTAAATATTTTATAGATAATTATCTTTTTAAAATTATAGAAAATTCACTTATCCCAAAAAAAGTAAAATGTTGCAAAAGAATTGGACTCATACAAACTTTTGAAAAGAGAACTTAATTTGTATTAAAATGGGTTAAGTTCTTTTTTGTTTTCAATCAATGAGGAGTTTTAGACATGTCACAAAAAATGTTTCCTGGTAAACTTGCATATTTTGAAGGGAAATATGTCCCAATTGAAAATGCAAAAATTAGCATAATGACACATGGTTTTAACTATGGCACAGGCTTATTTGAAGGCATACGCGGTTATTATTCTGAAAAGGATAATTCAATCCTTATCTTTCGATTAAAAGAGCATATTGACCGATTGGTTCGGAATTGCCGAATCTTATATATGGAGGTATCCGAAACTTCTGAAGAAATGGAAAATATATGTATGGAACTTGTTAAAAAGAGTGGCTTTCGGGAGGGAGTATATATAAGACCTATTGTGTATAAAAGTGAATTATCTCTAGGACCAATATTTAAAGGATTGGAAAGCAAGTTGTGTTGTTATGTAATAAAATTGGCAGATTACTGCGATACGGTTTCAGGTTTAGATGTTTGTGTATCATCATGGAGACGACTCTCGGATAATGCTATACCCAGCCGTGTTAAATCTACAGGAAGTTATGCAAATCCAGCATTAGCGGCTTCAGAAGCCCAACAAGGGGGCTATAATGAAGCAATTTTCCTTAATGAGCAAGGAATGGTAGTCGAAGGTAGCGCTATGAATATCTTTTTGGTTCACCAGGGCGAACTGATTACGCCACCTCGTTCTGCTAATATACTTGTTGGAATTACACGCAATACTGTTATTGAATTAATAAAGAATGAACTTAATTTAGAAGTGGTTGAGCGACCTATTGCAAGAACGGAACTTTATATAGCAGATGAAATCTTTTTCTGTGGCACAGGCGCCCAAATTGCACCTGTTCGCTCAGTAGACGGACGAGTTGTTGGAACTGGAAAACCTGGACCCATTACCCAAAAACTTCAAGAAATATATTTCGATATTGTTCAGGGTAAGAATAAGAAATATAGACACTGGTGCACAGTCGTTCCTTGTGAATAAAAATCGTATAGTAAAAATAACTTTGAAAATATTATCTATCCCCTGGTTCTGGCTAAATTATGTTTTGCTCCTAATTATTATTCTACCTTTCCCATTGTTAGAAATTACTGTAAATGGGCAAAAAGTGCGTTCCGTCCCACTATGGGAATGTTATACTAGTGCAATCAAAGGAAAATTTACACCACAATTATTTATTGTTTTTGCAATTCATTTATTATTAACTTTTATAATCTGTTTTGCAATCTGGGCTTTCATTTATAGAACCGAAACAAAAGATAGGCCATAATTAATAATGTCCAAATCATGTCAGAAAGAGGAACTAAAAAAGGTAATTTGTGAAATCGGTAGAAAGATGTATCAAAATCAATATATCTCTTCTACAGATGGAAATATTAGCGTGCGAATTGATGAAAATCTATTTTTATGTACCCCCAGTAATACATGTAAAGGATATTTATCACCAGAGCAGATATTGGTAACAAATAATAATTGTGAAGTATTAGAAGGGATAGGTTTGGTTTCCTCTGAGTTCTTTACACATCTTTCTGCTTATGAAGAGCGAGCAGATATTGGGGCTGTTGTTCATGCACATCCTGTATATAGCATAGTATTGTCTTTAACTGACCTATCCTTATGCGACCCAATACTTCCGGAACTTGTCATGACATTAGGAGAAGTCCCTACTACCGAATATGCCACTCCGGGCAGCAAAGAGGGTGCAGGAATTATTAAGCCGTGGATAAAACAACATAATGCACTTATCCTTAAATCGCATGGAGTCCTTACTGTTGGGAAGGATTTACATCAGGCATATTCCTATCTCGAACGAGTTGAACATTCATCAAAAATCCTTTATTATGCCCATCTACTTGGAAAACCTGCTACCCTTTCACAAGAGCAATACTTAAAACTAATAGCCAAGGCAGACCTGCCTGAGAGTAAATAACCTTCACTCCTCTTTATACTTTTCATGAATAACCATGGGTCCATACCGCCAGAACCACCACGCATGTTCAAAAGTAGCCGTCATCCGTTTATAAGTCAGTACCTTTGCAGGTGCAAACACCTTACTCCACATCTCCTTTTGCTCTCCACCTTTACAACCAGATAAATAAACAAACTTCATCTTTTTGTTTACCTCTATTTCTTGAATATCCTCAGGTCTTATAAATCCTTCCCTGGATAATATTCCTTCCTCTGTCCCATGTGACGCTATAAAAACAATTTCAGCATTTCTTAACGATTCAAATAAACTCTCTTTACTGACAACCCTTAATGCGACATTGCCTTTACCATATACTTCAGAACCAGACTTAATGATTGGGAAAAAGCCAATATTGAAAATCCATTGCGGTAAATAATCAAGATTATCATAAAGAACATACACTTTTGGTTCTCTTGCTTGTGGATACATCAACAGACACGAATAAATATTTATAACAAATAAAAACAGAACAAAAAGCACGAAAACAGTATCTGCAAATTCTGATACGGAAAAAAGTGTTTTATGCCTTAGCCAAAAAGAGACAAAAGGTAAAGGCTTTGCCGATTTCATAAGGGCACATCCCAAACCAAACACTAGAAATACAAACCAACATAAGAGTAACTTTCTCGAAATACTTAAGAACCACGATTCCACTTCCCAATTTTGATAAAAGTCAGGGAATCGCACCACAATAAGTGTCAACAAAAGTATACATCCACTCAGAAACAGCAAAAGTAGAATTAGCCAGAACCAAAGGACCAATGACTGTTTAATATGAAACTTTATAAAATCTTCCTTTATCCTTTTCTGAAAAAGACATAAAAAGGGTGCTAATCCAAAATAAGAAACAGTTAAAATAAAAAGTCTATACGGCTGAGATAACATAACTATTTATTTCTAATCACTCCTGTCCAATAAAATATTTGTGAATTTTTTTTGACATTGAAATAAGCAACAAAAAATTTTCTTTAATGTAGAGGTAAATATCTATTTACATTTTTTATTCCTTTTGGAATGGACTATATTAAAGGCTTACATCGGCTATCTATAATATCATCATTGTATAGAATATATGTTCAACATAATTGTATTTTGTAGGAGCAGTGATACATCCCTACATTGTAAAAGATTATGTATGCTGTCTATTACAAAAAACGAATAAACTTCATTCAAACTTTTAGCGAGTAGCAGTAACTCCTGATGTTTATTTGAACTTAATCGTTATACTGAAATCAATTTTTGACTAATAATACCATATTTAGAAACTGTCTTACTCTTTGATTTGTTCGATATATTTTTGTTAGAATACTTTATTAAAAATAATATAAACCTATATAAACAAGGAGTTTTGTTTTTACCGATGGCAAATATTAAATCCCAGAAAAAACGCATTAAAACAAATGAACAAAAGAGATTAAGAAATTCTTCTATCCATTCGCGTATGAAATCTATGACCCAAAAAGCACTTCAAGGATTAAATACAAATGGAGAGCAGCGAGAATCTACAGTCAAACAAGCCATTTCTTCTATTGACCGAGCATGCTCCAAAGGGGTCATTCATCCAAATACAGCAGCTCGTAGAAAATCTCGTTTAATGAAACATGTAAACAAAGTCATCGGATAAGAATATTTTTCTCGCTAATTAAAATGGCGTTCGGCGTAATACTTTAATCAATTCAACCGTACGACCCTCTATGTCTGTATAACGCAAAACACCTCGTTTGTCAATTAAAACAAATTGAGGTATTGAGTCTATATAATAATCTGAGAAGGTATGGGCTTCTTGCGTATCAATTCCAACAGGAAAGGTTATTTGATATTCTTTAATATAATTTTCCACCTCGTCTTCATTAGACGCCCCATCATGAATTGAAAGGAAGTCCACATCCGAAATCCCTTTATATAAGTCAAACAAAGCCCTCATTTCTTCAACATACATCCTTCCTTTAAGGGTAGTATCAAACCCACCCCAAAATAAAATCAATATAACTTTACCCTCCATCTCTTGCAAAGAATTTTTACCCCCTTTATAATTAAACCAGGAACGGCACTGAATTTTAGGAGCTGTCTTGTCTATAAGAGATGCTAATTTATTATTTGCATCTTTATTTACAAACTTTTCCTGATTCGGTTCATAAGAATTTAATACAATATTCAAAGGTTCACCATTTTTATATATATCTACCGAAAATTCATTTTTTAGGAATCGCAAGGCGTGTTCAGCGACAAATTTCACAGGATTAACATCAGGAACCATATCGAACAATATTTGGAACTTCCCTTCATTATTTGTAAGTGTATAAAACGGAAAGGGAAGATTTTTGGTGCAAATAAAAACTTTATCCCCTTCTTTTCCATCTGAAAACATAACTTTGCCATAGATTTCAGGTAATTTTTTTACTCGTATAGGTGGTACTAAAACCTTCTTTTCATTTTGAAAATCAATAGGTATTTCAGGAAGATTTTCTGTTATAAATCCTGGTGGTGGGATTATCTTTATTTTTACCTTTTTTGAACTTGACTTTAATAGATATTTTCCCTCCTCATTTGTAAACACAGAATCTTCAACTCCACTTTCTTCCTTAATTGCCACCTTTGCAAGTTCACAGGGTCCTCCATCTATTAATTGAATAACCCCCTGGATGTAAAGAGGATTTTCAAAGGCGAAATCCAGTACTATTTCCTCTTGTTCCTCTGCCGAAATAGACACTTCTTTAGGAAGTGTATTCGGAAAATCGGGATGTGTAGCAAAAATCCGATATTCCCCTTTATCCAGCCGAAGTCTATATAAACCTTCTGCATCTGTCTTTGCAGGTAAAATTAATCTCTCTCGATTTGCACCCTTTTGTAATGCGACTATAAAGGCATCTTTAACCCCTTTTTCTTCCTTCATGACTCTTCCTCTAACTAAAGTTCCTTTATTCAAAATAATATCCATACTCTTTTTTTCATTCACAGGGATAAAAGGCATATAGGTATCAGTAAATTCTACATGACTAATTATGATTCTGATAAATCCTCCCTGAGGCATACCTGGTACAACAATCTCGCCATTATCATTACTACGAAGCCAGCCATAACCCAATTCTGCTATATCTTCCGATGGAATCCAGAATTTATCTCCTATCCATAAACGCCGGATGTATGCACCAGAGATAGGGGTCAAATTAGGACTTAGCACTCTTAACTTTTGTTGAACACCATCATAAAGATTTATAACAACCTGATTTTCATTTTGCATAAGAATAAAGGAGCAGCCTCCCAACTTTTTATTGTTATCCCTTGCAATTATAGTCACTTCTCCTGGTGGATAATTTGAGAATATAAATTGTCCATCTTTATTTACTTCTGTTTTTGTAACCCCTTGAATTGAATGCACGAGCCACACTAAGGCATTAGAACAGGGTTTACCATCAGACTGACATACAATCCCCTTAATCTCATAAGCGTATGAAGTACTACAAAAGAAATAGAGAAAAAAAATTACAAATAGGAATAATATCCCTTTTGTAAATATTGGACGAAATTGAAAATTTCTGTTCATATTTTTACTGTTCTATCATTTTTAATATAGGTAAACCAAAAGTTTCACAAACAACTCCACCCTTTCCATCAAGTAAATAAGTAGTGGCTAAGGAAGGACATTTACCAGTTAATACAGGTATATCTATCCCTTCGCAGTTTATCTCTTTTTCTGTAATAATCCCAACTTGCATGTTATTACCCCAGAATCGCTTTATATTCATAAGCACTTCTTGAACAAAAGGAATCTCAGCCTCATTGGCAAAAATAAGAATCGCAGGACCTCTACATAATTTCTCTACATCTGTTTTTTGAACGCAAGAATATTTGAACTTTTCACATACAAAAGTTTCCCTTACTTGTCCGCCACTTATTTTGGGGTCACTTATCGTTATATTTCCAAAATCTTTCTCTTCTCTTTCCAAAAATTGCATTTCCTGGGATTGCCAAATTACAGAGCCATCTTCGCTATATAGCCTGAATATCAAATTTTCTAACGGAACTATGGAGTTCCAAAAAAAACTGCCGTCATTTGCTGAAAGCACTTGCCATAGCGTAGATTCCTGTCGTGTATCTTTCTCTAATAAAGCGCACGAAAGGATTGCATTTGTTATAGGTTTCCCTGCTTTATCTGTTATTTTCCCTCGAATCTTTCCCAGTGGATATAGATTTACTTCACATACCTTCCCCAAATCTTTGCTGTCCACTATAAAAACATTTCCTGCATTTTCATCTGGGACTTCTGCATACCCCACAATTTTTCCTGAAGAAGGAGGAGTTGTTATATTCACTGCGATTGGGGTTCTAATATCCCCTATATACCATCCCAATTGGGGAGGATTTAATAAGCATACAACACCATTTTTTGCAGTTAATTGTTGCTGGTTAGGTAAAACAAGTCGCACCTGCAAGGAATTGAGTTTCTTTACCCAGATACCGGGCAATACAATTTCATCTTTACCACTGACTATAACTCTTAGTTGCGAAGGTTGCGGCATAGAATAGCCGGGAATGGCTTCAAATTTTACAAGAGCCTGACCATGAACCACCTTTCCGCGAAACTTACCTTTAGAACCCGTAGTGAGAGCAAATGATTTTCTCCCTCCCTGTTCAATAGAAATTTTACAACCTGGTACAGGATTTCCCGAAATAGCATCTAATATCGTTCCTGAAATATAAACAGCCGGCAATACTTCTATTTGTAAATGTTCGCCTGATGGGTTGGCAATTTGTTTTACTTCCCATCCTGCACTTAATAATTGTTCAGTTTCGGCTTTACACAAATAGACGCCGGGATTTAACCGAATGGTGAACTCTCCATTACTGTTTGTTCTGGCACATATACTTTCATAAGGAGGTTGAGTATTTTTTATAGTAACCTCTGCATTTGCGACTTTGGCGTTATTTCCGTTTTGTATGGTATACACTGAACCTAACACAACACATCCTTTGGTTAACCTAACCTTTATCTCCGTATCTGCTGTGGCACTTTCTACCGTCGTAATCGCAAATTCGGGGTGGATAACTTTTAAGGATACAGGCTGTTTTTGAGGTACTTTATCCAGAAAAAAACTACCTTGATTATTAGATACTACTTTTGCATATCCAAATAGCGACAATTTTGAACAAGGAATAGCAATCTTTTCTGTCCCCAAAATTGCAAAGCGGTCAACTTCTGCACCAGAAATGGGTCTCTCTTTACCTTTTTCATCTGCCGATACAACTAAACCTGTAATTTTTGTAGGAGGAAGAAGAATAATATCAAATTTTTCGATATGTTCCTCTGATGGTAGGTTTAGATGAATTCCTGACCATGCCATTCCTTCTGTCGTTGCAAAAATACCTGTGGGACCCTCTTTCAAATTCAGAAATTCAAACTCACCACTTGTATTCGTTCGTGTCTGTATTAATGACTCTAACAAACCTTGCTCACAATAAACTTCAGCATTTCCGATAGGGTTGCCATTAGAATCTACTATTCTACCTTTTACTGAACAATTATCACCAAATACATAAAAAGTATTTGTTGCTAAGAGAAGGAAAGTTATAAATCGGAATAGATTGTAAAACAATGTTTTATCTTTGTATAAACTGCACGACATTTTTTGACAATCCATCATAATCAATGTGATATACATCCCGTAAAGCATCTTCGAAAGACTTCGCCTGCCTAAGTGCCTTAATAAAATTAAGAAATCGCCCTTGTCCATATCTACTCCATAACATATTTATTGTTGCATGAGATTGTGTATATACCACAGTCATTTTCGGGTCGGAAACAAACATATCATTTACGGACACCTTTTCAAGATTTTTGTAAGAGATTAATCCCTTATTATTAAGTGCTTGCTCCAATATAGCCTTCTCCCGATTGGAAAAATCTTTGGACAGGGTTTCTGCCAATCCTTCATTTACCCACCATGGAACTTTATCTTTTAATAACTCATAAACTATAACATGAACATATTCATGATAAATTCTACGCTTAATCTCTTCTTCGGGTAAGGCATTTCCCTGTTCATTTATTACAGGAATACGGATTTTCCCATCATAAACCCCACCTACCGTTTGCCCCATTTGTACCACAGCCCCAAACTGCTGGACATCGTAAAGAATAACCTGGATAGGTCCTTGTGGAAAAACTCCTCCTAATTTTCTCCCTATCTCAAGATAGGCCCGTTCTAATACTGAAAGGACAAGAGAACGGACCTGATAAGGAATTTCCTTCGAATAAGATAAATTAAAATGCCGTGACGATGAAACACTCCTATTAAAAGACTTTTCTACAATCTCTTCACGGCAGGCTTTATCATATCGGTTCTTCAATTCTTTTCGGTTGGGGTCTACCTGCAAAACATATTCCCATTGGGTTTTTGCTGACAGAATATCGTTATCCCTGTAATAGGCTTCCCCTAATAATTCATGTGCATCTAAATAGCCAGGTTTAAGCCTTACGGCTGTTTCTAAATGCCGAATCGCATCAACAAGTTGTCCATTATTCAATAAAAAAGCACCCATTTGAAGATGCGCAAAAAAATTGTTTGGATTAATTTTTAATACCTCGTCCACTAAATCAATGGCTGTTCTATAATCATTGCTCTTTGCTTTTTCATCGGCTAATGCTTGCAGAGCGTTACTTAAATTGTTTCGCACGACCTCATTATTGGGCTCCATTGTAAGTGCCTGGGATAATAGAACTATTGCTTTTTCATAATCCTTAATATTGTATGCTTCTACACCTATATTATTTAATTGCATAGCATCAGAGCCAGATACAGAGAAAGAAATGGGTAAGATAAGAAAAAACACACATAATATTAGATTAAACCGATATGCTGTCATACAATAATTAATCCTTACTTATCGCAATAGCATCAATCTCAATGGGAATACCTGCTGGTAACTGAGCCACTTGAACGCAAGTCCGTGCAGGGCAATTAGTCTGAAAGTATTTTCCATAAACTTGGTTAAATTCTGAGAAAAAAGCCATATCGGTTAAAAATACAGTTACTTTAACTATGTCGGAAAAGTCACAACCACATCCATTGAGTATAATTTTTAAATTTTCCATTGTATATTCTACCTGTTCGGAGAAACTCCCTTTTATTGGACCGGAGCCATCTCGGCTAAAAGGTCCCTGACCAGAAATAAATATAAACTGTCCTGCTCTAACTGCATGTGAATAAGGCCCTACCGCAGGAGGTCCATTTTTTGCTTTTACATATTCCTTGTGCATTTCATAACTCCTATTTTCTGTCTTGATATCTAAAAAAATAACAAAGGTATAGTCTCTTATCTCAGTTGTTTCTTTTGTCTTATCATATATATTATACATACATTCCCTTATATCATCCCACATATCCTATCTTAACCCAAAACGCCTTGGACAAGGAATTGTATTACAATGCGATGGAAATTTATTGACCAGTTTAGAGGTTTTGCTATTGTTAGTATGATAATCGTAAATATTTGTAATGAATTTAGTGTTTCTCCCTACTGGCTAAAACACCATAAATACGGTTTTACCTTTGCAGACTTTGTGGCACCCGCCTTTATATTTATCGTAGGTTTTTCATACAGATTATCGCTAAAAAAATCTATAGAAACCTTGCCCATAACCGAAGTCCGGAGAAAATTTATTAAAAGGTATTTAATAATCACCTTCCTTGGCTTTTTATATGGTTTTTTTGATTTTTATGTGTCCGTCTGGGACGCCTTGACAGATATAGGGATTGCTGGTTTACTCCTATATCCTTTCGTAGGAAAACCCAGTTGGGTTATTCTCCTATCAGGCAGTATCTACATGGTTATATATCAATTATTATTTTCACTAACCGGCTATGGTAACTGGCTTATGGAAAATTCCATTGACGGCGGACCCTTAGGCCCATTGAGTTGGGCGTTTATTTTAGCATACGGTGCTTTTTGTGCTGTTTACTTTGAAAGGGATAAAAGAAATTTGTCTTTATCAACATTTTCTTTATGGCTATTTAGTGGCATCTTTTTAACTCTTTTCGGATGGTTTCTCGCAAATCCTGTTTCCAATTTTTGGTCAATGTCTTTACCCTTCACTCAAAAGGGAATGACGGCTTCTTACTCTCTCTTCTCCTCAGGTTTGTGCAGTATTACTCTTTGTCTATTCTATATAATCAATGAAAGATTCAAACTTGTAATTCATCCTTTTACCACTATGGGTAGAAATCCTTTGGTATTATATTTCCTTCAAGCCATTCTCATATTTATTGCACTTTATTTGCTTCCTGAAAACATCCACAATAGGTACATTACACCGTATCTTACTTCTCTTATTATACTTTTGATATGCTATACTGTAGCCAAAATACTTGAAATAAAGTCTATTTACATAAAAGTTTAACTCAAAGGTAGGGATATAAGTATGTTACATCTAATTCTTGCGATAAGTTCTATAATTGCCGAACCTTTTTTTGAAAAGGAAAATATTTTCATTCCAAATGAAAAACATAATCATGGGTCAAGTATTGTTGAAACGCCAGAAGGCAATTTACTGGCTGTATGGTTTCACGGCTCTGGCGAAAGGAGCAGTGATGATGTAATGTTACAGGGTGCCCGTAAAAAAGCAGGAACCAATCAATGGTGTAAACCCTTTCTCATGGCAGACACTCCTGACCTACCCGATTGCAATCCCGTCCTGTTTGTAGACCCAAGAAATGTGTTATGGCTATTCTGGATTACCGTCCAGGATAACCAATGGGGCGGTTCGCTATTAAAATATCGAATTTCTACGGATTATGAAAAGGATGGACCTCCGACATGGAAGTGGCAGGATGTAATCCATGCCCGACCCTTAAACCTCGAACAAAAATTTTTGGAATTGATTGAAAAAGGGCAACCTGCTATTGATTTGTTGGCTACTATTGAGCCTAAATTAAAAGAAGAGGTGGAGTTTGCTAAAAAAGCGGCTCAAACAAAACTTTCTCAAAGATTGGGATGGATGACTCGCATTCATCCTATTATGGTTACAGAAAAAAGAATGATGTTAGGACTATATTCTGATGTATTCAACTGTTCATTAGCGGCATTTACGGAAGATTGGGGAGAACATTGGTCTTTCAGTAATCCTATATTAGATATGGAGATAAAAAATATATCGAATATTCAGCCAAGTTTTGTAAAAATGAAGGATGGGACCATTGCAGCATTTATGAGAGATAACGGTATTCCTAAACGAATTAGAACGGCTTATTCAAAAGATTTGGGTATAACCTGGTCAGAAGTAAGTATGTTAGATATTCCAAATCCTGGTTCAAGTGTTGAGTGTATTGCCCTCAAAAATGGAAACTGGGCATTAGTATGCAATGATGCTACAGATGGTCGTCATAGATTATCTGTTTACCTGTCAAATGATGAAGGCAAAACCTGGCAATGGAAAAAAGCCATTGAAGAGACAGAACCCAATAAAGGCTCTTACTCTTACCCCTCTGTAATCCAGACTCGTGATGGGTATATTCATTGTTCTTTTTCTTGTAAAGATGAAACGACAAAAGGCTCAACCATCCGCCATGCCTGGTTTAATGAAGAATGGATTACTGCCAATAACTAACTAACAGGAACAAGTCTATCAAGCAAATTTTTAATATCTGTGGGTGTAGATACAACAACCTCAACTCTTTTTCCGGAGGCATGTTCTAAGTCTTCTATCGCTACAAGGTCAAAAGGATTTGTAAAAGCCACAGTCATTACTTTTTCCGTTACCTTCAGGGGAATACAGGTGTGCTGTCTTAATACTCGTGATTGAATAATGCTGACTGCTTCAGGAGAAATTTCTTTTTCTGAAAGTAAGACAAAAGGAACATCACATTGACATGCTAACGCCTGAGCTACGGCATATTCAGAAACAAAACCCAACTCCGTCAAAATATCGCCCAAATGTTTCATGGGTGTTTGCTTTTGGATTTTTAATGCTTCTTCCAATTGTTCTTTCTCAATTATTCCTGCGGCTAAAAGAATTTCACCCAGATTGGTCTTCTTCTTTTTCTTTAATATAGTTGTAGAGGCATTAATAACTTTTTCCTGTTCTGAAATTCCGGCTCTAAAATCTTCTTCAATCTTATCTAATGAATCAAACGCACCCCTTATAGCATCCTTTATTTGACCCTCTTCGACAGATGAAGCAATCTCTCTTAATTTTATTAATATCTCTAACTTTTGTCGCAACTTTTTATTTTCTGCCGTTGCTACTGATAACCGTCTTTCCAGTAGTTTTAAGTCTTCAATCTTAGGAAGAGTTTCAAATTCTGCTTTAAGATTATTTAATTCTTCTTCCAGAGTTTGCTTTATTTTATTAAGTTCCTCTTTTTGTGAGGACAGACCCATTAACTCCGACTCTTTCATCTCGATTTCTTTATATAACTGGTCATTTTCTTGTTTTATAGATTCAAGAGTGTTCTTCAATTCTTCATAAGATTCTTTAGAAGGCATTTCACTTAAAGATTGTTGTAAATCTACTACCTCACTTTCTAAAGATAGCAATTTCTCCTCTAACGAAGAAATCCCCGCTTCCGATTCCTCTTTTTCTTTTGTGAGGGCATCTACTCTCTTCGTCGCTTCCTGTAAGGTTTCTGTCAATTTATATATCTCTTCTTTTTTATTAACAAGTTCTTGCTGAACTTTATCCCATTCTTCTTTGGACGGAAGTGCGTTTCTTTCTGCTTCAAGAATTTGCTTATCGCCCCTCAACTCTTTATTCTCCTTTTCTAACCTTGAAACATCTGAAACAAGTTTTTCATACTTTGCTTTTATCTCGTTATATTCTTCCTTAAGTTTCATTAATTTACTTATTTCAATTTCCTGTTCTTCTATTGCTTTCTTTTTTGCATCCAATTCTTTTTGTAAATCTTCCCTCTGTTTCTTTACTTTTTCAAAATTTACTTTTAACTCCTCATTTTCCTTTTTAAGATAATTGTATTCCTTATCTTCAACAGTATGTTCTAACTTACTCTCTAATTCTGCAATTCTATCTCTGCTATTTTTTAATTCCTCATTAAGAGAAGTTACTTGTTCTTCAGGATTAGACTGTTCTAAAAGCGACTTTAATTGTTGGATCTCTTTATCCTTTTGTTCAGAAGATACAACTAATTCTCTTCGTATATTTTCCAATTCTTCCTGTAGAGAAAGATTACTATTTAAAGTCTCATTATATTTTGTGTTAATTTCTTCATATTGTTGCTTTAATTTTTCATATTCATCTTTATTCCGACTTATTTCTTCTTCTAAAAGAGATATTTCCTCTTTTCTTTCCTTTACCTGTCCGACTTCAGTGGATATGCCCCCCTCTATATCTTGCTTACCCATCTCTATTGATTGTTCTTTTAATTTGTCAATTTGTATTCTCAGTTCTTCAATATTTTTTTGTAATTGTTCAATCTTTTCTTCTTTGGCTTTATTCTCTGTTAGAAGAGATTCTAATTCATCTTCCTTCATTGTAAGTGCATATATCTTTTCATCTAACAAATTTCTTAGATTTTCAATTTGTTCTGTTGTCTCATTTTTTTCCAGCAATACCCTTTCAAAACTTTTTTCCCAGGAATCTAATTGTTCTTGAAGTGATTTCCAATTTTCCTCATATTCCTTTTTTATTTTTGAACAACTAACATATTGATACTTTATTGCACTATGAAGTTTTAATAAAAACTCTTGATAAGACTTTACCGTTTTTAAATTTACTTCGGATATATCTTCAAACATCTTCTTCGCTTTATCTAAATTCTCACTATAATCTTCAGGCATGCCTAATTTCTCCCTATATATATGATGATGTATATATAATAAATTACCTTCATTCAAATATTGAAATACAATAAGTCATTTAACAATGATTTTAACACCTTATTATATATCTATTAAACTTATATTTGTCAATAATTTTTCAAGTAGAATTTTTATTTTTATCTTTTTATTCAAATTTGCTATTGTCTGCTAAATAATTAGGTAAAAGATTTCTTGCTACCTACTTTTTCTATTGATATCCAGTTATGAAATATACAATCTGGTTAAGAATACTCTCATAATTAAATATACTTAAAACTACTGTGTTAATTTAGAACTCTTCCTAATTTTTACCAGATAGAAATAATCTAAATGATATGTTTAAGTTTGAATATACAATCACATCTTTATATAATGTTTAATGATATAAATAAACAATTGAGGATTATTTATGCCTAAAGAAAAGGTATTAACTGTGGAAGATATATCTGAATTTCTTAAATTGAAGCCCTTAACTGTTAGACAGATGTTTAGATGTGGGAAACTACGAGGTTTTAAAATTGGTAAATCGTGGAGGACTACAGAATCTCTTTTTGTTGAAGACCTTAATAAAATAGCAAAAAATTTTGGTGTTCTTATTCAAAAAGAACAAAAGGCAAAATCGGCAGGGAAAAAAAATACACAAAAATTATTTCAGGATATAGAAGATGTTCATATCCCTCCCAAATCCTCTCGCAAAAAGAAAAAATATGAAGAAAATATTGGTTCTTTATTTGATATAAGCGAAGACGACGAAGATTAGCCGAAAATAGTCTGCATACATCCTTTTTATTTACTACAAAGATTAAGAGAAAAATTTCTTGCTCTACTCAAAATGGCAAGGGGACTCGAGGCAAAAAGAGTAAGTGGAATGACAAAAATAGATACGGAAAATTTTTTTATAGCAACATAAAATTACTGATTTTAAATAAGTATATATCGAAAAAATAGGGTATAAGGTAGTGAGTTATCCAAAAGTCCTGTTTAAAAATTGTGTACAAAACCAATGGCAATATGTGTTGATATATAGTTATCCTTTGTTTTTTTTGGGATAAGCAAAATTGCTTTAAATTGACTTTTTAGACGGGTCTTCTACATCGTTACTCTTTTATTGTTTTAACCATCCTTTCTTTGCAATTACCCCTTTATCATTTTAAATATACCTTCTTGTCATTTTAGACACCATCTTGTCTTCTCCGGTTGTTCGAGCGTAACGAGAAATCTTTTTCCTTATTTTTTGGTAGACAATATTTAGTCAAATCGTCTTTATTACCCGATTACAAACTTAAAATTTTTATCTACAAGCGGTTCTAAATCTTTTTTGTAAATAGGTGGTTCGTTTATCTCGTTTTTATGCTGTTCCCAAAATGTTTTCCATTCATTGAGAGTCTCGATTTTTTGATTATTTAATTCTACTTTCCATAAATCATTTAAGGCTTTTTTGCATGAGTTTACCACTTGTGGTTCTGGATGGTTAAGGTTTTCTATAAGAATAGGGGTAGCGGATTTCAAACCTATATAGGCAACGGCATAACAGGCTATAATACATACATCTATATCTGGGTCAACAAGTCCACGAACAATTGAATTATAACTTTCTACATCTCTGGCACTTGCTAATAATTCTATTGCCTTGCTACGAATCATGGGGGCAGGGTCGTAAATTTTATCTCTTAAAATTTTGACTGTTTTATCTTTGTTTATTTTGAACATAATCTCTAAAATGTGAGGTGCCACCATTGGAGAAATGGATGGTAGATAATATTCAAGGTATGGATAAATGTCCATAGATTTTTGTAGTTCTAATAATCCATTTTTTGCACTTACTCGTTGCATTTCTTCACCCCATTGTAGGCTACTCATCAATGCTTCAACTTGAGCGCGCTGGTCTTTATTGAGTCCCGTTTTTTCTGTCAATATTTTGTCTTTTTCTTCCCATTCTTTTTTCGCTTTTTCTAAATTAATCTCGCCTGTTTCGTCATTTTTTTCAATCTTCTCAATCTCATTTTTTAGATATTTTAATGTATGAGAACCTGTTTTTATCGTATAAATACCGTTTGCTGATTCTTCAACAATTTTTCCGTTAAAAGTTACACCATTTTTAAGATAGAAAGTGTCCGAAAATGAATAGAAATTTAGTAAAGTAAAAAAACAGGTTGTTATAACTATAACAAATAATCTATGCACTTTTTCCCCTTTCAAAACAAAAGTTCATTGTTTATCTACTTATTGAAAATAGAAGGCAATTTTTCTATAACTTACTACATTCGGGTCGGTAATTTCTAAGAATCTTCTTACCCGCGGGTCATAATACATGTTTAAACCAATGCCTACTCCGTTATCAGCCGGAATGAACACACCCAGGTCAGCGGCAACAACTCCGCCACGAATAATCATTTTTCCATAAGTATTGGAATTATGTCTTGCCCGACTTCTAACAATACACCAGATTGAGTTGTTGCTATAAAGTAAGCCATCAAACTGAAAAGGCCTTCCAGAAGAAGGACGGGTTAATTCATCGTTAAACCATATATGCCTCAATATGTCTTCACTAATCCAGTTCTGATTGGGATTGCAATAGTGATAAGTTGCTCTATTTAAAATTTCAAGAGGTAATCCTTTTTGGACCAAATAATTGCTTAATAGTTTTACTCCTGCATCATTATATTTTACTGCATGTTCATCAGTAGCGTCATAGATGTAAATTTTATCTGGCTGACTTGCTCGAAGTCCATAAAACCTTGGGGTATAACTTGAGTCTGCTAATGCTTTTTGTAGTTCCATGCGATTAAATAGCATTAATTCGGATGTAGTAAAACTGTATTGTTGACCTTTTCTTCCTGATACAGTTTGCCCTGCATCAACAGAATCAGGGTCAAAATATCCCCATTTAAGGGTCTCTGTCTTCTTGTTAATAGTCACTGAATTTGATTTATGGGCTTCTCTTGCATGGATACTATACTGGTCCCATTGTGGAAATTTTTCGCTATCCCTTGCACTATGATTGACACCACGCACAGTTAAATAATCACCCATCATAATACTTCCGCCTGCTACAAGAGCAAAAGCATTGGTTGTGCCATCATCGGCTTTTCCAAACTCACCGGGAGCGTCATCATAGGTTACATCACCAACAACATATACATTACCTCTAACTAATAATTGCCCTTCTCCACGAACTTTCCCTGCAATGACCAAATCACCGTCCACAGCCACCGTTCGTTCTATTTGAATAGGGTCCTGTTCAGTTCCGATAAGTATAAGATTGCCATTATAAATACCTTCATTTGACAGACTTGTTAAGGCAGAATTAGATGTAGTCGGAAGAGGATTGTTTATATCTGAGGGTGTATACAAAGAACCTTTAGGAACACCATAAGCGACTCCAGAGGTTATTTGCCCGCCTGGAGGAGCTTCCCCTTCCATTATTGAATTTTCAAAACTAATACTTCCATTAGCCGTGTTCAAAACTATCTCAAATTCTTCATCATCTACAATACGGTTATTATTATCATCAGGGAAGGGAGCAGGAAAATTATTAGGCACTAAGCCATCTGTTTGTGCTTGCTCATTAAGTGGGTAGTTCATATAAAGATTAGAAAATTGAACAAGGTCGCCATTTGGGGTTGTTCCCGCATTTTGTAAATTAGTAATAGTCATTTGCCCAGAAGGATTTTGAACAATCTTTCCATTTGTATTGTTAATCCGATACGCTTTTAGTGTGGAACTTTGAAGTTGGCTTGCGCTAAATTGTGTTCCATCAGGCTTATATACTCTACCCCGGGTATATAGAGTTCCTGCGACACGACTATCTGCTTCATCCGGGCGTACTAACATAGATTCAAGTGAAGCCACCTTTATACGGTCAAAAGTATTGTAATTGGCAGGGTCATTATTTCTATATAGATTGAGAGACTGAAATTCAGCATGGCAAAGAATACAACTTATATTGTTTGCTAACACGGCAAACTCAGTGTGTGGACTTACTCTTCCACCGATGTTAACTATTTGAACGGCAGTTTTTGTAATTCCATTTCGCTCTGCCGTTGATGTTATAGTTAAAAAGGAACGACTCCATTCGTCGTATCTTGCAATGTGAACGCTGTCAATTTGTGCAATTTCCTGATTGTTAGATGGGTCACGAAATACGAAAGGCTCAGCCAACAAAGCCCAACCTCGACGGTCATATCCTGTGGGATATGTCTCAAATACACCATTTCCATTACCAGTCTCATCTGTGTCTTTTGTTCCATTAAAGTTTAAATCTTCATTGATTGGAATGCTTAAAGAATTATCAAGGTAATAACGGTAGGAAGCCCAATTCCGTGTCGTGTTTCCACTGGTTTCCAGATAATCATCCCAGAGTCTTTTTATGGCAAGGTCAATCCCCGATTGTGCCGCTTCACGCAGAATAATATCATCAGCAGAAAAATCTGTTTCTCTCTTGTTATTGATAACCGTTGAAATAACAAAACCGATTGCTCCTAAAATAACGATAGTTGCTATTGTTGAAAAGATAAGAGCAATTCCAGAGTTCTTTTTCCGAAGAATACTCATAACCTATCTCCTAATTTTCTAATTTTATTGTTCCTGATAGTTCAGCACGAATTAATGGCCCCATGCCGGGTCCCATGCGTTTTGTCCCCTCCAAATAGACATAAAGAACTGTTGGCTGGTCAGAATCATTGCTGCGGTCAGGTAACAACTGGAATTCTACACGACTAATGCAATTTGCACTTCCTAGAACCCTCCGATTATTTCCTTGTATCATTACTAATCTACGGGTTAACGCTCTATCGTTGTTTGTATCTTCACCGCTATCAAGAACAGCATTAGGAGGATTTCCTACAGAAGAATGGTCTTCATTCTCATACATAATAGTTATGGGCTGGGATGCTTGAATAAGAGCAGGGGTATTTACAGGGACAGGTATAAAAAATCGTATGGAGCGTCCTTCGTTTTGCACCTGAATTGGCTCTACACCATTAGGAGCCGTAGGAGGGGTAACATTAGTGGACTCGACAGTATAAGCCTGTTTAACAACATCTGAAAGTTCGTTAAAAGTATCTCGAAGAGCTGAATCAATTTCATTTTGAGCATAAGCAAGAGAAGAAGATTTTACAGATGACTCTAACGCTATGAAACTTAGTAAGGAAATAATGCCCAATAAAGCGACTGAAATAGTCATTTCAATTAGAGTAAAACCTGAGTAACTTTTTTTCATATAAAAATCCTCAATTATCTCGATGTTAAAATGGTTGCTATTGTATCTCGGAGTGTATACCCACGGGAAGATGTCCATGTAGCCGTTACAAATACTTGAACAGGGTTATCTGTACCTCCTGCTTCTTCCCCTTGCATGTCTCTGCATTCTACATCAATTTGCAAATCAGGTATAGCAATAGGATGTTCTTCGGTTGTTACTATAGACAACCATTCGGAAGAAGTTCTCCCATTTATCCATGAATAAAACCCGTCCCAATTAAATTCATCAGCACTTACAATAAAATCTTTTCTCTTTTCTCGAATTGCTTCTAATACAGCACGACAGGTATGCAATGTTTGAATTCTTTCTCTCTGAATTTGTAAATTCGGATGAAAGGAAATTAATGAAACAGCCGTTACTCCAACCACAAAAGCAAAGATAGCAACTGCAATCATAATTTCTATAAGGGTGAACCCATTATATCGTTTGCCCTTTTTTACCATGTTTTTGTCCTTAAAACTATGTAAAATTTATTGTTCATCTTAAATTTTACTACATATTGTAAAATTATATCATATTTTTTTAACAAATAATACAAAATAATATTAAATATTTCACGGATAATGTGTAATATTTCGCAATAAATGTTGTTAAAATTTTTTTAGCAAACGCAGGTGCATAGGTTGAGTAAAGGTTTTTTTAAGACACATTATTATTGTTTTTTTATAATATGTGCTCCATCAGAGGGCTGGGAGATAATACATGAGGCTTTTATGCCTGTTTGTTCGTGATATTTTTCTATGAGGATATTAATAAAATTTTCTATTTGTGATTTTTCTACCAAATTGATAGTGCACCCCCCAAAACCTGCTCCTGTCATTCTTGCCCCATTACATCCCTCTATATTTCGTGCTATGTCAGTAATTACTTCAAGTTCGTGATTTGTAACCTCATAATATTTTTGTAAACTGAAATCAGATTCGTTAAGTAGTTCACTGACCTTTTGAATATCTCCCGATTTTAATGCCTCGACACAGGATAAAACACGATTATTCTCTGTCAAGACATGATAAGCCCGTTTATAGGGGACAGGATTCATTTTTTCTTTTATTTGAGTTAACTCCTCAACAGTAAAATCTCTTAGGTGGGTAGCATTTTTTCTGTAAAAAGAATTTAGTGTTTTTAGTGATTCTTCACATTCTGCAACACGCTCATTATATTTAGAACCCGTGAGTCCCCTTGGACAGTTTGTATTTGCAATTACAAAAGTGTAGTTGGGTAAGTCAATAGGCACTAACTCATAATTTAAGTTTCGACAATCTAAAAATAAGGCATGTCCTTTTTTGCCACATCTGGATATAAATTGGTCCATAATACCGGATTTCAGTCCAAGAAACTCATTCTCTACTCGCTGTCCCAATTTTGCAGATTCAGAGTCATCCAATACAAAACATCCTAATCCCTCAAACAATTTTAATGCAGCCATTTCAAGTGCTGCAGAACTACTCAAACCACATCCTATTGGAATATCTCCATATATTACACCATCAACGCCTGGAAAAGACCGTCCTAATTTTTTGAGTTCATAAGATACGCCCATAATATAATTCATCCAGGGTTCCAGAGGATTGAGAGCAGGATAATTAAAGTCTGCAATACTTTGACGATTCATATTGAGTGAATAAAAATTTAGTAACGAATCGTTCCTTTTCCTACCCGCTATATAGACGCTTTGCTCTAATGCCATGGGAAGGACATAACCGTGATTATAGTCGGTATGTTCTCCTATGATATTTACTCTACCTGGTGCTTTGACAATTATTTCTGGCTCTGTTTTGAAAAAAAATCTAAACTGTTTCTCTATATTTTCAACAATCTCTTGCATCTTTTTATGACTCCTGACAGATTTTAGGTAAGTAGTGATTAAATAATAACTTGTTCTGTTGTGGGGTCAAACAAATGGATTTTTTCAATATCCATATCCACCACAAAGGGTTTTCCAATAGGAGGTTCGTTATCCATCTTTACCCGTGCTGTAATTGTGGTTGTTCCTGTATTTAAGTAAAGATTCATTTCTGCTCCTGTTGGTTCTACAACTTCAATATTGGCAGAGATAGAAACACCTTCTTTGGGTATCTGGTTCAGATTGTGAGAAATGTCTTCGGGTCTTATGCCCAGAATTATTTGTTTGTTTATAAAGTCTTTTAAGTATTTTTGCATTGTTTCGACTATCTTTATTTCAATACTCTCTTCTTGTTTAGAAAAATATAAATTTCCATTTTTTTCTGTTATTATCCCTTCAATTATGTTCATTGGTGGACTCCCAATGAAACCTGCTACAAATTTATTCATGGGTCTATGATACAATTCGAGTGGAGTCCCAACCTGTTGAACCTTTCCGTTGCTCATTACCACAATACGGTCGCCCATAGTCATGGCTTCTATCTGGTCGTGAGTAACATAAATTATGGTGGCTTTTAGTTGATGGTGTAATTTCGATATCTCTGCTCGCATCTGGACACGCATTTTTGCATCCAGATTGGACAGGGGTTCATCAAAAAGAAAAACCTTGGGGTTTCGGACTATTGCTCTTCCTACGGCTACTCTCTGTCGTTGACCACCGGAAAGAACTCGAGGTTTAGCATCAAGATAGTCTGTTAAACCCAGTATTTCTGCTGATTCTCGCACTCTTTTATCAATTTCTTGTTTTGAAATTCCTCTTAACATTAATCCAAATGCCATGTTTTTATAAACTGTCATGTGGGGATAGAGGGCGTAATTCTGAAAAACCATAGCAATATCCCGGTCTTTGGGATGAACATGGTTTACCCATTTTCCGTCAATATAAATATCACCTGAACTTATCTCCTCTAAACCGGCTACCATTCGTAATGTAGTGGTTTTTCCACAGCCCGAGGGACCTACCAGCACCACAAACTCTTTATCCTTGATGGTAAGGTTTACATCTTTTACTGCCACAAGACCATTGGAATATATTTTCGTCAGTTGTTTTAATTCAACCTGTGCCATTAGTATTTTTCCTGCTTAAACATAAATAAGGTATATGTATACAAACTTTTTTATATTGTATTTTGTTTTATGTCATTAATTAAACTTTTGCGAAAATCTTCAGGTATGTTGGTGTTGTCAATTATATAAGTGGTTATAATTTGTTTCAAAATATCTATTCCATTAAAGGTGTCAAAGCCCGTTTTCCCCTGAGAAGTAAAGATGTTAGATTTGCTAATCTCAAACTTTTGAGGTTCAAGATTTTGTGTAATAATAATATTTACTTTATCAATCTTTATTGAATCTGTTCTTAACAAAAATGAATTCTTTTTATTCTGAGCCTGTTTTTGAAAAATATTAAACAAAGTTCCTATATTTGTTCCTTTACCTGGAATGTAATATAGGTTAAAGGTTAAATCTCTAAAATATAATTTATAACATAAGTTAAAGGTAGGGGAGATGGAAGACTTAACTTGTACAAGACTTGATTGAATTAGCGATTCTTCAGGGAAGCCTTCAGGATTTTTTATATGTAAATTTTGAAAGATGAGTGAAAAGTCCCAAAAATTTAGATTGCTGTGTTCAAAGTAGATGTTTGTTTCTAAATTGTTAGATAAAGCATTATTTATAATTCTGCTTAATAAATAATCCCTTGTTGGGTGGAGGATAAGTATTCCGATACAAAAAAGAACAAGTAAAATGCCCAGAATTTTTAAGAAAAATGAAAAAAACTGTTTGGGGGTAGTTTTAACTTGTTTTTTTCTTTTTGAGGCTTTCTTTTTCGTTTTATTGCTATTAGAATCAGTCAAAGGTGTGAGTCCAGTTTAACACCTTTTTGTGCAAGGATTTTTCTTTTTGCTTCAGACTTTCATGACTATCTTTTAACCTCATAGATAATGGGACTTCCACGGGCATTTGTTTTGGACTCCAGGAGAAACAAAAAGTTGTATCAAAACCATCTAAAATAAGAAATACCCGGGTATTTTGCAGTCCCTCTTTTGGAACAAGGATTTCCTGAGCACTACAAGGAAAGGTAAGTGTTATCTTCCTCTTAAATTTTCGAAGTGTCCCTAAAGGAGTTTCCTCTAATGATTTGTCCACAATGATTTGGATAGGGTGAATTTCTGTATTTTCATTTAATACCATATAAGTATTAAAACCTCGCAAACTCACACAGTCATAAGCAATACTCATATCTTGAAATGAAGAAGCCAGAACAATATCAATAGTCAATTGGCGAGAAGAAGATGTGGAATCAGTTATTACCCAGGTCGCCTGACTTTCTGAACTAAAAATCTTTGGATATGGACCTTTCAAACATTGAATTGTAGAAACAGGGTTCTCTGGAACAAAAGGAATTAATTCTCCCGCAGTAACCTTTTCTTCTTTACCTTTCTTTTCGGCAGTGGTTTTACACCCATTAGTAGTTATAAGTAAAAAAAATACAGAAAAACAAAAAAGAATAATTAATAGTATCTTTTTTAACGGAATATCATGGAAACCACAATTAAATATATTTTTAACCATTATTTTATTGCTCTTGTATACTTTGTCGTTTCTTACTCTAATAATATTAACAAATAAAACTTAAACTAAAAAAATAAACACCTTATTATTTGTTTTATGGATTATTTTTTGTTGATACATCTACTTGGGGTTTCTGTGCTTTTGGCTGAATGTTTCTTTGTGTAGGCAAATCAAGTGCACTTTTACCTTCATCTCCACCTTTACCAAACTTAAACAAAATCATATCCCCTTCGTTCGTTGATAATTTAACAAGACCCAGAGGTTTAACCTCATCATTGAGCCAGACTTCTTTAGATTTATTATTCTCTTCAATTCTATAATGTTTGGCTTTAATTTTCCCATTTTTATATTCAACTTCTTTTTCGTCTATTAACTTTTTCTTAGAAGAATTATCCTGATTCATATTGACTTCGGGCATAGTGCTGGTATCTATGTTTTGTGGTGCATCTGCCCCTTCTCGTATAACTATTTTGTGAATCTTTTCTTTCCTATTAGAGTCATAAGATATTAAAAATCTGTATACAGAAGGAAAACCTTCTAATGGGATGATTTCAGATTCCAGCCAGATTCCTGTTGTCTTTTCATCTATTTTTTCGATGTCAGTAATTGCCTGTCTTAATAAGACAGATGTATGAGTAGATTTATCTGTTATTTCATATATTGCCCAGACACCTGGCTCAGAAGAGATTAACTTACCTCTAAATAATTCTTCTATAAAACTTTGGGCAAAAGTTATAGGGGACAGTAAAAAGAGTATTAGAATAAAATAAAAAAAAGAAAGGATATGTTTGTTAAGGGGTAAAAACTGTTTTGTTCTTGTAAAAAAGAAGTCTTGTCTCATATCATTCAAGAATCTACACTAATAGTTTTTGAATTTCTGTTTCCTTATCTTCGGGTAAGGAAATAATCTCGTTAAGAATATGTGCAACTTTGTTGGGGTTTGTTTGCACAAGAGTATAAAGAAGTCTTAAAACCAATTGTTGAGTTATTTTTGGTGCATCGTTCAATTCACGAATCATTTGAAAAAGATGTGTAGCATATACTTCAAAAATTTTTATCGAAATATTATTTTCTGGATTAGAAAGTTCCTCAGGGTCTATAGGATAGACTTCCTCGTCTTTCCATTCTTGTATCATAACTTGAGATTTTTCTGCCTCGCGAAGGATAAAATGTTCACGAAGTTTTTTCTTACATAACTGAGTTAAAAAGCGAACATCTTCGCAAAGTTCATCTATCTGTAGCAATCCCTGTTGGTCTAACAGTTTTATATATTGAGACTTGAAATAGGCGGTATAACTAAAGCCTCGAAAATGCAACCGTGGAAAAGGAATGAACCTTGTAAATCCATTCTCATCACAAAAGAAAAGCCCTCTTCTTCCGGAAGTGTTCCATTCAACAATAGTTAATGTGGCATTAATATTTTGTCCACTGGGGACAACAATTTTATCTAATGAATATTCGTATTGATTCCGTTGCACATTTTGTGGGTCAATATTTATCCCATCATAGATAACTTTTACATTTGGATACTGCATCAAGTAAGGAGCAAAAATATCTGTTATTTCTTCAATCGCAAGATTCCCCCGGATAATATTTGCATTATTGTTTGGCAGTGCGATGCGAACATACATGCCCGATGTGGTTTCTTGAACAGGTTCTGGCTCAGAAATCTCAAAGATAGATAGGTTTTCTATATCACCTTTTATACAGAAAAAGTGATAAGCATTCTTTTCAAAATAAGTGCTTTTCCATGTTACTTGGTTGCCTAAAGAAAAGGCACGAAAACGGCCCTTTCCATATCTACCATGCAATATTCTTTTCTCGTTTGGTGTAACATTTTCGTCTTTTTTCCACGAGCCTCCCAGATTACCAAAAGATATTAAAGCATCTTCAAATTTCAAACCATGTCCATCGTCAATAATATCAATATAATCTAATCCCCCTAACTCATTTTCAACAAACCGAACATGAACCTGTTGTGCTTCTGCATCCAGAGCATTCCAGATAAGTTCAACAATTGCATTTAAAGGCCGGGTTTTACCGATAGTTTCAAGATGGTCATCTTTGACCTGAATATGTATAGTTCGCATTTCTTACCCTTATTTTTTTGTTTCCTCCATTATTTTAATAAAAACGATATATGTAAATAAATTTCCATTATTAAAAATGTTAATAGACATACAAAAGATATATTTTGTGCGTTGTTATTATACATAATCACCAAATGGAATTCTGGTATTTTTTTAGATTCGAAAATTTTTTCTCTGGGAAGGTCTAATAAATTAGGAATAATCTGAAAAGTATAAGCAAAAGATTTTTTTGTTTGTCCATCAAATAAGTCAACTACTGAACTTATAGCATCAAACTGTCTAACCTGGGGTCAAATTTTAGTTTTAATATTTTATTGTTCTAATCCTTTTTTTGCAAATAGAATTGCTTTGCGTAATTCTTCAGCAAATAATTCTTTGGGCGGTAATTGAGTCAAGTATCCTGAAACCTTTATCCTATCTTTTGGTAAGAATAACAGTTCTATCTGCTCTTTACCTTTTTCTGTGCAAAGAATGATACCTACGGGTAGATTCTCATCCTTCTCCATTTCATATTTCTCTAAATATCTCAGATATAACTCCATCTGCCCCTTGTATTCTGCCCTGAATTTGTCCAGTTTTAAATCTATCACTACAAAACATCTCAATTTTCTATGGTAGAAAACCAGATCCATGTAGTAATCAATATTATCAAGCGTAATCCTCTTCTGTCTTGCCACAAAATAAAAATCTTTACCCAATTCAAGGATAAATTTTTCGAGTGCATTCAATATGCTGCTTTCCAAGTCCTTTTCGTTATAAGTATCTGCAAGTTCCAAAAAATCGAGGACATACGGGTCTCTAAACACCAATTCAGGAGTCATTTTATCCTCTTCTTTCAATTCTTTCAATTGCATTTCAATAGTTTTATCAGGTAGTTTTGACAATGCAGTTCTTTCGTATAGCATAGTGCCTATTCTGTTCTCAAGGGTTCTTGTGCTCCAGCGTTCCTTTTGACATAAGGTTGCATAAAATTCGCGTTTCAGGTTATCCTCAATATAAATGATAGATTTAATATGTGTCCAGGACAATCCCTGTAATTCTCTCTGCACTGCGGAGAGAATTGGGTAGGTATCATAAAACTTGACCATGTGCCATAAACTTTGTTCTGAAAATCCTTTCCCATATCTTTGAGTCAATTGTATAGTCAGGGATTGGACTATTTGTTTTCCATACTATGCCCTTTTGGATTCCATTATCTCTTCTTTAATTGTCTTGCCAATATTCCAGTAGAGTAAGACTATTTCCTGATTGATAGTGGTAGCGACTTTCCTTCTCGCTTCCTCAATCAAGCCAGCAATCTTATCAAAAACCTGCACTGAATCTGTTTCTGTGAGTCCTTTATTCTTTTCAATCTTTCTCATACTTATATTACCTTTAATCTTACAAAAACAATTTGAAACAACTATATATAAATAGCTATTGGTTTTGCATGCAAATTTGTCAAAAATGGACTTTTGGGTCAGCCCTATATAAATGGGTTCTACTAAGGATATTATTTGTTTGCTGATGTATGGTTTTTGAGTCGTATGCAATACGCCCCTACATTTCTGAAACTTTTTAGTCAGTCGCAAAAACGATTAAAATATGAAGGCTAATTGCATCTTTAAAAACACAAATAGGAATGTTTGTCCTACATAAGAATATAAAACAAATATTTTGTTTCTCTTTTTGGCTTTATTTGTGTCTTGCCTGGCGATAAATTCTTTAATTAAAACTTGATTTTTATTAAAACCTCGTAGTTTATTTTTTTTAACTCAAAAAAACCAGATGTTAGTTTTTGCTATTCTTTTGTTTCAAAAAAGAATAAATTTTCAGGGGTTTTGTTAAGATAATTTTCTATGGTCAATGACTCTGCATGATTTTCCTGTGGAGCGTTCCAGTGCATTTGGAGGGAGTAATTCAACATTTATGTGAAGTCCAGTAATCTCATTGATTTTGCGGATGACACGGTCTCTTAGTAGTTGCATCTCGCTCATTTTATCGGAAATGAATCCCGGTTGAATTTCTACTTTTACAGATATTTCATCCATAGTGTTGGGTCTTGTTACTTCAATAAGATAATGAGGAGCTATTCCGGGCACTTGTAATATGGCTTCTTCAATTTGAGATGGGAATACATTTACTCCACGAATAATAAGCATGTCATCTGACCTACCCTTTACACGGGACATGCGTATAGTTGTTCTGCCACAAGGGCAGGGAGTGGTGTCCAGTCGAGCCAGATCGCGTGTCCGATAGCGAATAACAGGGAAGGCTTCTTTGGTCAAACTTGTAAATACCAGTTCACCATATTCTCCTTCTTCTACGGGTTCGAGGGTAGTAGGGTTAAGGCATTCAACGATAAAATGGTCTTCCTGAATGTGCATGCCGTCTTGCAGATAGCACTCGCCACTAACACCGGGACCCATGACTTCACTTAAACCATAGTTATTGAAAGCCATAATTCCCAGTTGCTCTTCAATCTTCTTGCGCATGTCTTCTGTCCATACTTCTGCGCCAAAGTGCCCATATTTCAAGGGTAACTTTGCTGACTCAATACCTGACTGCATTGCAAAATCAGCGATATTCAGTGCATAACTGGGTGTACATATAAGGACATCAGGACATAGGTCTTGCATAAGCAAAATCTGTCGTGCTGTATTTCCAGAGGCAGCAGGAATAATTGTTGCACCTACCTTTTCTACCCCATAATGCAGTCCAAAACCACCTGTAAATAAGCCATACCCAAAGGATATTTGAGCAACATGTTCTTTTCTGAGGCCACCTGAAACAAGAAAACGGGCACATAGATTTGCCCAGGTATCCAGGTCCTTCCGGGTGTATGCAACTAATATAGGTTTTCCTGTGGTTCCCGAAGAGCCATGAATCCTTGCAAGTTCACTTCGTGGGACAGCAAGCAGTCCAAGCGGATAGTTTTGTCTTAAATCATCTTTTACAGTGAAAGGCAACCGTTTTAAGTCGTCAAGTGATTTAATATCTTCTGGTTTTACCTTTAATTTTTGGAAGGCTTCTTTGTAGAAAGGAACTGTGTTATATACTTTATCCACTGTATTTTTGAGTCGTTCTAATTGCAATACCTTTCGTTCTTTGGTGTCCATCACCTCTTCTTTTTCCCAGAAAACATTTTCGAACGGAATAGACTTCATAATCCTTTACCTTTATTACTGGCTGGCTTTATCATATAACTGAACACTATCCAGCACATTAATTCCTTTTTGTTGTAATATTTGAATAGCCAGGTCGGGTTGGTCAAATCTAAAAACGATGACTGCTTTATCGCCACTTCGAAAAGTAAAAGCATATATATACTCAATGTTCAGTCCTGTTTCCTCAATGGCTTCAAGAATTTTTGTAAGTCCACCGGGTTTGTCTTCAACCTCTATGGCTACAACCTCTGTAACATTTACTATGAATCCTTCCTGTTCCAGAACTTCTTTGGCTTTCTGCCATTCTTTGATAATTAATCGTAAGATACCGAACTGTTGAGTATCTGCAAGGGATAGGGTAAGTATATTTATGTTATTTTTTGCTAAAACCCTGCACGGTTCAATAATTCTGCCTGGTTTGTTTTCCAAAAACATTGAAATTTGTTGTATCTTCATATTCCTATCCTTATTATTAGGTTGATTAAATAACTGACATTATTATAATTATATTATATTTGCCTCAAATCTATAACTCGTTTTGCTTTCCCTTCACTACGGGGAATAGAATTGGGTTCAACTAAACGGACATCAGCGCGGATATTAATAATTCTTTCAATGGATTCGGTAAGTTCTTTTTGCAATTTTTCTAACTTACTGACGCGGTCGCTAAACATTTCCCGGGTAACCTCAATCTGGATTTCCATCTGGTCTAAACCATGTTCGCGAGTCAACTTAATTTGATAGTGGGGGGATGACCCTTCAATGGCAAGTAGTGCCGCCTCAATCTGACCTGGGAATACATTTACACCACGAATAATAAACATATCATCACTTCTACGGGCAATTTTCTTCATTTTTCGTATCGTTCTTCCACAGGAACAAGGTTCAGAATAAAAAGCGGTTATATCCCGTGTGCGATAACGAATCATAGGCATTGCTCTCTTACTTAAAGTTGTTAAAACAAGTTCACCTTCTTCTCCCTCAGAAACAGGTTCTAATGTATCAGGGTTGATAATTTCAGGATAAAAATGGTCTTCCATAATATGTAATCCCTGTTGTGCAAAGCATTCAATTGCTATCCCCGGACCTGAAATTTCAGAAAGCCCATATACATCATAAGCCTTTATATTTGCTTCTCGTTCAATGTATTGACGCATGGCTTCGCTCCATGGTTCTGCACCAAAAACACCAATTTTAAGGGGAAAAGGTTTCAGGTCAATTCCTGTTTCGTGTGCTCGGTCAATGATATGAACGAAATAACTGGGAGTGCAAGTAACCACAGTAACATTGAAGTCCTTCATAATCATAATCTGGCGGTCTGTGTTGCCCCCAGAAATAGGAATAACCGTTGCTCCTAATGCTTCTCCTCCATAGTGAAAACCTAAACCTCCTGTGAATAAGCCATAACCATACGCATTTTGAATAATATCACCACGGTCAACTCCGCAGGCTGCTAAACTTCTAACTACAGCATTGCTCCAAACATCTACATCTTCTTTTGTATATGCTGCTACAATCGGTTTACCTGTGGTTCCACTGGACGCATGTAATCGAACAATTTCACTCATTGGACTGGCAAAAAGCCCAAAGGGATAGGTGTCCCTGAGGTCTGCTTTTATTGTGAATGGAAGTAGTCTAATGTCATTCAAGGAACGAATATGCTCTGGCTTGACTCCCTCCTTATCCATTCGTTCTCTGTAAAGAGGGACATTCTCATAAGCCCTCTTAACCATAGTTTGCAAGCGATGAAGTTGCATTGTTTCTAGTAAACCACTGGGTAGATAGTCTACAGAACTTACAGGATTAAATTTACTACCTCCATCATGCCAAAAAAAATTCATACTACTAATCCTTCCTTGATTAAAATAAATGAAACTTTTTATTTGCAGAAAACATTCGATAGTATAATGTGAAAATAATTTCCTAATCAAAACGAAGAATTAAAGGACAATAATATGAGATTATGCCAAACAAACTTATTGTATTTGACGGTTGCTTTATTTCTAGTGTCTATATTTATATCTATTACAGGTAAAACAGATAATAACCCTCGTTCTGTCGCTTCAGTATCAACAGATTTATATGAAGTGCATCTTTTCAAAAATGAAACAGTCAAAATCTTCTTTTCCGATGGAGTAGAGATTTTAACATTAGACCGTCCTGCTATCTTATATAGCGATTCGGATAAAAATGTTCCATTAAAATTTTCTGATGTAAATTGGTATAAGGAGCCTATCTCAAATTCTTTAGGGGAAGGGATAGGTTTTTACATTCAAGGGAAAGGTGTATCCTGGGTTTTGGAAGTATACCCTGGTAAACCTTTTTTGACAGTAAGATTGCAATATAAAAACGACACAAAAAAAGAACAACAAATTAAGTCCCTAATCTCTTTGCAAGGGGTATTGAATCAATATAGTGGAAAGGGTATAAATGGAAATTCTGTGATGTGTCTCGGGAATGGTAATATTTTTGAATCAATGATGGATTATCCTCAGTGGACAGACCATCTTGACTTAAAAACCCAGTGGAATATGATGATGTATGATAAAGCAAAAAACCAATCTCTTTTAGCAGGTTTTCTTACTTTTGATAAAGGATTTAGTCGAGTAACCCTTGCAAAAGATGAGAAAAAAAAGATGGTTCACTTAACTGCCGAAAGTGTATTTGACCCACCTATAAAATTGTTGCCAGGTGAGTCTTTAGATGCAGAAGTTCTTTACTTGTCTCTTGGTGAACAAAGCCCCCATATTTGTTTAGAACGATATGGACGTGCCATATTTGTTCTAAACAAATTACAGAAACAAAGTTCTTTTTTACCTCACGGTTGGGATAGTTGGAGCACTGCACTATATAAAGATATAAATGAAGGGGCAATATTAGAAAATATTCAATTTGTAGATAAATATTTAAAAAGATTTGGTTGGAATCATTTAGCAATTGACGCAGGTTGGGAACGCGGTCCAGCAGATTGGGAGCCTAATCCTGAAAAGTTTCCCAATGGACTTAAACCTATTGTAGAGGATTTGCATAGTCGAGGTATGACAGCAGGATTATGGATAGACCTGTTTACTGTTCCTGTAAACTCAAAACTTGCAAAAGAACATCCTGATTGGCTTGTTTCACCCGGAGCAAAAGGAAGATTGCTTTTGGGTGATGATAGGAAAATTTTAGATATTACAATTTCAGAAGCGTATGTTTATGCCCGGGATATGTGTAAAAAAATATCACAAGATTGGGGATTTGATGGCTTGGTAGAGGCTGATTTCGTTTATCATTTATTATTAGGTGAGGGGTATAAAGACGGAAACTTAACAAAGGTTCAAGTTTTACGAAAAGGGTTAGAATCTATCCGCGAAGGTTTAGGAACTGATAAATTCTTGATGACAATGATTCCAATTCCTATTTCTGGAATATATGCTGACGGTATTAGAATTGGTTTTGATAATAAACCATTATGGTCTTCTAATGCTATAACCGGGAATTGGGGTTGTGTCGAGTCATTGACCAACTTTGCAAGACGATACTACTTGTTCCCTAACTTAGGTGCGCCTGACCAGGATTGTGTGTTTTTAGGGCATAATGAGACGAACCAACGATGGAAGGTTTCAGAAGAGAATAAATTGACACAATCACAAGCAGTTGCATGGATTACAGGTGCAGCCTTAACGGGAGGTGTATTCAAAATAGGAGAGGAATTTAAAAAATTAACCCCTAATGAAATAAACCTATTACAAAAAGTAATTCCAAAAACTACACAACCCGCCTGTCCAATAGACCTGTTTGAAAATCCTCATCCACAAAAATGGTCATTGCCTTTATCAGGATCGGTCCTGAATGGCAATATCCTTGCAGTTTTTAACTGGGATTCTAAATCGTCTATAAAAGTTTCCGTTTTTTTGGAACAGTTAGGACTAAATGTCGGAAAACTATATGCTTTATATGATTTCTGGAATGAATCATTTGTCGGAGTTATTCAAAATGCTTTTGTTGTGGATTTGCCTCCTTCCTCCGTATCTTTGTTTGGTATTCGTTGTTTAGAAAAAAAACCTATTTTTGTAGCATCAAACCATCATATCTCACAGGGGATAATGGATGTTTTGGAGTATAATTATTCTCCCGACGATAAAAAGATAACAGGTAAAATGAAGGTTATTGATGAAACAAATTACAAATTGACTTTCTATGACCCGGAAAAGAGAAAAATAAAATCCTGTGAGTTATCAGTGCCAGATATTTCCTATCAGGGAAAGGATGGTGTCTTTGTGCTCCAATTTGCAGTTCCAAAGGATACCCATGAAATAAGTTGGAATATCATCTTAGAATGAAATATTTAATAGTAAGGGAAAAACAATATGTTTTTTAATTCCCAAAAATGGGTTAAAGAAAAAATAGACTTGTATTGTCAGAAATCAGAGGAATGTTTGAGATTAGGACTTCAAGTAGTTTCTGGATGTATTGGAAATACGGAGTATGAAAAGTGGCGAGAAACAACATTAGAAGTTCATAGAACAGAGAGCAACGCCGATGATTTGCGTCGAGAAATTGAGTATTTTATCTTTGCCCGTTCTTTATTTCCAGAGTCAAGAGGCGATATTTTGGGACTTCTTGAACGCTTTGACCAGATTCCTAACCAAATACAGACCACCGTCCGAATGATTGTGGAACAAAGAATAAATATCCCTCAAATTTTAGCGGATGAATTGGATTCAATTGCTTCTACAACTCAAAAATGTGTAGATGCACTAATAAAGGCAGTAAAACTCCTATTTTCCGATTTTCAAGGGGTTCTTGAAATTCTGGGTCAAATAGATGCTTATGAAAGTGAGATAGATAAGATTCAATCAAAAGCAATTATAAAAATATTTAACTCCGATTTAGGTGACTTTCAAAAAATTCTATTGCGTGATTTGGTGAATTCGATAAGTGATGTGAGTAATCATGCAGAAGAGGCAGGGGATTTTATGCGGATAATAATTGCAAAAAGGATGATGTGATGTCGTTCTTCTTTATGTTGGGAACTTCATGTTTTCTGGGTATAGTATTAGGTGCGAATGATGGGGGAAATGTGTTCGGAGGTGCTGTTGCTACCCGATTTATTCGTTTCAGGACAGCGGGAATATTGACCTTTGTCTTTGTCGTAGTAGGCGCTATTCTTCAAGGAAGTAAAGGGATTGAGACTTTAAGTGGAATTACCCTACAGAACATAAACTCCTCTATTTTAGTAGGTCTTGTAGTATCAATTGTTGGTTTTAGTCTAATACTTTTGAGACAGCCTATAAGCCTTTCACAGGCAGTAGTTGGAGGTCTGATTGGATTGGGTCTGGCTCAACGCCATGTTCAATGGCAAATACTGGGGAAGGTGTTTTTATGTTGGCTTCTTACACCAATAGGTGCAGGAATAGTAGCCATACTTTGCTATAAAATTCTATTGGCTATATTTTCAAGCATGAAAATAGGCATTTTAACACGCGAAACATTGATACGCAGAGGATTAATCTTTTCGGGAATTCTTGGTGCGTATGCTTTGGGTGCTAACAATGTTGCCAATACAGTGGGTATGTTTGCAGGAGCATGGGAAGGGTTGTCAAATATCGAGTTGGCTTTTTTAGGAGGTATTTCTATTGGGATAGGTGTTCTACTTTTTAGTAAACCTATAATGATGAATATAGGAGAGAGAATTGTTGTGTTAGATGGATTTTCTGCACTGGTTGCAGTTCTATCTTCGGGTATTACTGTTTATATCTTTTCCCTGGTGGGAGTCCCTGTAAGCATGACACAAGCAATTGTTGGGGCAATTGTAGGTATTGGTTTCCATCATGGAGTTCATACGCTACATTTTAAGGTAATAAAAGATATACTTTTGTGCTGGCTTATTGCTCCTATCTTTTGCCTAATCCTTGTCTCCGCCGGCTATGCAATTTTTATTTGAATTAAACAGAGATAAAGGAATGGGGAATATCGAGGTCAACTATAACTATAAGGTTAATGATAAAAAGTATAATTTATAATATATTTTTTTAAATTATATTTTTTAAGATTTTTATGCTATAATTTATACAAATAGATTTGGAGGTTTATTATGGATACACTTGGTATTAATTCTCAGATGAATTTAATGACTTCTCAAATCGGTACGGAATATCTTGCAAGGGTATTAGTTCTTCAGAAAAATGTTATGCAACAACAGGGGGATTCTGCCATAAAACTAATCCAGTCGGCTGTTCTCCCTTCTACGCAGGGACAAAATTTAGATGTAAAGGCTTAAATTTAGTTTTTTATTCTTTTACCACTTCACATTTATTAAGACTTCTTCACCTGTATTGACATTAATGGGAGAACGAGGAATAATTGTTATCAACTCATTATCGTAATAAGTATCATTGTTTATAATTCCTGCTTTCTCAGTGATGGGGGTAGTTTTATTATCTTTTACTATTGATAGAGTTAGTTGGTTAAATTTGTTTTTTTCTGCGGGGATACTAATCTTATTAATTTCTAATTTTCCATAATGAGGAGTGATGGATAATCTTGTGCCTCGTTTGTTTTGGTCTAATTCAAATATTCCCCATGAGGAAGCAGTTGTAAAGAAAAATTGACATGGATTGTTTTGTGTATGGGGTGTTATTTTAATTGTGCCATTATCGTATTGAAATCCAGATGCGGCAAGAAGCATGGCATAAGCAGACATTGCACGGGCATAATGTCCACCACATTCAATTTCACTCCACGGATTTTTGCGATTTCCCTGATATCTTGAACGGGCTCCATTGACAATTTCTATCGCTTTTTCCCAGTCTCTCTCATAAATGAAAAATCCTGCTAATTCATATTCAATGCCTGTCCATATCTCATCAGAGTAAAGGATAGGGGATTCAGGTCGTCCACCTTTGGGCCAGGTGCACATTAAAAGTCCCGGCTCGTCGTCTTCTGCAAATCGGCGAGGTAATTGGACATGGTCATAAAAATTTTTTCGCCAATTGTATTGATAGATAGAATTTAATGTTGACTTAATGTAGGTTTCAGGAAACAAATAACCTATCCCTAAAATATGTGCCCACCATTGTCCAAGCAATTGGTCGGAATGACAACCTGTGCCGTAGCAATTCATTTGATTGTATACTTCCGGTCCTACCCCTGGGGCATCAAAAACATTGATAAAGTATTCACCATTCCAGCATGTTTCGATATACTTGTTTATCCCGGATTCATATCGTCGTTGACATTCTATAATCAAATTGGGGTCAGGTGAACCTAACTCCTTTAACATGGTTTCCATAGCCTTTAAGGTAGCAAGGTATAATGAGCCTATAAATGTGTTCGACCCGTAAATATGAGTGTCGTAGGTATTAGGCTGTTCTCCTCTTATAATCCCTTCGCCTGCTGGGTCATGCTTTTCCAAAACATGCTGAAACACCTTTACAGCATTATGCCAGATAGGCTCAATCCATTTTCTATCATTAGACATTTTGTAATCACGATAAAGTTTGAGAAGTGTTCCCAATTCTCCATCTAAGGCATGATGTTGGGGTCCGCCAATTTCATCTTTCAATTGTGCCTCTGTTACGGGAACAACAAGCCGATGGGGAATATAGGAATCGGTTTTATCTACCTGGTAAAACAATTCCTGGTATCGTATCCTTTGCTCTAATCTGGGAAATAGATAGGGGAGAGTTTGAGCATAGTTATATACATGAGTGCAATTCATGGGACAGCAATTATCCGTTCCTTCAAATCCACCTACCGTCCCATCTTCCAGATAGATATAAATGGGGGTGTGCAAGGTGGCAATATTTGCAGAGATGGCTTCCAACATTACAGGCGGAAGGGTAGAGGTAAAGAAATCTTTATGAAATTGGGCTGTCTGTGCTAACAAATAAGGGTAATTGTTTATACAATAATCTGTAACCTCCATCGCACTATGGAAGTAATTATTGTAATAGTTTCCTAAACGGTAGTCGTATTTAAGTTGGGGCAATGTCCAGAAATACTGATTTCCACGGGTGCGATTGGGAAAATACCATGTAAGGATAAAAAAAACTTCCTCTTCCTCTCCCGGCAATAGTTCAAAAGGATAAGCAATACTTCCATTCCAGGTATAGCCAGCACTACTTGGATGGGTATCTTCTGGCTCAGGTAAAGCACCATTTTTGGAAAAATGTTGCCAGAAATAATTGAAATCCCTCCATTGGGCGCAAGTCATCGGTTCTTGATCCTTGTTCGATTTGATGGAAAATGCCATGTTTCCCCATAGTGGATGTTCCGAGTCAAGCCCTTTGTAATAAGCATAAGGAACATTCGAAACCATGTTAATCAAAGTAGCAGTCCAATTCCTCTTGTATTCTGCTGGAACCCAGTCTGTTACTTTCCCATTACACCATATTACGGAACCTTTACCTATATCTTTTTTGACGAGTAGAGGTATTCCTGAACTTGTTTCAAGTAATATATTGATGTGTTTACCTTTAATTTTGGATTTAGGTTTAAAAATTCTATTTCCACTTAATTTAATATCTTTCAAATTTGCTGAAATTGTTTCTGCATTTACTTCAAAAATTTCATCAACCCAACCTCCCTGTTTTGAGGCAATAGGTAGCCATTCCAACAATGTTTTGTAGGATTTTTTGTCTATAGGATAATCGCAAGAGAAAATAATCTCATCAACCAAAATATGTCCCCACCCATCAGAAGCGTTATCAACAATCTCAATATGTGCTTTTTTACCTATATATTCAGACACATTCCATATCACCTTTTTTAATATTTCAGTATCCGAGCCCGTAGCAGAAAAAACTTTTATCCCATCCACAACAAGAGCAACATATAAATTATCAGGTTTTTTGCCACCCCCAACACGAAATTGAATGAACGGATATTGAATTGTAAATTCTTTTGATATTGCCATTCCTGTCTTTTTGTCATCATTGTTATAAGTGTTAACAAGATGTTTTCCTTCATAACCGATAATATCCGTCTGTGTATCAAATTTACCCTCTGTGGGTTTATCTCCAAATGCTTCGCCTGTTATTGTCCATTGATTGTATCTAGCACCTTCAAAATTATCAAAAACAAAATCTTTCTTCCTGTTTCTCTTTGCCTTATGTATACAAAATGCCCAATCGAAAATAGATTGTCTATCGCCGCTAACAATAAGACAAGCCCCATTTTCTATGTCCTCGTCAAGTTTTTGGATTGCTTCTGATGATAAAATTTTATCCGAAGGTCCCAGCCAATAAACATTGGGAACACTTTCATCAAGTTCATTTTTCGTGTTTATATTCTCTGAAAAGTTTATATTAATATTGGGCAGGTAGCGAACAGGATAGGCACAGTCATAAAAATTAGTATATAGATTAACCTGCCTTGAAAATCCTTCTTTTCCTGTGGAGACAACCCCCATTTCGATATGAGTAAAATCCGACTCTTTTTTTACCAGGTTAGTATTGTTATTCAATTCCGGATGGGACAGAGCAAATATATCCTTTCCATCTATCGTATGATTTGAACTCATCAATTCGCCATACCCATCCCAACCAATAATATTAGGCATAGTCCCTGCCAGAATACCCTTAATGGCTTTTGTGTCTGTGTTTTTTAGTTTGAAAGTGAAAAATATAGCAGGCAGAGCAGAATTCTTTTCATCCATTGGCACAAATGGTGAAAAACATTCCATAGAGAGTTTAAGCGAAGGTGTAAAATCTTCAAAAGATAATTCCGCAAAAGGAAATTCGCCCGCGAATTTGATTTTGTTTACTCCTTCGCCCGGAAGTGGAGGATTCATTTGCAGTATGCGTGCTTTTGATTGTTCCCCATTATCAACGAATATAGAAAAGAAAGCATCCGATACATTTGCATTTGAATTAAAATTATTAATAATTTCCCATGGACTTAACTTCCCATTGCCACGGACATATATCTGACCTGCTCCCAGTCCACCTAATGGAAAGGCTATCTCTTTCAAATATTCATCTGTATATACTTTATTAATTACATACCGCTCTTCATTTTCTAATTTGTAGTCTTCAGAATATAAGTTTGTGCAATTCAGTAAAAAGATAAAAACTGAAAATACAAAAGACATAAACCTACCTACCCACTTACTCATAAACATCCACTACCTTTCCCTTTAACTTTTGTGTTTAAACAGATTTTATAAAGAGACACTCTTTTTAATATTGTGGAGGAGATTATGCCTGTGCCTGTTCTTCCGCTTTTGCCTTCGCTACAAGGTCCTCTAATACCTGGAGGAGCACTTCCGTTTCTATTCCATAAGCCATACATACTTGTTCAATAGTCTCAAAACGGCTGATACCACAATGAGCACAACCTCCAAGATGAAAAGCAGCAAAAACCTCTGCTACACGAGGATGAATTGCCATGGCTTCAGCAACGGGCATATCTGCATAAAAAATTTTACTTTCGTTCTCAGACATTTTATATCCTTTCATTCATTTTAGATTTAAAAAATATTATAACAAACTATATATAAAACATCCCAGAAAATAATAATATTTCACCTCGCACCTACGCAAAAACATAACGAAATGAAAGAGTCCTATAACCATTATTCAGATGTTCAGTAAGAGTATTACTAAACCAAGTTCTATGAAGAGATGGCAGAGAAAAGCCATAAGGTTGTTCTTTTTGCGGAGAGTCCATAAACAGGCAAATAAAGAAAATATAGACATTCCCAGCATTTCTAAGAATGGCTTGGGAATATGGTAAGCAGTCTCTACAATGGGGACAAGGAACCATGTATATTTTTTGTGCAGTCTACGGCATGCTCGCAATAGAAGATGCCGATTCAAAAATTCCCAGCCCGGTAGCCATGAGATAATCCAGAGAATTTGTTGAAAGAAGATAATAACCTTCTGTTTGGAAGGTAATTCTTTTAAGCTAGAGTAGTAGGAACTAAGAGTAGGGGAAAGGATAACAAAAATTAACGATGATACACACAATAAGGTTAATACTAAAAGTATAAAAAAATCCTTCTTTTCCCATGACTTGAATGAAAACCAATAGAAATCAACGGCTTTATTGAAAATAATGATTGGAAGGATTAGCCACAAAAAAAATTTTCTAAGGTCAAATTCAATGAAGAGAAATGAGAACAAGGAATTTTTAAATACTGGAATTTTATTAAGAAGATGGGAAAGGTCAATATTGAAAATTCCCCAGTTAAAAATAAAGTGAATATCAAATGTTGCCAACAGGTCAATAATAAAAACTGCAATAGTGTATATAATAATAAGAACAGCCAGAGATGCGGGGAAATCCGCTTTACTTGTATTGTTATTTGTAGTTTTACAGTTGTTTTTATCTTTATTTGGTTTCATTTATTCATTTTTGTTTGATTTGTAAAAATCACACCACTTGTTTATAACGCACTCATTACATCTGGGTTTTCGAGCAAGACAAATGTTTCGTCCATGAAAGACAAAGAGATGTGAAAAGAATGTCCATTTCTCGGGAGGTAAAAGTTTTTCTAAATCCTTTTCAATTTTTTGCGGGTCATTGGCGTTGCTCAATCCCAGTCGTTGTGCTAACCTACTGCAATGTGTGTCCACAATAATTCCCGGTGTCTTAAAGCATTCACCAAGAATAACATTTGCGGTCTTCCTGCCTACGCCGGGTAGTAGTAGAAGGTTCTCCATTTTGTCAGGAACTTCCCCATTAAAGTTTTTGACCAACATTCTACATGTTTCAATAATATGTTTTGCCTTGTTTCTGTAAAATCCGACGGGTTTAATCAGGGCTTCTAACTTTTTTTGTCCTATATCAATAAAATCCTGTGGAGATTTCAATTTTTGGAATAGGGTCTTACTTACTTGATTTACTCGTTCATCCGTGCACTGTGAAGCAAGAATAGTCATGAGAAGTAATTCAAAGGGAGAACGATAGTTTAATGTACAGTGAGCCTCTGGATAAATTTTATTCAAATGCTCATAGATTTTTTTTGCTTTATCTTTGAGTTGTTTTATTTCTTTTGTCTTATCCAATTCTTAAATTCTTCTACATTTTTGGTGTTGAGAACATCATCAGGAGTTAAAACTCCTTTCCGTGCTATATAGACGCCAAATTTTGAATCATCTATGCCTTCTATTTCATGGGCATCTACAGAGATAACTAATTTTATATTTTTTCCATGAGTTTTATAAATATTTCTCCAATCCAAATCGAATCTCATAGGATTGGCATTGATTTCAATACTTACATTGCTTTGTTCACAAGCGTTCAGGATAGCCTCCATGTCCAATGGGTATCCTTTTCGACTAAGAAGAAGCCTTCCACTGAGATGCCCTAATATATGCAAATAAGGATTTTCAATCGCTTTGAGCAATCGTTGTGTTGCTGTTTTTATGTCCATATCAAGTTTTGTATGGACAGAACCGACTACCACATCAAAAGTAGCCAGAATTTCATTTGGATAGTCTAAACTTCCATCTGACTTAATATCGCACTCAATCCCTTTCAGGATTTGGAAAGGGGCATAAACTTTATTGAGTTGGTCTATTTCAGCATGCTGTTTAATTATGTCTTGTGGTGTTAACCCATTTGCATAGCCAGCAGATTGACTATGGTCACAGATTACAAGATATTCAAATCCTTTTTTTATACAATATTCTGCCAATTCAGAAATGGAATTTCGACCATCACTATAATAGGTATGACAATGAACCACACCTTTAATATCATTATTGGTTATAAGTTTTTCTGCCTGCTTATATACAAATTCCATATCATCATAAATATTTCGCAATTCAGGTGGTAAGTAAGTTATACCTGTTTGAATGAAAAAATCTTCTTCTGTTTCCGTTATAACTTTATTCCCATTTTTACTAAATAATCCCTCATGGGAAAAAGAAAAACTTTTTTTTGAACACTGGTCTTTCACCTTATCAATATATTCCTTTGAACCTGTATAAAAGACTGTTTTTGTCCCCAAATCTTTTTTGTCTGCAAAATGAATAAGGATGGGAATATTGAAAAAATTAATTATTAAAGGAGAATCTGACTTTACTTCTATTTTATCTGGAAAAAATTTAGTTAAATTTTGTGTTATTTGTTCAGGGGTATCTGTTAAAAAAAGTAGATTGATATTTCTTATTGTTTCTTCATATCTTCTTATACTTCCGACGACAAACACTTTTTCAGGACTAATGATATTCTTTAGTTCCTCAAGAAACTTATTTATTGCATTAAATCCATCGGACAATAGAAACTGTCCTCGCCATTGGTTTAATAACTCAATACTCTCAATAATTTTATTTTCCAACTTCTTATTAAAACCGGGTTGAGTTGATACCTTACCCTCAATACAAGCCCGATACAATTCATCAAGATTGGTTATGTGGAGGTTATCGAATAGACTCTTTATCCGTTTTGCTCCCAGAGATTGGACGGCAAACAATTCTAATAGGGTTGATGGATACTTACTTTTGACCTTTTCAAGTGTGGGCACAGGTTCATCATGATACCATGATATAATCTTCTTTTCAATTGCTTCCCCAACCCCTTCCATGTTTCGTAATTGTCCAGTCTCAATAAGATGTTCTATGGACTCAGTAGTATGTTCCAGAGTATCTGCTGCTTTTAAGTAAGAGCGTATTTTGAAAGGATTTTCCCCATCTATATCAAGATATCGAGCAAGTTCTCTTAGAGAATGTATGATAGACTCTTTATCCATAATCCTTACTTTGTTATGTCAATCCCGAGTGCAATGTTCAGCACCTCATTTACATGAGAGACCCAATGAAATTTAATTTTCTTCTGTATAGACATGGGCACTTCTTCAAGGTCATCTTTATTCTTCTGCGGTAAGACGATTTGTCTAATTCCTGCTCTTGCACCTGCTAATACCTTTTCCTTAATTCCACCCACGGGCAAAACGGTTCCACTTAATGTAATTTCTCCTGTCATAGCCAGGTCATGTGGGACACATCTTTTTGTTAGTAACGAGGTCAATGCAGTAAGAATAGTGACCCCAGCACTTGGACCATCTTTCGGAACAGCACCTGATGGAACATGGATATGAATATCGTTGCTTGAGAACATTTCGTTAGAAATATTAAGTCTGGGTGCAATAGAACGCAAATAACTTAATCCTATTTGTGCTGATTCTTTCATAACATCACCTAATTGTCCTGTAAGTAAAAGGTTGCCTTTCCCGGGCATAGATGTAACCTCAATGAATAAAATATCTCCACCTGTGGGTGTCCATGCAAGTCCAATCACCACACCCGGAATTTTGGTCCGAGAAATGAAGTCATTGTAAACTTTTTCAGGGCCCAGATATTCTTTAAGATTTTCTTTTGTGATAATGGCTTTTTCATTATTATTCGAGGCAACCTGTTTTGCCACCCTTCGGCATATATTTGCAATTTCGCGTTCCAGATTACGGACTCCGGACTCTCTTGTATAGTTTGAAATAATTTTTTCCAGAGCATCTTTTCGAATAGAGACATGTTTTCTTTTAAGCCCATGCGATTCAATCTGACGAGGGATAAGATACCTTTTTGCAATTTCAACTTTCTCTTCAATGGTGTAACCGGGCAAAGTTAGCACTTCCATACGGTCACGAAGTGCCCAGGGAATAGGTTCCAGGTCATTTGCCGTAGCAATAAATAACACACGAGACAGGTCAAAAGGAACACCAATGTAATTGTCAACGAAAGAGTGATTTTGTGCTGGGTCTAAAACTTCGAGTAAGGCAGAAGAAGGGTCTCCTCTAAAATCAGTACCTAATTTATCAATCTCATCCAGCATAAATACTGGATTCTGAGAACTGGCTTTTCGTATTCCCGAGATAATTTTCCCGGGCATAGCACCAATATAGGTCCTTCTATGCCCTCGAATTTCTGCTTCATCATGAATACCTCCTAAAGCAACTCGAACAAATTTTCTTCCTAAAGCACGAGCAATAGACTGTCCCAAAGAAGTTTTTCCTACTCCCGGTGGACCTTGAAAACACAAAATAGGACCATGGGTATCAGGTTTCAATTTTCGAACAGCCAGATACTCTAAAATCCGTTTCTTTACTTTATCTAATCCATAGTGGTCCTTGTTTAAAATCTGCTCTGCTTCATTTAAATCGAGTCTGTCCTCTGTGAGTATGCCCCAGGGTAATTCCAATACTGTGTCGAGATATGAAATAATTACATGATATTCAGGAGATTGTTCGTTCATATAAGAGAGGCGATTCAATTCACGAAGCAATTCCTTTTTTGTTTCTTCTGTCGCTTTCAATGCCTCAATTTTTTGTTTATATTCACTAATTTCCTGTTCCTGCCCTTCTGTATCTCCCAGTTCTTTCTGAATCGCTTTTAACTGCTGTCGCAAGAAAAATTCTTTCTGACTTTTCTCAATAGTTTTTTGAACATCTTCTCTGATTTTTGTAGAAGCCTGAGCAAGTTCTACCTGATATTGTAGTCTTTCTGCCAATTTAAGCATACGAGATTTCAAATCGGGCATCTCTAAAATTTCTTGCCGCTCCTCAATTTTCAATCGAATGTTGGTAGCAACTATTGCAAGGAGAAAAACAGGGTCTTCAATACTGTTCAGAAAAGATGCGGCTCCTTCTGGAACATTAGGATTATTTTTAACTAACTCTTCCATTTGTGTTTTTATTGCAAGTGCAACAGGCTCAATTTCTTTCATATTGATTTCTGGCTCTTCGATTAATAAAACTTTAACAATGGGGTAGGGTGATTCACGCATAATACCGCCAGAAAAAAATCTTCGTGTTGCCTGAATAAGCACATTTAAACTTCCATCAGGTATATTGTGAACCTGGAGAATTCTTCCGATACAACCGATGGAGTAAGTGTTATATTGAGATTTTGTTGTTTGATTTTCTTTTTCAGGTTTTGCTGTTAACAGGGCAACAAGGCGATGCGATTTGGATATATCTTCAATTAACATTTTTTCTGCTGAGGTTGTAATATGTATGGGAATCATTGCCATCGGAAATGCTACAATGTCTTCTAATATCAACAAAGGCAAAGTGTCAGGAATGTCAAAAGTAGTTGGAACAGGAAGAGTTCCATTTGTTAGACTACTTTGTTCATGATTATCATCTTTATTAAGCATACGAAAATCCTCACTCCTAATTTAAAAGACTTCTAATCACTTAGATTTAAGGATAAAATTATAACATAGGAGAGGAATAAAATTTAAAGGTTTTGGGTAATAAGTATTCTTAAAAGAAATAGTATTCAGGAATAGTATTCGAAGTTATACCATAAAATTTGATAAACTACATCATATTTTTAGATATTAAATACTAAAACCAATAGGAATAATAATATGGCAAATCGAAATAGTAAGTATGAACTTTTATCTATTTTTATTTTTCTGTTAGCAATTATAGCCCTTTTAACCAATGGCTTTGCACCTAAAATATCTGCTCAAAGCAATAAAACAGACATATATCAGGCAATTGAACCAATTGGACATACTTTACAAACAATACTGGATGAATATGTAAAAGAAGTTGACATTAATAAAATTGTAGAGGGCGCTTTAGTAGGAATGATGAGCAGTCTTGACCGGCATAGTTCTTATGTAAGTTCATCTGACCTAAAAACACTGCGTGATGATACACAGGGAGAGTTCGAGGGAATTGGAGTCTCGATAAAAATGGATGATAATCAAAATGTAATTGTTTTTATGCCTATACCTAATTCTCCTGCAATAAATGCCGGGTTAAAACCCTTTGATGTTATTCGAAAGATTGATGATGTACCTGTGGAGCAACTCTGGAAACCGGGTATGTCAGAACAGGAAAAATTAAGTGCAGCCGCGGAAAAAATTCGTGGGCCTATTGGCACAAAAGTCAAATTAACCATCGAAAGACCTCATTCGGATAAGGATAGTGAGACTTTTGATGTTATGGTTGAACGAGCAAAAGTGCCTTTGGAAAGTATAAAAGAAAATAGAATCCTTCCTTCTGGTTATGGCTATTTACGAATTTCTGACTTTAAAGAGAATACTGCAAACGATTTGAAAAAGGCAGTGAAAGAGATGTTGGATAAAGGTATTAAAGGCCTCATTTTAGATTTAAGATGGAATCCCGGTGGATTATTAACGGCATCACAGCAAGTCTGTGAACTTTTCCTTCCCAAAGATTCACTGGTAACATATACTCGAAGTAGAGGGCAATTGACCCAGGAAAATGGTAAAGATTTAGAGTTAAAAACCAAGAATAAACCTATCTTGCCTTTAAATATGCCAATGATACTTCTTGTAAATGACCAGACGGCAAGTTCTTCTGAAATTGTAACAGGTGCATTACAATATCACCAGAGAGCACTTATTGTTGGAGAGAAAACTTATGGAAAGGGAAGTGTCCAAACGATTATCCCATTGCCTCCAAAGAATGAAACAGCACTAAGATTAACAACTGCTCTTTACTATACACCCGCAGGCGTAACGATAGACCACCAGGGTATATTGCCAGATATTGAAGTTGTTACGACAGACGAAGAAGAACGGTTGTTAGCTTTACAGATGTATAAATCTTATGAAAAAGACCCATCGAAAATAAATGAACAGAATCATGGAACTGTTACCGGGAATGAGATGATTCGGGTTCCTCAGGAGAAAATTCAGGAACAAGAACAATTACTACATGAAATTGGTAAAACGGCAGGAGAGGATGCAGTTAAACTAATGAAAGAATTTTTCCGCAGGAAGAACGCATCTGAAGAAACGATTGAAGACATACAACTTCAAAAAGCAGTAGAAGTATTTCAGGAAGAACCTGTATGGGAAAATCTGATAAAGAAATATCACAAGGATGTAAAAGAAACACAAAAAGAAGCAAAGGAAAATGAAACAGGGGAAGAGGAAGATGCAATTAAGAGAAGATTGCTCGAAATAGAATTGCAGAACAATACGCCACCGATTCCCTCTTTACCATAACTTTATCTTATTCAATTTGTGTCATATTTTTTAAAACTTATTAGTAAGTATTGAAATGTCCCAAAAGTTTGTTTATTATCCCTTTGACTTACAAAGGTTGAGGAAAATAACGAATATGCAGAGGTCTTATAATCGAGCCAATAACGAACTTCGCCCTATTACAATTGAGAAAAATTATACAAAGTATGCACATGGCTCCGTTTTAGTTTCCTTTGGAGATACAAAAGTAATATGTACTGCATTTGTGGAGAATAGGCTGCCTTCCTGGCTAAGAGATTCAGGACAAGGATGGATTACTGCTGAATATGGTATGCTTCCAGGAGCAACTTCTCAAAGAGGGGATAGGGAATCCATTCGGAAAGGAAGGTCTCAGGAAATCAGTCGGTTGATTGGTAGAAGTTTGAGAGCCGTTTTTGACCTTAGTCAAATGGGTGAATGTCAGGTAACAGTGGATTGTGATGTAATCCAGGCAGATGGTGGAACAAGAACAGCATCCATAACAGGTAGTTTTGTTGCTGTTTATGAAGCATTAAAATCCTCAGTAGATAAAGGCTTTTTGAAAAAAATCCCAGTAATAGATTTATGTGCTGCTGTTAGTGTCGGTTGGGTTAATAATGAATACTTGTTGGATTTGGACTACAATGAAGATACCCAGGCAGTAGTGGATATGAATGTAGTAATGAATTCTAAAAAAGAATTAATTGAAATTCAAGGTTGTGGTGAACATGGGGTATTTACCCGCGAACAATTGAACCAGTTTATTGACCTTGCTGAATATGGCATTCAGCAAATTATTGAAATACAAAAAAAGGTAATGGATTGGAATGAATAATAAAAAAATCCTTGTTCTCGCAACAGGCAACCAAAACAAATATCATGAAATTAAAGAGATTATGGATATACCTGATTGGGAGATAAAATTCTTAAAAGATTTTCCAAACACTATTATTCCCGAAGAAACAGGTTCAACTTACGAAGAAAATGCACATATAAAAGCTAAAACTTGCGCGGACAAACTCCAATTACCATCGCTGGCAGATGATTCCGGATTAGAGGTAAATGCTCTTGACAGAAGACCCGGAGTCTATTCTTCAAGATATGGAGGTGTAGAAGGAGATTCAGAAAAAAATATTCAAAAATTATTACAAGAGATGGAAGGAATTCCCTGGCACGAAAGAACTGCACGGTTCGTTTGTTGCGCTATGTTTGTCCTGCCTGATGGCTTTTGCCATTGTGAATGGGGAGAAATCAAAGGACATATCTCAATCCAACCGTACGGAGAACAGGGCTTTGGCTACGACCCTGTTTTTGTCCCATTAGGTTATGAAAACACCTTTGCTGAGTTTTCAGCAAAAGAAAAAAATAAAATCAGTCATCGTGCATTGGCATTTCAAAAAATGGCAAAGTTCTTGAGGCGTTTCGACTATGAAAATAGTTTTTCCCAATGAAGAAGGGATACAGCAATCTGTCAAAGCATTGGAAAACAACGAAGTTGTTGCCTATCCGACCGAAACAGTCTATGGACTTGCTGTAAATCCTTTTTCTGAATCCGCTATAGAAAAACTATTCAAAATCAAAGGGCGACCTGAGGACAAACCAGTGCTTTTGATAATAGGGGAATTAAAACAATTAGATGAACTTGTCGTTTCTATTTCCGATAATGCCCAAATATGTATAAATGAGTTTTGGCCTGGACCCCTTTCCTTATTACTTCCATGCAATTCAAAAATATCCCAAAAACTCACTGGAAAAGAAGGGAAAATTTGTGTTCGTTGGACCTCCCATCCTATAGCCCAAAAATTGTCATTGAAATTTGGACATGCTATTACCTCCACCTCAGCCAATCGAACGAGTGAACCACCTGCAACATCTGTTTCGGAACTTTCAATAGAGGGCATTTCCATAGCCATAGAAAGTAAATTACCAACAAGGTCAGAAGTATCTACAATATTTGACCCTGATACACGAGAGATAATTCGTGAAGGAATTATAAAAAGAAAAAAATTGGAAGAAATCTTAGAAAAAAATTAAGTTAGAAAGGGAAAAAATGAAGATTGGAATCGGTTGTGACCATGCAGGATATGAAGGACCTCCGCCTTTATATAAACCCACTATTGTTGAATATCTTAATAACAAAGGAATGAAAGTTGTTGACTATGGAACTTTTAGTGCAGATTCTGTTGATTATCCCGATTTTGCTAAAGCCTTATGTGAAGGAATGCTGAAAGGCGAGATAGAAAGAGGCATACTTATCTGCGGAACAGGCCTCGGTGTTTCCATGAGTGCGAATCGTTTTCGTGGAATTAGAGCCACAGTTTGTACTACACCCTTAATGGCTGAATTGGCACGCACTCATAATAACTCTAATGTCCTATGTTTAGGAAGAAGAATATTAAGTATTGGAGAATGCTTAGAACTTATTGATATATGGTTAAATACACCCTTCTCTGGTGAAGAAAGACATCAGCGAAGGCTTGATAAATTAGATAAATTAGGAGATTTCACATGTTAAGAGAAGAAGAATTTATACCCAAAAAGATAGTTGAAGAATTAGATAAATACATTGTTGGCCAGGATGAAGCAAAAAAGAAAGTTGCAATAGCCCTTAGAAATCGTTGGCGAAGGCAAAGAATAGGTTCTGAACTAAAAGATGACATTATCCCTAAAAATATAATTATGATAGGACCTACCGGAGTCGGAAAAACGGAAATAGCGCGTCGTTTGGCTCGTCTTGTAAATGCACCTTTTATTAAAGTAGAAGCCTCCCGATTTACAGAGGTTGGTTATGTGGGTAGAGATTGTGAATCTATGATAAGAGAATTAGTTGATGTTTCAGTTAATATGGTAAAAGAAGAAATAAAATCACAGAAAAGAGAAGAAGCTCAGAAAATTGCAGAAGAAAGATTACTCGAACTCCTTTTACCCAAACAACCAAGAACAAATAAAGAATATAGACCCTTCGACCCTTCACAAGAAGATGAAAAACCTGTTGAAACAACACAAGAATATACATTTCACAAGGCTAAAGAAATATTGAAAGAACGGTTAAGAGAAGGGTTACTTGAAGATAAGGAAATAGAGATAGAGGTGAAAGACTCAAAAGGAATGCCCTTAATGCAAGTTTTTTCTGGGTCTAGTATGGAAGAGATGGAAATTACACTACAAGAAATGTTTGGAAAAATTATGCCCCAATCTCCAAAAAAACGAAAGGTAAAAATAAGTGAAGCAAGAAAACTTTTAGAGGCAGAGATATTACAGGACTTAATTGATTTAGAACAAGTAACTGTTGAGGCTATCAACCGGGTTCAAAATTTGGGTATTATCTTTCTAGATGAAATAGATAAAATTGCTTCCCATGGCTCACCTACCAACGGTCCCGATGTATCAAGGGAAGGGGTGCAGAGAGATATACTGCCTATTGTAGAGGGTAGCACTGTGATAACAAAATACGGTCCTGTCCAGACAGACCACATCCTGTTTATTGCTGCGGGTGCTTTTCACATGACAAAAGTTTCTGACCTAATCCCCGAACTTCAAGGAAGATTTCCTATTCGCGTAGAACTAAAAAGCCTGAATAAAGAAGACTTCAAAAGAATTTTAACAGAACCAAAAAATTCTTTAATTCGACAATATACCGAATTAGTGGGAACAGAACAAATAGAAATTAAGTTTTCAGATGATGCAGTTGAATCTATGGCAGAATTTTGTGAAAAGATTAATCAAGATACAGAAGACATCGGTGCCCGAAGATTATATACAATTATGGAGGTTGTCCTTGAAGATATAATGTTCGATGTTCAGCATTATCAAAATCAAGAAATACAAATTAATAAAAATGTGGTAGAAAATAAATTGCAAACTATATTAGAGAACAGAGATTTAACTAAATATATCTTATAGTAAACTTATAAATTTTAAGAAGAGGGTGTTAAGGAAGGTTGCTTCATTTTGAACAGATAGAAAGATTAGGATTAATATATGCCGGTATTATAAGAAAGGAGGACTGGAGTAAGAGTCTATTAACCAATAACTCAACAGAATCAATAAAATATGTTCTCAATTCAAATAACATTTATCCAGAAATAATATATAAGGTTAACCAGAAACATTCCGATGATATCTGCATTGTCGAAGATAAGTATCAAGGGACAGCAATTGCCGATGGAATCATTACTCAAATCCCGGGAATTGCTTTATGTATTTCGGTAGCAGACTGTGTTCCTATTTTCCTTTTTGACCCAAACAAAACCACATTAGGAATCATTCATGCGGGAAGAGAAGGAACGAGAAAACATATTATAGTTAAAGCAGTAAACATATTTATCAACAAATTTAACTCAAATCTTGATGATATTATCTCAATAATAGGTCCATCAATCGGTCCCTGTTGTTATCATCTACCGGACGAACTATTATATCTTTGCTCCAGAGACGGTTTAGTAATAACCGATAAAAACACTGTAGATTTATGGCAATCAAACAAAAAACAATTATTAGACAGTGGAGTAAAAGAGAGTAAAATATTCATTTCGGAAGAGTGTACTCATTGTTCAAATCATTATTACTCCTATCGTAAAGGGGATAAACAATTAAGGAATTATGCAGTCGGAATAATTTAAATTTATTGAAAGAATAAGTCCTCTTGTGTTAAACTAATTACCTATTAGAATAATAATAGAGTGGGTGCAAACCCACTCTTTCTTATTATAAACACATAAAATTGGGAACAATAGGTGTTTGCAAAAGAAAGAATAAATAAGTTGTGGATGCTATTAGAACCCTATGTAATGGAGCAAGGTTTTGAACTTATTGAATTAGAGTTCGGAACTTATGGACGTTCTCCCGTTTTGCGTGTTTTTATTGAAAGTCCTTCGCACCCTGTAACTTTAGATGATTGTGCTGCTGTTTCGAGTGTATTAAGCAATGTGCTGGATACCGTTGAAATGAAAGAAGAAACATACATGCTTGAAGTGTCCTCTCCGGGTTTTGACCGTCCCATTCGGAAAGAAAAGGACTTTATTCGTTTCTCAGGAGAGCCTGTTCGAATTCAAACAGATATGCCTGTTAATGGCAAAAAAAATTTTAAAGGAGTATTACAGGGCATTGAAAACGAGATGATACTTGTAAATGTTAATGGCGAAATATTTCGGATTCACCTACAGAATCTTAAACATGTGAATCTCATTCGGTGAAGAAGAAAAAGAAAAGGAGAAAGACTTTTGAACCAGGAATTAAAAATAATACTCGACCAATTAGAATTAGAAAAAAATATTGACCGCAATGCGCTTTTAGAAGCAATTAGAAGTGCCATAGAAGCCGCGGCGAAAAAGGAGATTGGGCAAAAGTCTAAAGTAGTTGTTGAACTTGACTCAGATACCCTCGAATTTAAAGTCTTTGAAATTAGAACCGTAGCAGAAGTAATAGAAGAACCTGTTACTCAAATTTCTCTTGATGAAGCCCTTAAACTAAATCCAGACGCTACCATAGGAAACCTTTTAAAGGTTCCAGTAGAAATCTCGGGTTTTAGGAGAATTGCGGCACAGTCAGCAAAAAATGTAATTATTCAAAAAATAAAAGAAGCAGAAAAAGAGCAAATATACGCAGAATTTAAACAGAGAGAAGGAGACCTTGTTACTGGTTCTGTAAAAAAAATCAATAAAGGGGATATTATCGTCACTTTAGGAAAAGCAGAGGCGATACTTCCTGCCAAAGAGCAAACGCCGGGTGAAATCTATCGTCCGAACGATAGAATTAAGGCTTATGTCTTAAAAGTAGAAAGAAAAGACAAAAACCAAAAGGGACCTGTAATCGTTTTATCAAGAGCAACTCCAAATTTAGTTCGTGCCCTTTTTGAGAATGAAGTTCCTGAGATATATGAAGGTATCGTAGAAATAAAAGCAGTAGCACGAGACCCCGGAAAAAGAAGCAAAATCGCTGTAATATCTCACGACTCTACTGTTGACCCTATTGGAGCATGTGTTGGACTAAAAGGAGCAAGAGTTCGTGCCGTTGTAGAAGAACTCGGTGGTGAAAAAATAGATATTATCGAGTGGAGTGACAATCCCGCAGAACTATGCACACGCGCACTCAGTCCTGCAGATATTCTAGAAGTTTCAATAAATAAAGAAAAAAAATTAATACTTGTTGTAGTTCCCCATGACCAATTGTCCCTGGCAATAGGAAAGCAGGGACAAAATGCAAGGTTGGCTTCGCGAATCATAGGTTGGAATATAGATATAAAGGCGGAGCAAGTTCCAAATCAAGAAAATGCTGTAGAAAATAAGTAAATAAGTAAGGTGGGGACTTTGTTCCCGGAGGTTTATATTAATGACAAAACTAAAAAGTTTTTGTGAAAACTTGGAAAATATAACTTATGAAAAAGCAAAAGAAATTTTAAAAGCTTTGTTTGACCTTAAATCTTTTGAGGAAGATTTAACTGATGAACAAATAGAAACATTACTTGACATTGATGAAAATCCAGAAAAATTTGATGAATACTTGAAAAAGAAAGAAGAGAAAGAAGCAAAAGAGAGAGCAAAAGAAGAAAAGGCAGCAAGCAAGATAAAAAGAAAAAAAACAGAGGAAAAAGAAAAAGGGAAAGAAGGAGAAGTTAAGGAAAAACCTCGTTCAAGAGTAAAAAAGACAAAGGTAGCAGAAGAAACAAAAGAAACTACTGAAATTGATTCAGAGACAAAAACAAAAACTGCCGAAAAGAAAAGAAAAACTAAAAAAGAGACTCATGCAGAAGAAACCAAAGTATTGGAAGCAGGAGAAATTATAGAAGGCGAAACGAAAAAGAGAAAAGGGGTTAAAAAAACTATTCAAGAAGATGTAGAGCAAGATTTAAAAGAAAAAAAAGAAGAGGTTAAGCCAGTATTAGACAAAAAGGAAGAGGTTAAAAATGTAGAAATTCTTGAGCCCACAATAATTTCCAAAGAAGCAGTATCCAATTCTAAAAAAGAAACTCAGACTCTTCCTGTAGAACCGACTATTGAACAAAAAACTATCCATCGTGCAGAGATAGTGTCTGAAGAAGAGATTCAGCCATCTAAAAAAGTATATGTAGAAGAAGTAAAGAAGAAAAAGAAACCAAAAGAGCAAAGTGCCGGAATTAGTATTGGAGGTGCCGTAGAAGAGACAGAACCCGTTGTAGAGATTGTCCTTTCTAATGGAACAAGAACTCGAATTGACGATATGAATTTCGACGAAAAATTATTGATAGCACAAGCAGCAGAGGCAAACGCAGAAGAAATATCAGAAGTCGAAGAAGAAACATATAGATATGAATTTGAAGAACGAAAAAAACATAAAAAGTTATTAAAACATCTGCCTGTTCCAGACCCGGATGTTGTTGCAAAAGTAAAAAAAGAATCAGAAGAGAGATTAAAAAGAAAAAAAGAAAAGAATCGTCCTAAAGAGGTAATAAGAGAGGTAATAAAAGAGGTAGTAGTAGATAAAGAACATTTGTTCCAGGGGAAAAAAGAAAAAGAAGGAAGATTTGACAAAAAGGAAAAAAGAAGAGGAAAACCATCCAGATATGAACCCATTTTTAATGAACAAGAAATTATGAAAGAGGCAGCGGCCGTAGTCAAAGAGTTTGAGTCTTCTGGCTCTGTCTTCCATCTAAAAAAGAAGAAGAGAAGAAAGGAAAGGACATCTATTTTTGAAGATAGTATGGAAAAGGTTGAAGTTCCTGTTATTGAAGTACCGGGTCCGATGACCGTGGAAAGTTTGTCGCAGGCATTAGAAGTCTCTCCATCCGATATTATTGTTGATTTGATGGATTTAAATGTAATGGCGACAAAGAATCAATTAATTGATTTAGATACAATCCGTTTTATAGCACAGAAGTATGGAGTAGAAATCCAGTTAGTTATACCTGAAGAGGAAGAAATATTAGTAGAAGAAACTGATAACCCTGAAGATTTGGTCCCACGGGCGCCTGTGGTAACTGTAATGGGACATGTTGACCATGGTAAAACATCGCTATTAGACCGTGTTCGTTCTACCAATGTGGCTGCTACAGAATCTGGGAATATTACTCAGCATATCGCTGCTTACGAAGTAATGACACCAAGTGGTAAAGTCGTTTTTCTTGATACCCCCGGACATGAAGCCTTTACACAAATGCGAGCCAGAGGAGCAAAAATAACAGATATTGTTATTCTGGTCGTTGCTGCGGATGATGGAGTTCAACCCCAAACAATAGAAGCAATTGACCATGCAAAAGCAGCCGAAGTATCTATTATCGTTGCAATAAATAAATGTGATAAGCCTGATGCACAACCTGACCGTGTTCGTCAGGAATTGGTTGCTTACGATTTAGTTGATGAAGCATGGGGTGGAAAAACAATTATGAAAAATATCTCAGCAAAAACAGGGGAAGGCGTCAACGAGTTACTTGAGTTAATTCTTCTTCAATCACAAATGATGGAACTTAAGGCAAATCCCAAGAAAAAGGCACGCGGAACTGTAATTGAGGCAGAAATAAGTCGAGGGTTTGGACCAGTTGCATGGGTTTTAGTCCAGAACGGTACCCTTAGAACGGGGGATGCATGCCTTGTAGGAAGCACTTTTGGAAAAATAAGAGCCATGTTCAATTCAAAAGGAGAACTTATTCGGGAAGCACCTCCTTCCACTCCTGTACTAATATCCGGACTAGAAGAACTACCAGAGGCTGGGGATACCTTTGTCGTTGTAGACGATGAAAAAAAGGCAAAATTAATTGCAGAAAAGAGGCAGGAAATTAAGAAACTCCAGAAAGGGGAACCTGCTAAAGCTATTACCCTCGAAGATTTTCATACTTTGGTCGAGTTAGGAGAACAGAAAAAACTCTATATTCTTATCAAGGCCGATGTGCAGGGTTCTGCGGATGTTTTAAAATCAAGTCTATCTGGATTAGGTAACGAACAAGTCGGTGTTGAGATTGTTCGGTCAAGTGTTGGAGAAATAAACGAAACCGATGTGTTATTGGCTCAGGTAAGTAAAGCCGTTATAATCAGTTTTAATGTAGGAGTTAACCCAAGAGCGCAAAAATTGGCGGAAGAGACAGGAGTAGAGATACGAAAATACGAAATTATTTATGATATTTTAGAAGATGTAAGAAAAGCCCTCTCAGGACTTTTAAAACCTATAGTTCAAGAAGTTACTGTAGGCCATGCTGAGATTAGACAAATATTCAAATCTTCTTCATTAGGAAATATTGCTGGTTGCTCTCAATTAGATGGCGTCACACCTCGAGGTGCTTTAGTGCGTGTTATCCGTAACGGAAAAGTGATATGTGAAGATAGAATTAGTTCATTAAAAAGAGGTAAAGATGATGTTCGCGAGGTTGCTACTGGTTTCGAATGTGGAATTAAACTAGAAAAATTTGACGATATTAAAGAGGGAGACATTATAGAATCCTATCGGTTAGAGGAGATACGACCCTCTTTGAACTAACGATTACGCTCAAACAAATAAATAGAGAAAGTTAAAAATGGGGTAGCCGTTGGTATATTACATTTAGATTTTTATATACACGGTTCAGGTTCATTAAAAGAAAAACGCCGTGTAGTTAAAAGTCTAATCAGCCAGATACAAAATAAATTTAACTGTTCTGTAGCAGAAACGGAGTATCTCGACCTGTGGCAAAGAGCCCATATAACAATTTGTGTAGTATCCAATGAACATCAATTTACGAATAGACAACTCAATGAAATAGCAAAATTTGCATCAACCCATACAGATGCAGAAATGATTGATTATAGGATTGAAATGTTATGACACAAAAAGGAAGAATTGAAAGAGTAGCAGAATATATTCGTGAAGAAGTTGCAAAACTTTTAATTGATGGAATAAAAGACCCGCGACTCGGTTTTGTCTCCGTTATGGGAGTGAAAATGTCTAAAGACTTACGATATGCAAATGTATATGTAAGCCTTTATGGAGATGAAAAACAGCGAAAAAGTTCTCTTGTCGTTTTGCAAAATTCTACAGGTTGGGTCAAATCCATGATAGGGCAAAACCTACATTTGAGATACATACCAGATATTAAATTTTTCCCTGATGACAGCCTTGACCGTGTCTATGCAATGGAAGAAGTATTTAATAAGATTCATCAAGGGAAAGCAGAACAACCCTTTATTCACCTGGACTTAAAAACTACTATTGAAGAAATGCAATCCGCAAAACGAATTATGATAACTACCCATGAGAGACCTGATGGAGATGCTATAGGAAGTTTACTCGGTCTATGGTATTGGCTCGAATCTCAAAATAAAGAAGTAATACCTTTGATAGAAAAACCTGTACCCAGTATGTATTCTTTTCTCCCCAGAGCGAATCAAATTCATTTTTTGGAAGATGAAAACCTTCCGCAAATAGATGTAGATACTGTGGTAATAGTAGATGTCTCTTCGCTAAACCGTATTGGAGAAGTCTCTGAAAAGATTAAAACTTCTCATAAAATAGTTATATTAGACCATCATGAGACGATAGAAGCAAATGGTTTAATGGGTTTTATAGATGCTTCTTATGCCGCCTGTGGAGAGATTATCGCAGAAATATTTATAAACACAGAAACCCCTTTTACAGTAGAATCTGCAAAATGTTTGTATGTAGCACAAGCAACCGATACTGGTGGGTATCGTTATTCAAACACAACCCCGCGTTCCCATCGTATTGCTTCGGCCTTATTAGAAACACAGTTTGACCTGGAAACAGTAAATACAAAGATATTTGATACAAGAACAATTCCGCAGTTTGAACTGCTAAAACGCATTTTAAACCATACAAGAATAGAGGCAAATGGAAAAATTTCCTATAGTTATTTAACACAGAAAGATTTTGAGCAGGTAGGTGCCACATTAGAAGATTGTCACAATTTGGTTGATTTCCTCAGGGACATCGAAGGCATAACCGTTGGTATCCTATTTACAGAGATGAGTTCTGATAAAACAAAGGTTAGTCTTCGTTCTCGAAAAGAGTTCAATTCTGGAGAATTTTTAACCCAATATGGAGGAGGTGGCCATAGATGTGCCGCAGGAGGAACCCTAAATCTCCCATTAGAAAAAGCAAAGTCAGAACTCATTGAAGAAATAGAAAAAGAACTATACAAAATAAAGAAGTAACTTTTTCTATGGATGGGATACTATTAATCAACAAACTTTCAGGCATGACCTCTCATGATGTCGTTGACTATGTGCGAAAAAAAACAGGAATAAAAAAGATTGGTCATACTGGAACTTTAGACCCCAATGCCACAGGCTTACTTATCCTTTGTATAGGAAAAGCAACACGTTTGTCTGAGTTCTTTATTTCTATGGATAAAACTTATGAGGGAAAGATGCGTTTAGGAGTTGTTTCCGATTCCCATGATATTGACGGAAACATATTAGAGGAAAATCAAATACCTGCCGATATGACAGAAGAAGTGCTAAAAAAGTATTGTTCTGAATTTGTAGGTGAAATTGAACAAATCCCACCTATGGTAAGTGCAATTAAAATGGGTGGAAAAAGATTATACAAAATGGCAAGAGAAGGATTGTCAATTGAAAGACCACCTAGAAAGATAAAAGTTTATGAGTTTTTTATATTAAAAGTAGATTTGCCTTATGTCTGGATTCGAGTCTCTTGTTCAAGGGGAACTTATGTTCGAACTTTATGCCACGATTTGGGCAAAAGAATAGGATGTGGGGCTATTCTTACGGAACTAACACGCATAAGGATTGGTAATTTTACATTGAATAATACCATTCCTCTCGAATCAATCACTTCCAAGGAGGACATAGCAAAGCACATTATACCTATATCCGAAGCACTTGACCTGCCGTATGTCATAGTGTCAAAACATGGAGAAAATATTTTTTGCAACGGAGGAAAGATATTAAGAGAAGAGATACAGGAATTACGAGAGGGAACTATTGAATGGGTTAAGGTGTTTAATGAGGAAAATAAATTTTTAGGTTTGGCAACTATACAAAAGACCGCAGCAGGACCATATATAGTGCCACGACGAGTGTTTTGTTAAGTGGAATTTTAATGGAACTTATAGAAGATATTCGAAAAACTAAAGTATCAGATAAAAATTTAGTCCTTACAATCGGCAGTTTTGACGGTGTTCATTTAGGACATGTCGAAATTTTGAAAGAGGTTGTCTCATTAGCCCATTCTCATAAAGGAACGCCATGTGTAATGGTATTAAGACCTCACCCACGCACATATTTCTCGCCTGACACACCACTCAATATTTTAACTTGTGAAGAAAAACAAGAAAAATTATTTAAAGAAATAGGCATTAAAATTACAGCCGTCCTGCCATTTAACCAGGAAACAGCAAATTTATCATCTGAACAATTTATAACTGAAATTCTTCTCAATCTTGAAGGACTTCGTTGTATTATAGTTGGCCATGATTTCAGATTTGGGAAAGAAGCAAAAGGTGATTTCAAATTATTGAAGGATTTTGGGAAAAAATATAAGTTTGAGGTAAAACAGTTTCCACCTTTGGTAATTCAGGGTGAAAGAGTGAGTAGTTCGCTTATACGGGAACTTGTTCTGGAAGGTGAGATGGAAAAGGTAGTCCAATTTTTAGGAAGGAGATATTCTATACTGGGGAAAGTAATACCTGGTAGAGGGATAGGTAGACAACTGGGCTTTCCTACTGCCAATATTTCCCCTTTTCATAATGCTATTCCTCCACATGGGGTTTATTCGGCAGAATGTGTATTACAAGATGGTCGTGTTTTACCTGCCGCTGTGAATATCGGAATAGCCCCGACTATCCGACAACAAGACTTTGCCATTGAAGCACATATTCTCGATTTTGGTGAGCAAATATTAAATCAAAATGTGGAATTAGTATTTCACAAGCACTTAAGACCAGAGAAAAAATTTTCAAGTAAAGAAGAATTGACACAGGCAATAAGTGAAGACATAAACGCAATAAAGCATTATTTTGGTGAATATTACAAAAAAAGCAGTTAACAAAACCATAACTTGGATAAAATAGTCTTTATACAAAGCATTTTAAATAAAAGTTGAAGATATGAGAATTACTAAGAAATTCAAATATAATTGTTTTGCAATTTTGTGCATGATTCTGTTCTTTTTTGTTCCTTTCCTTTTCTCATCTTGCTCAAAAGATAAGTATAAGGAATCCGCAGATAAAGAGGCTCTTCAAATCATTACTTCCAAAAGTGGAGCCGTTCCCGGAATGCTGAAAGAATTTAGCATAGAATCAGACAAAGAATATGACCCCTTAAAAGATTTGCCTGCTTATGTGGAGACAGAAGAAGCCTTTAAGGCAAATTCCGATGGGGACTCAAAATATTATGTTTTATCTCTTGAAAAGGCTCTTGAAATATCCATGAATTGTAGTAGAGAATATCTCACACGAAAAGAGACTTTATATCTATCCGCTTTAAGTCTCACATTAGGACGATATAAATATACCCCTATATTTTCAAGTAAAAGTCAGGGTACACTTACCCAACAAACTTATGATAAAAGTGTTCCATCAGATTATACTCGTGCAATGAATGTATTAGGAACTTCAATTTCGGGTATACAAACTCTTACTGGGACTTCTGCACAACTGTTAAGTCAGTATCATCAAGTACTTGAACAGGCTGGAGATGTAGCAGGTTGGACTCAGCCAAACATTCAAATTGAGGATAAACAATCAGCGGAAGGCTCTATACAAACGGGTGTATCCATGCTGTTGTTGGGAGGTGGTAAACTTGCACTGCAATTAACCAACAATTTTTTTCGGTTTTTGAACGGTTCGTCAAATGAAGAAGCAGGAAGTATACTCTCCGCTTCATTTACACAGCCATTGTGGAGAGGGAGAGGAAGAGACATTGCTGCGGAGGAATTGACGCAGGCAGAGAGAGATGTTTTATATGATTTAAGAGATTTTACTCGTTACAGACAGGAATTTGTTGTAAGAATATGTAAAGCATACTTTTCAGTGTTAGAACAACGAGATATGGTTAAAAATAATCATCAAAGTTATTTGAATTTTAAAGCAAGTTATGAAAGAGAAAGTTCATTTGCTCAGGAAGGGAGGAAAACACTTACAGAGGTAGGACGAATTCAGCAGGCTTTATTAAGTGCCGAAGATACATGGATTAATTCATTAAGAAGTTATAGAGAAGCGTTAGACGAATTTAAAATTTCCATTGGTTTGCCAACGGATAGCCCTATTATGCTTGACCCACAAGAATTGGTTAACTTAAAAGAAGGGGGGTTAAAACATCCACAAATATCTGATGAAGATGCAGTAAGAGTGGCATTGGTGACACGATTAGAAGTGTATACAAAAAAGGATGCGGTTGATGACTGTATGAGAAAAATAAAAGTTGCTGAGAACGCCTTGAAACCGGGGGTTGATTTGTTTTTAGGAGGCACAGTTGCAAACCATGGGAAAACAGATTTTGAAGATTTGGATTTTCGAAGAGGAACTTATAGTGGCGGACTGGATTTGGATTTACCTTTGAGTCAAAAAGAGGAACGAAACGCCTACAGAGTGGCTCTGATAAATTATGAACGAGCCCATAGAGAATTGTCTTTAACAGAGGACCAGGTAAAATTAGATGTCAGAACTTCATGGAGAAATCTTGAACAGGCAAAAAGGAACTATGAAATAGCACAAAAGAGTGTTGAGTTAAGTCAACGCCGTGTAGAAGAGCAAAATCTACTTGCAGAATTAGGTCGAGCCACTGCACTGGACTTAGTTGATGCTCAAAACGATTTGACTCGAGCACAGAATAACTTAACCTCAGCGTTAATAACCCATAATATAACCCGTCTCGAATTCTGGAAGAATATAGGAATCCTATACATCAAACCCAACGGCAAATGGGAGGAGATAAAAGATGTCAAATAGTATAAATAATAAAAGTAGAAAAAAAAGAAAATATCTGTTTTTGCTTATTGCTATAATCATTGTTATTTTTGTATCAGTCTGGATATATAGGAGTGCTTTTAACAAATCACAATCTACCTCTAATGTTCTATACCCTGTTACAAAGGGGAATCTTGAAATAACTATTACGGAAGGGGGGAGTGTAGAAGCAAAAGAATCACTACAAATCAAATCCGAAGTTAGAGGTGAAACTAAAATATTAAGCATTGTTGAAGAAGGATATTTTGTTACACAGGAAGATGTGCAGAATGGAAAAATATTAATAGAACTGGATA
>CAZJTZ010000015.1:0-73300 GCA_964549105.1 uncultured Nitrospirales bacterium
TGTCTGAGGAGTATAGGGTCTGGTTAGACGATGCTCTATACCTTCTATCTGACACTTCCTATCAAATACATGCCTACCTGATGCTTCTTTTCGTGTCCTACAAAAACGGTCTGTGAATTCTTTACCATTGTCTGTTAATACGGTGTGTATCTTATAAGGGTAGAACTGTATTAGTTCTTTCAAGAACACTTCTGCATTATAAGCGTCTTTTTTGTCCTTCATTGCTATATATACCAATCTGGTAGCCCTGTCAATTGCCACAAACAACACTTTCTGTCCCCGCTCTCCAGGTAGTTTCGGAAGCAGCTTTACATCTACATGGATATATCCAGGTACACATTCTTCAAACTTCCCTACTAACCGCTTCTGTTTTAATGCCTCTTTCTGCCACCTCTCCTCCTCTATTATCCCATGACGATTCAAACAACGATTGATGTTCTTACGACTTACCTGTGGTATAAATGGCTTTAGCACCTCAGCCAAACTATCTATACCTAACCCAGTTGACCGCCTAACCTCACAGATTATCCATTCTTCTAATGGGTTAAATGCTGTCCGTATATGATGCGGGCAAGATGATTTGTCTGTTAATTCTTCTCTATGTTTCCATTTCGATACAGTCGTCTTGGTAAGATGAAACCGTTTTGCTAATGATTAAATACTCTCATCTGACTTCTTTAATTAATTTCCGTGTTTGAACTGTCGTCTTAGCATTGGTGTGATACTTAACTGGCATATATATCTCCGTTTTTGCTTTTATAACATAAATTTTACTACACTTAATCTTATAGATTGATACTTATTATAACAATTCTTACAACCTACCGTCCCCTGACAACTACCAAATATTTTTTGACAATTTTTATCGAAAACTAAACTTTAAACTATTAGAACGAATTGCTCTGTTACCCTGTTCTTATTATAAAATAATTACAGTAAATAAATAATAGAAGAGATAGGTTTAATTATGTTAAGTATTGTGGCTATTGTCGTTCTGGTGTTTTTAGTTGCTATTTGTATTTATGGTTATTTGGTTTGGAATATATCAAATCAGGAAACTATCGGGACAAATGAAATATATTATGTCCGTTCAAAAGACTTATGGGAAATTCGGCTGTGTCGGTTCAGAAAAGGTTCAGATAAAAGTCCACCTATCTTGTTTGTTCACGGATTTGGTTCTAATCAGAATAATTTTCTCACGCCTCACGGACATAGTATTGTGGACTATTTGAAAGACCATGACTTTGATTGCTGGACAATGGACATGCGAGGATGCAAATCTTCCAAACCACCTTTTGAAAAGAGCCATAAAGACGCTACCGCAGATGATGTGCTTGCTTATGACCTGCCCGCTGTAATTGATTTTATACTGAATACTACGGGACATAAGAAATTATTCTGGCTGGGTCATTCGTTGGGAGGGATGTTGCTCTATGCTTATCTTCTCCAACATGGTAGTAGTAAAATTGCTGGGGGTATCACTCTGGGTGCTCCTATTGGTTTTTTAAATACTGAAATAAAAATTCCTCCGTTTGCTGTCCAAATGGGGAAACGCTTTGCCAAAGTAATTTTTTTATTTGCACGAATGCTTATTCCTATATTGAAAACTTTTAAAATAGGCAACTCTCTTTTCCCAATAAATCCTTATAATATTCATCCCGATATGACTGCATGGGACTTGTGCAAGATGGTTGAACCCCCTTGCCCAAAGATGATAGAGGAAATGGCGGTATGGGTAAAAGAAAAAAAATGGATAATGCTAAATGGACAATTGAATGTGCTGGAACATATAAACGAAATAGATATACCTATTTTACTTTTTTATGCACCCCAAGACCCATTTGTCAATTTAGAAACGGCTAAAGAATTCTTTAATTCGCTAAAATCCCGAGATAAACAAATGCTAATTCTTGCAAAAGAGTTTGGTTGCAAGCATGATTACAATCATTGTGACCTGGCTTTTGGAGAAAATGGCAAGGAAGAGGTATTCATCCCTGTTTGCAATTGGTTAGAAAAGCGAATTGGGAAAAAATTAGAAGCGACAAAATCAGATGCTGATTCTTTAAATAAAACCTTATAAATACCTTGTTAAAAAGGAGTTTAAAAAATCTCAAATAAAAAAGATACGATAAAATCCTTAATAATTAATAGGGAGAGTCAAATGAGTAATCAAAATTCAAGAAGAGATTTTTTTAAAACAGCCATATTAGGTTCAATGCTAATTCAATCCCCCTTATTTAATGCCTTTTCAAATACTGAAACGAAAACTTCCAATAGCCAAGCGATAAAAATCGTTCTTTTTTCTAAGTGCCTACAAAACCTGGATTGGCAAGAACTTGCTCAAGCCTGTAAAGAGTGTGGACTGGATGGGGTGGATTTAACGGTGCGGGATGGAGGTCATGTTATACCCGAAAAGATTGAGGTGGATTTACCCAAAGTAGTTGATACATTTCATAAGACGAATCTTGAAGTGTCCATGTTAACGACACGACTGTTAAGTGCAGATGACCCCTTTGCCGAATCTATTCTAAAAACAGCAGGTGCTTTGAATATCCCGTATGTCCGTATCGGATACCATAAATATAGTGCTAATTTAGACATGCAAGAACAGATACAAAAAGTGAAAAAAGACTTGCAGACTCTAACGGCACTTGCAGAAAAATACAAAGTTGTTCTTGGGTATCACAATCATAGTGGATTCGATACTTTTGGTGGACCTGTGTGGGACCTACTATCTGTTTTTCAGGCGATAAATTCTCCTTTCCTGGGCTCCAACTTTGACATAGGACATGCAAAGGCAGAAGGTTTTAACGGTGCATGGAAAACTAATACTGTTGCCATACTCCCCTGGATTCGCATGATAGCCGTTAAAGATTTTATTGTGAAAAATCATAAAGTAGAATGGGTTCCCCTAGGAACAGGATGTGTTCCTGTTAAAGAGATGCTTGAAATTATTATAAAAAAAGGAAATTTTAACGGACCTATCTCCATCCATACGGAATATAAAATAAAAACGCAAGCAGAAGCACTGGAATATGTCAAAACTTCTACTCAAAAGATAAGAGAAATTATTAAACAAATTAAAGATTAAACAGAAAGGATATGCGATATGTTTTATTCAGGTATCAGTGATGAAGCAGGAAAATCCATCCAGAAACAAATTCAGGCGCATGATGAATTAGGCTGGACTTATATGGAGTTAAGAATGGTTGAAGGTGCAAATCTTACACAGGTTCCAGAGAATGTGTTTAATCAGGTAGTTGATGAATTGGAAAAACATCAGAAGAAAGTTTCTTGCTTTGCAAGTGCCATAGCCAATTGGTCTCGACCTATCACATGCGACCCACAAATTGATATTAACGATTTGAAAAATGCTATTCCAAGAATGCACCGATTAAATACGAAATTTATTCGTGTCATGAGTTATCCTAATGACCCGAACTCTCCCCTACCTGAAAGAGAATGGCGAAATGAAGCTATCAAACGGATGAAAGTATTGGCAAAGATTGCAGAGGACGGAGGCATTATCCTCGCTCATGAAAACTGTAGTGGCTGGGGCGGTTTATCTGCGGAAAATAGTAACATCCTTTTGGGTGAGGTTAACAGTCCCGCTCTAAAAGTGGTCTTTGATACAGGCAATCCCGTAACTTATGGACAAAATTCATGGGAATATTACCTGCAAGTCAAAAAAGACATTGTATATGTACATATAAAAGATGCAAAAAAGATTAATGGTGAAGATGTTTATTGCCTTTGCGGCGAGGGAGACGGTTGTGTGCCAGAGATTGTATTTGACCTGTTAAAGTCGGGCTATGACGGTGGCTTCTCGATTGAACCACACCTGGCGGCTGTTATTCATACAGGGCAACAGGCAGAAAGTGAAGAACAACTTTACAGTTCTTACATCAAATATGGGAAAAAATTGATAGAAATTGTAAACACGGCACTATCTAAATTATCAAAGTAAAAAGTTTATATATAGATGTAAATACCTAATTACCCAAGGAGGGGTGTACATGAAAGTTACAAAATTGCGTGAGGCATTGGCAGCGATAGCGGCGGTTGTAATCGTTTTAATTATGGCAGGTGTTGGAGCCACTATGGCAGGCTGGAATATCCCTATTTTAACCAATTTTATCAAAATGTTTATGGGACAATAGTTAAAGACTTAAAGACTTTCCTCTGTAAATTCATAAACGACTAATCCGCTCGGGATTTTCGGGAAAAAGTAAGTGGCTTTCTGCGGCATAAATTCTCGGTTTTCCGCACATTTTTTTATTACTTCTGGATAGATAGGATTTATTAGAAACGCCATCTCCGAACCCTCCATCTCTACCATTTCTATACAACGGAAAGGATTTATTTCATATACAAGTTGAGCGTCCGGAGCAAGTTTTAGTATCTCTTCAAACAACAATTTGTGAAGCACATAAACATTTACATCTTGCAAAGCATGGGTTTTCCCCTTAGAAATTAATTTATTGTAGCCATACTCATTTAATTCTAATAAGAACCTACCCTTATTTTTAACCACTAATCCAAAGCGATGAAATGACTTCACATCCTCTTTTCTATCGCATTCTTTTTGTTCTTTCATCAAATAATCAACAGGATTTTCTTTTATCTGGCTAACCTTGAAATACTTACTTAATTCATTAAAAAAAACTCCATAATCTATATCTGGCAAATTTTTAATTACTCGATGAGGAGCATAAATTAATAACCCGGGGTCCTCAAACGCCACAAAACCTGTTAAAACATATTTATAAGGTTCAATACTTTGTCTCTTCTCATCTGTTCTTGTTTCATTCAATCTTTTTTTATCTTCCAAAAATTTCTTTGCTGTCCTAAAACGGTGATGTCCATCCGCAATATATAAAGTTTTATTCTCAAATAGTTGTGTTAATTCCTGAGACCAGTCCATTCGCCATAATTCATTTAACACCCCGTCAATTGTAACTACACTTAAATCAGGTTCTTTGTTCCCATTACGAATTTCATTGAAAAAGCATTGACGCAGAACTTGCTCTCTATCAGAGAAGATTAAAAAGATAGGACTCAATTGAGCATTTGTAGCATTTAACAAAGATATTCTATCCTCAATCGGCTTTTCAAAAGTTCTCTCGTGTGGTAAAATTTGTGCATTTGTATCACTTTCATCAGGTATCTCTATAAGTGCTAAAAGTGTAAGCCGTTCCATCTGGACACCACGGACATCTGTAAAACGCTGTCGTAGCCAATAAGCACTTACCTTATTGTCTTTAACCAATACTTGTTTCGATTTCCAATCCTTAAATAACTTGCTTGCTCTCTCATATCTATTCATTTTAGAACAATCAACAGGTAAATCTATATGAACAAAATTATACTCACTTCTTTTAGCCAATGTATCCCTTATCTCTGGACTTATAATATCGTAGGGGGGGGTAACCACATGGCTAAGGTCAGGTATTTTATCATCGTTATACCGAAGTGCTTTAAATCCTCTTACTAATGGCATAAAAAATTCTCTTTCATTTTTTAATATATTAAGGAAATTAAAAAGATATTATATTATTCTTGCAAGGTTTATTTCTAAAACATAATTTTTTACTTTTTAAATTGCTTTTTTATATACGGGATATTTAGGTAAGTGGATATTATAAAGACACTTGCAAATATGAACAAAGTTACATAGTCAATTAATGTTTCATTAAAATTATATCCTGTAATATTATCAAGCAGATATTTTATAAATGAAAAGGGAAGTTCTTCCTCTTGAAGTTTGAGTTTAATGTTCCATTGCAAATCTGTAAGGGGACAATAACCAAATCCAAAAAAGATGCCTAAAACAAACCAGGAGAGTGCCACCAGAATAACGACAAGAAAGTGAAGTTTTCTTGTCTTTTTCGGTATCCAACCAAAGACAACAAATAAAATTAAAAGGATATGAAGAACAACGAATGAAACATCTGCAAGTTTAAGCCAAAACATATATCAATCCATAGAAAAGTAATTTACTAATCGTTCTCTAAGATTTCCACATGCACCATTACTCATAAGGACAATAACTGTATTATCATTTACCTTCTTACACAAGTAGTCAAAAATTTCATTAAAGTCATCTGCTGATTTTGCATATTTTTCCTTATTACAAAGAGAACGAATTAATTCCCCCTTATCCAATCTTTTCTCTATGGGTGTCTTTTCTTCTCTATATATTGGTGTTAGCCAGACCTCATCTGCCATTTCCAATGACTCCGCAAGTTCTTTTTGAAAAATATTTGTAACCGTTGTATTTGAACGAGGTTCAAAAATCGCAACAAGTCTCTTATCTGGATACTTTTTTCTGAGTGCAGATAAAGTTTCTCTAATAGCCGTTGGATGGTGGGCAAAGTCATCAATAAAAACTTTCCCCCCAGTTTCCAGAAACACCTCCTGGCGTCTTTTAACACCTGCAAATGTTTCTATCCCTTCTTTAATCGCATCAAGAGTTACCCCTAAAGAATGGGTTACGGCTACAGTGCCTAAAATATTTAATGCGTTATGGTTTCCAAACAAATTAGGTTGTATTGTGCACAACTTTCTCCCTTTATAAAAGACAAACACTTCCATCTTATTCAGATTCGTATTCATTCCTACCTCAACTTGCCATGTTGCCTCTTTTGAAAAGCCATAAGTCTGATATTGAGAGAAAGAATAGTCCTTCAATACCTTTGCCTGGTTATCTTCGCAAAGGAATACCATACCTTCCTTCGGCACTATCCTCAATAGCAATTGGAACGCCCTTTCTATCTCCTGGATATTATTGTATATATCGCTGTGGTCATATTCGAGAGAGGTTACAATCAATACCTGTGGCAAATAATGCAGGAACTTTGCCCTCTTATCAAAAAAGGCTGTGTCATATTCATCCCCTTCAATAACAAAATAAGAATCCTCCTTACCCAAAAAAGAGGGAAAATCAAAATTCAACGGATACCCACCAATCAAAAATCCCGGTTCCAATCCGGCATGTTGCAATACCCAGGCAATCAAAGAAGTAGTTGTGGTCTTTCCGTGTGTTCCTGAAACGACCACAGGCTTTCGTTTGAACAATACATTATGCCTAAGCCACTCTGGCAAACTTGTGTATGGAATCCGACGACTTAATACCGTTTCTACCTCCTCGTTTCCACGACTCAACGCATTACCTATGATGACAAAATCTGGGTTCCATTCCAGATTTTTAGAACTATACTGCTCATAAATCGGAACACCTAATTTTTTTGCCAGAATAGAAGTAGGTGGATATAAAGGATTATCACTACCACGAATCTCATGCCCCATTTGCTTGGCAATATACGCTCCACCCATCATAGCTGTCCCACCCATACCAGAAAAATGAATCCTTGCCATTTATATAAACACCTTAACATTCATAAAAAATCATAAAAAAACTTTTCTGGCATTAGTATAAACAAGAAGTAAAAACAATTACCAAAAGGAAGGAAAGGAAAGACTTAGGTTTACCTAAATTTTATTGAGATGAATCTAAGACAAGACTCGGTTTACGCGGTTTTAATCCTAAAAGTTTACGGGACACTTCAACACAATGAGGGCAATATGTATGTGATACTTTTTCGTAATGTTTAGTTGGTTGAATCCATTCATTGGTTTCTCTGTTCAATATCTTTTTGCACATACAACATTGAGTAACCATAGTTGACTTCCTTGTCTTTGTATTCAAATTTATCTTTCTAATATAATTTATCGTCATTTCATAAAAATACTTTAACGATTTTTGCAAAAATTATTGATTTTATCGTCTTTTTAGGGAGTTTGCTAAATGGATAAAAGTTATTTCTTAAATTTTGAAACAGATAACGCAGGGGAACTCTTTGAACTTCTTATAGACCTTGCCCGTTATTTAAGGGGTCCAGAAGGCTGTCCATGGGATAGGAAACAAACCTCTCTTGATTTTGCAAAGTATGCAAAAGAAGAATGTGAAGAGTATATTGAGGCAATAGAAAAAAAGAAATCGGAAGATATTAATGAAGAATTCGGAGATGCCTTATTCATCTTGATTGCTTCCGCAGTAGCCGGGGAAGTGGAAGGAAAAATGAATATTCTCGATGCCTTGAAAAGTGCACATAAAAAAATGTTACGCCGCCATGAGCATGTGTTTGGTAATACAAAAGCAGAAACAGAAGAAGAAGCATGGCAATCATGGAACAAAGTCAAAGAAGAAGAAAAAAAGAACAAAGATATCTAATCTTTTAATTCATTCTATCATTTTTATTATGTATTATCTCCGGGTAGTTCGGGGAGACTGGCAGCAGCAATGGATTGTCCTACTCGCCTGTTTTTTTCGTCAGGAAGTTGGACTTGCATTTTCTCTCTCAATTCGGGAAATTCGGTTTCTAACACCTTTAAACATTCTTCCATCATGATTGGACCACCACTGCCAGAAGTGCACCGACCTAATACCAGGACATGTTTGACTTCGTAGAAATCGCTATAATGTGCCAGGGTATAGCCTAAATAAACACCCATCGTTCTCCAAATTTTCACGGCTTCCGGATTGTTTTGTTCTAATAATTCTTGTATAAATTTTAATTTTTCTGCGTCTGTAATTCCTTCAGGGATTTTTATGCCTGCTCGCTGTGCAAGTCGAAAAACACATTGTTGTGAGAAGTAATTTGCTCCTACTCCTTTATCACCTGACCATTCTTCTACGGGTGCATTGAGATTGTAGTCTACGGGTGCAAAGGCAAGTTCATTCAGCCAGTCGGTTATATTTCCTGCAGGTGTGACATAGCCACCTGCTTCGCTGGAACCCATAGCAATACCCAACACAGCGTTATCGCCTATTGACATAGAACCTGCTAAGGCGGTTACCTCACCATCGTTAACGACAACCAATGGAACACCTAATTCTTTTGACATACGATTAAAGATTTCACGAACTTCTCCAAACCGTTCTTTGGGAACACCACGGAATAAGGAAGCAACCATAGCACGATTGTTGACATATACACCCGCAGAACTACCTCCAATTGCATCTAATCGTGGCATCTTTGAAGCGGCTGTCTTTATTGCCGTCATAATTTCATTATAGTGATAGGAAGGGTCTGAATGTTTTCGAGGTTCCCATATTGTCTCTTCTGTGTATACGACTTCACCATCTATAACTGCGGCAGCCTTACGGTCAGAAGCACCTAAATCAAAACCTACACGGCAACCTTTTGTATGTCTGCCCAATTTTTGGGAGGTCTCGTTTGATTGTGGTACATCATTTTCGGATTTGCAATGGACAAGGGTAAATGCCTTTTCATAAACATCTTCACCCATAAATTTGTAATCAAAAGACCTTGCCCCATTTTCGGAATATACCGTTGTCAAATGCTTCACCACAGGAACAGGTGCGTAGAGATATACCTTCCAGCCACCTTTTTGCCAGAGCAAAAATTTTAAAATTCTTTCAATATAGAAAAGACTGGACTCAAAAAGGGGATGTCCAATGGGGAAGATATATGTCTCGTATCTGGAAATAGAATTGTTGAGCCTCTCTAATGCAATGATTACCTTTTCAGATTTATCAATTTCGCTTACTTTTTTCTTAAACGCATCATTTACTAATTTAGGTGGTATAAAATTGGGGTCCATGGGTGGGGTAATTCTTGGTTTGACAAACATCCAGTCAAAATTCATTACTCTTCTCCTTCTGTTTATATTTTAGAATTTTAATTAAATTTCTTCTTTATTTCTTTTCATCTTTTTGGACATATAAAAGAGCAGCACCGAGGGCAACGGCGTCATCGCCTAATTTCCCCTTTACAATTTGAACTTTTTTCCTTAAAAAGGGCATAGCATGCTCTTTTACTGCTTTGGGTATCTCTTCAAGATAAATTTTTCCTAATGCTTCCACAAGCCCCCCACCTAAAATAACCAATTCAGGACTTAAAACATTAATTAAATTTGCAATGGCTACACCTGTTAAGTATGCGGCTCTACGGACAATATCTTCTACCTTTTTCTCGCCATTTTCAATGGCATCTGCAATAACACCACTACGCAACTTTGATATATCTGTTCCAATCTTATCCGAAAGATAAGGACTTTCACCACGAAGAATAAGTGCCATTATCTCCTTCGCAATAGCAATTCTTGATGCCAGAGCCTCTAAACAGCCTCTTTTACCACAGCCGCATAGCGGTCCATCCATCTGAAGCGTCATGTGTCCGATTTCACCTGCTCCACCACTGGCACCGTGCACAATTTTACGATTGATTATTAATCCACCACCAATACCTGTACCCGGGAATACGCCAATCACATGTTTTGCATCTTTGTTTCCCCCTAAAAGCCATTCGGCATAAGTCCCAAGATTGACATCATTGTCCAGGACGACAGGAACTGAAAAATGTTTTGATAAAATATCAACAACAGGGAAATTTTCCCAACCCAGATTGGGAGTGTTATTGACAATTCCATTTTTGGGGTCAACCGGTCCCGGTGCTCCAATCCCTATCCCACAGATTTTGGGATTCCCTGCACCTTTGATTGATTCCTCAATGGTCTCAATAATCCTTTTTTCAGGGTTAGAATTTTTTGCCCATCCCTTTGTCTTTTTCCTATAACGGGATATAATTTCATATTTAGAATTTACAATAATAGAAAGGATTTTAGTTCCACCGACATCCACACCAATAACATATTCATTGGGTTTCATTAAGTCTTTCATGAAGTATACCTCTGTTTTACTTTTATGATTAACAGAATCTCACAAGTTAGATAATCAATTATACCTAAAAGTTAAAGAAAGATATAAAAAACGTCTAATTGTAGTTACGCTTTCCGTTGAACTGGCTCTGTCAACTTCATACCATATTCAAAAACGCCTTTGTTTTGTTCATGCACCTTTTGAGGAAGGTTCGAAAATATGGCTTTCTGCCAGCAATCATAAGGAATATCAAGATAATTACTTAATGCACCTAAAAGACATATATTAAAGTTTTTTTGATTTACAGGTTGATAATTTCCTGTGTTGAGCAAATTAAAGTCTTTGCTCTCGCCTACAATTAATGAAATATCTATAATTACTGCGTTTTTTTTCATTCTATACAGGTTATTTTCTAACTCGTCAGGGTGCATCAGGACTAAATAATCGCCATCTTCATCGGGCACCATGGGGCTATAAACTTTCTCACCAAATCGAACATCACTTGATACAGAACCACCACGCTGGCTCATTCCATGAATTTCACTCTTTCTCACATCGTAACCTGCATAAAACGCTGCATCTGCAACAATATTTGACGATAAAATGACCCCTGTTCCACCTATACCTGCTAAAATGACATTTATAACTTTATGATTTTGCATCACAAATTTCTCCTTCAAGTTGCTTTTCTTCTAACTTTTCAATCTTTTTCTTTGCTAATGCACAGGTTTTTCTCATTACAATCAGATTTGTTTTGCCATTTTCCAGAGCAGGCAATATCTCCTTTTGAAAATCTGAAACTCGTTCGGTTACAACCACATTTTCTACTCCTATGGCTTTTGCTACATCCTCAATCTTTACTTGATTTGTAGGCTTGTGGTCTAATGTTCTGCCTGTGCCGGGATGTTCCTGCATACCTGTCATAGCCGTTGTTCTATTATCAAGGACAACGATAACATGCCCAGTAGAAGGTGGATTGTAGACCATCTCCGTTACACCGGGGATTCCGCTGTGGATAAATGTGCTATCGCCAATTACGCTTACGACCCGTTTCGCCTCTTCAGGCGGCAAGGTATGGCGTAAACCAAGTCCTACTCCAATGCTTGCACCCATACAAACACATGTGTCTGTGGATTGGAATGGGGGTAATACGCTCAATGTATAACAACCGATGTCTCCTGCTACAATACAATTTAACTTTGCCAAAACTGTGAATGTAGCACGATGTGGACAACCATCGCATAGTCTCGGTGGTTTGCCTCTTACTACAGGTGGCTCAGGTGTTGTTATGCCTTGCAATATCCTACGCACACGAACTACATTTAATTCACCAAATCTATACATTTCGGGTTTTTCATCCACAGGAATTTTATGATATCGGCAATTTTCAACAAGATAGGGGTCGCCTTCTTCAATCACGATACAACGCTTATGCTTCTGCACAAAGGAACGCACCTTTTCTGATGGGAAAGGATAACTCATACTGATTTTTAAGACAGAGGCATTGGATTCTGCTTCTAATACATGCAAGTAGGAAACTCCTGAGGTGATAATGCCCAAATCCTGAAACTTAATTGTTTCCTTGTTCAGATTTGAGGTATTGTTCCACTCTTTAATTTTGGCTAATTTTTCACGAAGCCTTCGATGTGCAATTCTCGCGTAGCCGGGTATCATTACTCTTCCCTGCTTATCGGGCTGGTAATGTTCTGGGAAAACAGGTTTGTATTCCGTCTCTTCAAATTCGACAATTGACTTAGAATGACAAACCCTTGTCGTAGGCCTCAGAAGCACAGGCAATCCCCACTCGTGGGACAATCTGACTGCTTCTATCAAAAAATCGTAGCACTCCTGACTATCACACGGTTCTAACATCATCACACCCGCAGCGCGGGCATAGTTACGATTATCCTGCTCATTTTGGCTGGAGTGCATATCCGGGTCGTCTGCGGAAACTACGACTAATGCCCCAGCCACACCTGTATAGGCAACGGTAAAAAGTGGGTCAGAAGCCACATTCAGTCCAACATGCTTCATCGTAACTAATGATTTTCCACCAGCATAAGCCACACCGATACCCACTTCTAAGGCTACCTTCTCGTTCGGACACCATTGCGCTTTTCCGCCAAATTCAGAAAAATACTCTAAAATCTCTGTTGACGGCGTTCCTGGATAGCCCGAACCTAAATTGATACCTACATGAAGTGCTGCCAATGCAATTGCTTCATTACCGAATAACAATTTTTTCATGAAAACAATAATTCTCCATCAATAAGTGTGAAAAGTTTCAAGAAGGAACAGTTACTTATAATAAACCAAACAGCCGATTTTTATCAAATATATTTATGTAATATTAATATTAATAATGATAATTATTTGATTTTACTTATATGTTTAACAATCCCTTAGTTACTCTATAAAAATATATAGGTGCATATACGACTAAAGAGAATGGTTTAGGATAATCTTTTATTAATCTAACTATTCGTTTGGGGTTAGTATAGAATTTTTTATTTGCTTTTCTCTGATAATCAAATAGCACTTCATCTGGTAGGTCTGTTAAATTTATTCTTGCATCCGCAAAATCGAGGTCTGTATATCTCAAATCTTTCAGTTTTTCGGATTTATTCTGTTTTACCCAATCATAGAGGTGGGTTCCAGGAAATGGTATAACTGTAAAAAAACTTGCAGTATGTAAACTTGACCCATCTGCCACATCTATAGTCATTTGAAGTTCTTCCTCGGTCTCTGTCGGAAAACCCATCATACAGAATCCATTTGCATATATTTTTTTCTTTGTCATCATGTCTATTGCGTTTAAGAATTTGGGAATGTCTAAATTTTTATGTGTAAACTTTTGTAATCGAGGTGAACCTGTCTCTAATGCAAACGAACACATATAGGTACCAAAATTGTAAAAGGCTTCTGCAACCTCTTCTGTAACCAAATCTGCTCGAATAGCATTTGGGAAAGCCGCCTTAAATTTTAACCCTTTCTTAGATACTAACTCGGAAAAATCAAGTACCCTTTTACTATCAAAATTAAAATTGTCATCCAAAAATTCAAAATCGTTAATCCTATATTTATTTTGTAAATATTCAATCTCTTCTACTATCCTCTCCGCGGAATACATACGAATTTTTCTCCCGAATATCCTATGACACCACATACATTGATACGGACAACCCCGACTACTAACTACTGACGCATACTTGCGAAATGGAATTGGTGCCATGGATTGCCGTTTCCAATATTTTGTTAAATCTATCAGGTCATACGCAGGAATAGGTAATTGATTCAAATCTTCAACTACGGGAAGAACACCGGGATTTTCTATAACCTCTCCATCCTTGTTCTTCCATACTATACCCGGGATATTTTTCAAAGACTCACGCTCAGGATAACTCTCTACTATATGCTTTAATGCTACCTCTCCTTCACCAGGAACTACTATATCTATCTCCTTAAACTCGTTAAATATCTCTCCTCTTACTGAGGAAGCATGTGGTCCACCTATTAAAATCCAGACATCTGGAAGCCTTTCCTTTACAATCTTTGAAATATCATCTATTAGATAAGAAAAAATTGTTAGTGTCCCTAACCCTACAATATCTGGATTAAAATCGGAAATTTCCTTCGTCAAATCTTCGGTAGATAAATTGTCTAATCTCTGGTTAATAAGTTTAATCTCGACATCCAATTCCTTCCGCAAATAAGCAGCAAGAGACATAATGCCCATAGGCGGAGTAACTAATGGATACATCGCCCTGCGAAAACCAAGATTGACTAAAACTATTCTTAATTTATTGTTGTTCATTAAATATAAAAAGAAATACTCTTTTAGTTAAAGGATTAATTGATATTTATTATCATAACACATTAATAAAATATATAATTTCTCGATGTTCAATTACCACTTTTTATTCTTACTTTATCTACATACAAAGACAATAAGCCTTGTGTCAATAATACAAAGCCATCATTTTCATACTTTTTGAGTGTTTTGAAGGTTTTATTTATCTCTTCCACATTGTCCTGTTGACTAAAAATTGGCGACACAAGTGGTTTGTAGATTGCTTCATAATCTTTATTCATTTTCCAGATTTCATCAAATAAGTTCTTAGACTTTTCAATATTGCCAATTTTGTATTCATAAACTGCTTTTAGAAAAGTCCCATTTATATAGTTTGGATATTCCCGTATCATATAATCAATTAACTTCTCTGCAAAAACATATTCCCCTTCTATGAGTAAATCATTGATTAAAAAACTAAGTATATAGGGTGACATAGGCCAGAAAAAAATACTGTCTTTTAATAACTTTTCATACTTACTTTTTTCTGTTTCTGGAATACCTAAATCTTTTGCTACTTTTCCAAAATCTACCTTTCCTAAATTTAATTCTTCATCATTTTCCTCTTTATTATTTTCAAATTCCCCCTTTTTTTCTATTAAACCTACATACAAATTATAATGGCCTGGGAAAAGTTTCCAAAAAGTATTGAATCCTTGAGACTGTAAGTTATTGTTTAAAATTGTAATAGGGTCACATTGACAAAACCACATTACGGGGTAAGATTCACATAGTATCCAGACACGGTTATTATTACCTGATGTTTTGTCTCTTAATTCTTTCTCTGCTCTATTTGCTACATCATAAAAGGAAAAGTATGGAATAAAATTTAAATCTTCCCTTTTCTTATATATTTTCCCCACATCCCAAAAAGTTGCAAATTTATGCCCTAATATACTGTCCCCTATTGTTGCATTTTTTTCTATATATCTTATTGCATTTTTATAATCTGTTCTGTTTTTGAACATATTAAAACTTAGCGATTGAACAATAAACAGTGCTATTAAAAATACTGTTAAGATTCTACTAACATTTTTTATTGGAATATCTAATAATGTAGAAGAAGCAAACAGATATATTATCGGTAAGAGATAAAAAAAGTATAGTGGGTGAAAAATGGGTTTATGAAGTAATATTTGGAGCAAAAGAAAACAGAGGATAGGACACAGAAATATCCAGAAAAGGTACCAGGAACCCCCATTTTCTTTCTTTTTACTTTTTATAAATTTAAACAAGACAATGATTAAGAATATAAAAGACGAAAGAAATAATATAATAGATAGAAAATTATCATAGATATTTTGAAAAGATAACAGACTATTCCAAAAGTTGCTGAGAGGATAATTAAGATTTGTTTTCCACGCTGGTAATAGTTCTTCAGATAAGCCTACTGAATCATTTCCAAACAAACGATTAAATAATAAAACTACACTCGCCCTTTCTTCGTTTGAAGAATCGAGGTTATACATAAATGGATTTTGATAAAAGAACCAGATAATCCAGATAAAAATGGAAAGTATACTTTGGCTTATCCAGTATATCTTTTTCTTCCAGCCAACATTTTCTCCCGCGATGAGAACTATCGGAATTTGAAAAATGGGAACCGTGGCATAAACTACATGGAACCAGGGCATAACCATATTTGATAGGAAACCGATAATGAGCCAGAGCGATTTCCCCCTTTTGTTTTCTATAAATTTATACAGAGAGAAAAAAGCCAGCAGTACAAAAAATTGAAGAAAGGCATAGCATTTGATTTCCTGGTGGAACCAGATATTAAATGGAGATAAACAAAAGAAAATACATGCTAAAAGTGCAGATTTTTTACCAACAACAGATTTTCCGAAGTAATATAAAACTATAATAGAAAATAGCCCAAAGGTAATAGGGAGAAGCCTCCATATCCATTCTAAATTCGGGAACAAGTTTATCCATAGATAAAAAATAATCCCTGCCAATGGAGAAACGCCATAATCAGGACTATTTAGTTTGAGTATCTTCAAATACTCACCAAGCGTAGTTATTTTGGCATTTGCAATAATGACATATTCATCAAACCAGATAGATTGGAATCTTAAGTTGGAAACACGAAGTAAAAATCCTAACAATAAAATTAAGATTAAGTATAATAAATCTCTTCTATTTTCTTTACCATAGGTATTTTTTATTGCTTTATAATCCATATTTATCTTTAACACTCATTAAAAAAGTGCATTACCAATTAAGAAATAACCTTCCTTTTTTATCTTTTCTATATTATTCAAAAAATGATTGTCTAACATTGTATCCTCTTCGCAATTTAATGGAGACATAAAAAATTTTCTATAAAACATCCTTAAAACTATATCTGTATCTAACATCCTATTTATCTCTTCTTTTGACGCATCACATTTATCTGTCTGGAACAGGACAATTGCTTTGAGTAAATGTATTATTCCCCAATCTGGATATTCTTTTAGTAGATAATTAGCCATTCCTTCCGCAAGAATAAAGTATTTATCTTTTATCATTTCACTCAAAACGATTACAGAGTGATATGAATAGATAGGTGGCCAAATTGTAATATATTTCTGAAGTATTTCCATATTTTTTCTATTTACCTCTCTATCCTCTGTCTCTATTCCAAAATCTTTTAATAAATCCTGATAGTTTACATTAGAAATAGACGGAATTTGGGGTAAAGGTTTCTCATGCAAATTTAAGGAGTCTTTTTCTATTTTAACAACATAGAGATTAAACATACCCGGGAAAGGCTTTAGCGATACTTTCATTCCTATGGGTTGAAGATACTTTATCAATGCCACAGTTGGGTCATAGTTATAAAACCAGGTAAGAATAGTAGTTTCCATTAACACCCAAACAGACTTTTTCTGGGTATCCGATTCTAATAAATTTTCATAAACACTATCGGCAATTAACTGGAGCGAAAAAGCAGGATGGAATGTTATATCTTCTCGTTGATTGTAAAGTCTCCAAACCTCAAAAAAGTTTGTTCCTAATTGCAAATCGTAGATAATATCTTCTTTCTTTGCATTTTTGTCAATATATTCTACTGCGTCTTTATAGTCAGGACGAATATTAAATGATATAAGACCCAAGCACTGAATTATGTATAAAATAATGAGTATAACGGCGAGTATATTCGTCAAATATGGTTTCATACACTTACTTATGGTAAAGGAAATAATGAGATAGAGTATAGGGACCGTGTAATAAAAATAAAGTGGAAGAAAAATGGAAAGATTAAAAAGGACCCTTAACATTAAAAGGAAAATAGGAGGAACAAAGAAAAGAAGTGATACATAAATCAATTGACTCTTATATTTGTAATCCCATTCTTTTTTTCTTATACCCATAACAATATATAACAGAAAAGTAACCACAAAAACAGTAGTCAATCCTATTAAAATTAGGTCTATATAAAGCCAGTTTTGTATTATAAATCTCCAAAATACATTGTGAATGATATTTATATCGTTTGTCTTCCACTCAGGCAAAAGTTCGTTGCTTAACGACATACAGTCATTACCTAAAATAGATGTAAGAATAAATTTAGGAGTTAGGTGCTCTATTTCTAATAAAAGACTGTTATAAAAAGATGGGTTTAGCACAAATAGATACATAGCAAAAATAATTAGAGAAAGAACAGAAAAAAGGACCCATTTACATTTGTCCCTGATTGTTATATTTTTAAAGATAAAAATGAATATGATTTGTAAACAAGGAACAAGTAAATACAATACATGAAACCATGGCAACAGTAAATTTGAAATTGCACCTAAGGACAACCATAATTTTTTTTGGCTATCTGAAAAAATGTATTTATACAAGCAAAACCAGGAGAGTAAAGATAGGAATAACAGGAAAGAATAACTTTTTAGTTCTTGATGAATAAATATATTTATTGGTGACAGAGTCATAATCAATCCTGCCAAAAAACCTACTTTAACACCTCCAATAGATTTTCCAAAATAATAAAGCAAAACAATGGAAAAAATGCCGAACAGGATAGGAAGGAGTCTCCACACCCAGATTTGATTTGGAAAAAGGTTTACCCAAAAATAATAAAGAACAGCACCCCCAGGGGATATTCCGTAATCCGGGACATTGAAATATAAAAGTTGTAAGTTAGAAAAAAAATCACAAACTCGGGCATTTGCAATAAAAACGAACTCTTCATGCCAGAGAGATTGTTCTGTAATATGAAAAAGCCTTGTAATAAAGCCTAATAAGATAAGGATAGGTAAGAGAGTAAAATCTCTTTGAAATATATTATGTTTTTTAGTTACCTCCACCCGAATACCCAAGTATAGGCTTATTAAATATAAACATCTATTTATCGCATAAAGGGCATATATTTTCTCATTGGCTAATCTGTTTTAAGATTTTTGATAGTCGCTTTTCAGATTGAATAGATGCACGGACTGTATGATAGTTAATTTTCCACGCATGCGCCATGTAATCCCAGAGAACATTATTATTCTCGTCCAGCAGAGGGAACCACTCTCCTACGGCATGATTTATCACATAATCCATCACAAAACGATGAACATTTTCGTAAGCATCAAGATATTTCTCATCACCAAATAGTAGATAAGCATCCAGCATAGCAGTCATTGTCTCTGCTTGTTGCCAGAATTCTTTATTCCGTTCGCGTGCTGGTCCATCGTTTGGTCCCTCACAAAATACGCCACCTCTTTCCCAGTCAATACCATATTTCAAACAATGGTCAAACATCTTCTTCATCTTTTCTTTGTAAGGTTCTACACTTTCACCGAGTATGTTCAAGGCATGAATTAAAAGCCAACAAAACTCCACATTATGTCCAAAACTTGTATTGTTTAACGGTCTACCTTCAGACTCATCTGCGTCCCTATCCGAGCCCCAAACATTTTTAAAGATAATTGCTCTCAAAGGTTTCCAGTCAAAACTAAATTGTGCCATTCCTGTTCCAAATTCTGGATGAATTATATGGTCAAATATAAGTTTTATTACATTCAGGGTATCCTGTTTATGCTTTAATGAGCCGGTTGCCTCGTAAAGATTTGTAAAAGCCTCCATTAAGTGCATGTGCACATCAAAGGATTTTCTATCTCCTCCGTATACACCTGGCGGTTTTGGATTCCAGTTATATTCAAAAAATTCTCCAAATCCTCCATGAGCAATATCAACTGCCTGTGCTTTTATCGTCCGCCATGTTTCTTCAGCAAGTTCCAGTGCTTCTTCATCGCCGGATGCCATTGCATATTCACTTAACGAATATATACCAAAAGACTGTCCATACATAATCTTGCTTTTGTCTATAGGTGTTCCGTCTCTTTCTGTAATCCAAATCCAACCTTTATATTCAGGGTCCCAAAAATGTTTTTTTAAGAATTCAACACCCTGTTGGGCAATCTTCAAGTATTTACCATTGCCAAGATTGGCTCTATGTGCCGAAGAATAGGTATAAATCATTCTTGTCTGACAGATAAGTGTCTTCTTTGTTTCACCTGTAGGTCGTCCTTCCCGGTCAAAATATGTCAAAAAGCCACCATATTCTTCATCAACACCATGCGTTTCCCAGAACGGAAGTAGTTCATTGAATAAATGATTTTGAACCTCTTTCTGAAGTTTCTCGACTCTTTCCCTTGTTATCATACTTCATCACCCTTTATTAATTTTGTGCTTAAAATTAACCCTAAAAAATGAACGGTTTTATTATAATATAAATCTTTATAGATATTAAAGATATGTACGCGTCCAAAACATATCTATCTTTTTAGCAACCATATTGAAATATGGTATAGACAACTTACGGTGATGGAAGGACCTCTTTTATTAAATATTCACAAACAAGTTGTGCTTTTAACTCTGCCCCTTTGTCGCTATTATGGATGAAATCATTAAAAAACTCACGCTCTCTCGGATACTCTGACTGTAAGTCGTAAAAGGGAACATTTTCCTGCTGACTTACTTCATATAATTTCTTATTCATTTCTTCAACACCCACAGATAGAACATCTAAAAACTTATCTAATTCGGCTGGTATTGAAATTTGTGAATTTTTATCATAATCTCGCGAATTATAAAAGATATAACTTAATAGAACAGGCTTAATTCCTCGGCCTCTCGATACATAAATTATATTTCTTATGTTATTCTCAAACCATACAGGAGGATTCATACTTAAAATCTTTTCTATGGGTGCTTGTTTAAATATTCCATCCGGATATTTCCCGCTAACTAATTGCAGCATAAATTCTTTTAGACGATTTATTTCTTTGGGCTGAGAAATGAATAAATCATAATGAGTTGATTTTCCAAAAAATTTTACACCTAATATTCTAAGGACAGCCGAATTTTCCCAGAATGGATAACTCAGGGCGATATCCATTCCACCTCTGACCTGGGATATATCAAGTTCACGGTAATTTTTGGGAACAGGATAAACCATGCGTGTTAATGTTATATCATTTAATCCTCCATAATAGATGACATAGTCTATAGGATATTTACATACTCGTAATTCATAATCTATTAAGATTTCAAAACTTGTCCAGCCATTTACACCTGCATTCAAAACTTTTGCCTTTATTCCACGGTTATTCAGTGCTTTTTCTAGTTGAGCCGGATAACTATTTTCCCAGCATCCGACATAACAATCATAAGTGGTGGACTCACCTAAACATGCTATCCATATTTCCCCATCTTTTTTCTCGGTAATCTCGCCACCTCTCATCCCAACCGAATTATGTTGATTACACCCATCTACATAATTTGGCGCACTTATAAATTGTGTATATGGATGAGGACTCAGACTAAATCTCGTTTTATGTTTATTCATTAAAAAAAATAATTGTCGAATAGAGGCGATTTCTTCTAATTGCTTATTTGATGCAAAGTAAATTATATATATATTAAGAATTATTTCTGATAAAACAAATACAATTAGAATCATAATTATCAAAAATTTAGCCATCTTTAAAAATCTTTTCATGTGTTTTTCTGCGTCCTTTTACTTATTTTATTTATAAATTCTGAAATAATATTTAAACGGATATTTTTTGTTTCTACATATTAAACCACCAATGTATGGTAAGTATGGTAAAAATATTAGAAAAATTTCTGTATCTGTTTAAAATTAGGATTTGTCTACCTATAACATAAGTCTCCATTTTCTTCCTAACTTTTTAGTGGATAATACTGATTTTGTTTTCTTTTCTTTCTTACCCTTAATATTACATAAACATCTAAAGTTTTTTGAAACATACCATATCTTGTTTGCAAAGATTTATTAAGATTTGATATTATAATCTTGTGATTTTTTCTAATGCGGTGTTCCCGTAGCTCAATTGGATAGAGCGCTTGGCTACGGACCAAGAGGCTGGGGGTTCAACTCCCTCCGGGAACGCCATTATTATTTTAAACGAGTTTTCCAGGGGGGTAATTTCTTGACAAAAGTATTAAAATAGTATATAATGGTTTAATCGTGATGATTTAATGTAACCTTTAATCTTAAATTGTGGTATTATATTATAAATGTATTGATAAAGTTTTTGGAGTAATCTATGAATCAACAACGGATTAAATCAGAAATTCCGACCTGCTCGTTCTGTGGAAAAAAACATAATGAAGTTTCCAAACTAATTGCCGGACCGGATGTTAATATATGTGATGAATGTGTCCGACTGTGTGCGGATATTATTAGGGACGACCAGAACCGCAAAAAGCATAGACATACGGTAAAAGTTCCTACACCGCAAGAAATTAAAGAGTTTTTAGACCAATATGTTATTGGACAAGAACTTTCAAAACGGATTTTATCTGTTGCGGTGCATAATCATTATAAAAGGATTGCTTATGGAGGAGAAATACAAGGAGTAGAAATACAAAAGTCCAATGTATTACTCATAGGTCCGTCAGGCAGTGGAAAAACATTACTTGCGGAGACATTAGCAAGGATGTTGGATGTGCCTTTTGCTATTGTTGATGCAACGACCCTTACGGAAGCCGGCTATGTAGGCGACGATGTTGAAAACATAATTTTGAAACTTTTACAAAATGCAGAATTTGATATTGCGCGTGCAGAAACAGGCATTGTTTACATAGATGAAATTGACAAAATTGCCAGGAAAAGTGACAGTCCTTCTATCACCCGCGATGTCTCAGGCGAAGGTGTTCAACAAGCCCTGTTGAAGATATTAGAAGGAACTATTTCTAATGTTCCACCCCAAGGGGGCAGAAAACATCCTCAACAAGAGTGCATTCAGGTAGACACACGCAATATTTTGTTTGTTTGTGGCGGTGCTTTTAACGGTTTAGAAAAAATCATTCAGAAACGCGTTGGGAAAAATATTATCGGATTTAATGCCGAGATTAAATCCAAAAAAGATTTTAGGCTGGGTGAGTTGCTGGCTATGGTTAAACCTGAGGATTTAATTTCTTTTGGTATGATTCCTGAATTTGTAGGTAGAATCCCAATAGTGGCTACACTTCATGAACTTACAACAGACGACTTAAAGAAAATTCTTACCGAGCCCAAAAATGCTATTACCAAGCAATATGAAAAGCTTTTTGAACTTGAAAATGTGAAACTTAATTTTCCTGAAGAAACAATTAAAGCAATTGCAGAATATGCTATTAAGAGAGAAACAGGTGCTCGGGGTCTTCGTAGCATTTTAGAAGAAATAATGTTAGATGTTATGTTTGATTTACCTTCAAGAAAAGACATTCAGGAGTGCATCATCACTCCCGGTGTAATTGCGAAATCAGAAGAACCCCTTTTCGTTTACAAACATGACGATATCCATTCAAAAAGTGAAATAAAAAATAAGAACACGGCTTCTGCTTAGTATTTCAAATCAAATACTTTATAATAGAACTTTTTACCCCTCTGTTAATAAGTGTTTCTTTTTGTGGTATTCTAATTACATCAGAAAAAAGTATGATTTTGGGAGTTCTGTATGAGTTCACATAGGCAAAAAACAATAAAATCTTCAATAACTCTTTCAGATTTGAAGACGATGCCCGTTCTTCCTGTAACAGACATCGTTTTGTTTCCCAAATCTACTGTACCTATTTTAGTTTCAAAGGAGTCGTCAATCCAGGCTATTCAGGAATCTATGCACACTTCTGAGTTGCTGTTTATAACTCTTAGCAAAGTAAAGGGGTCAGATAATAAAGAGGAACATTCATATTCCGAAATTGGTGTCGTTGCTCAATTACAGCAAACCCTTGCTTTGCCTAATAATACTCTAAAAATTTTTATAGAAACATTATATCGAGGGAAAGTAATAGAATGGACACAGGTAGACCCCTACCTCATCGCGAAAATAGAGCCATTACACCTTAAAATTGAAAAACAAAACACACAAAACGACTATCATCTCAAGGCTCTCCATTCCATTATCCTAAAAGAATTTGAAATTTACTGCATTGAAAATTCAAAAGTTCCGATAGAAGTGCTTAATACTATTCGTGAGTGTTCTTCTTATGAAATTTTTGCTGATATTATAAGCACTCACCTTCATATATCCACAGACGAAAGACAAAACTTATTGGAAACGACATCCATAAGAACTTTATTTAACAAAATCTTAAAGATTTTGCGGCGTGAAAATTTGATTTTGCAAAACGAAAGAAAAATTACATCTCGATTAAAAGGTTATCTTGAAGAAGATGCAAAGTCATGGGTTTTAGATGAATCCGAAGACTCATCTTTAGATTTACAAAATGTGTCTGATTACTTTTCGGATAGTGATGAATTAAATAAACTTATAAAGAAATCTAACTTACCTCCTCATGTCTTAGAAAAAGTCACTTCTGAAGTCAAACGGTTGGAAAAATTACAGTCGTTCAGTCCAGAATCTTCTACCATTAGAGAATATGTGGAATGGCTATGTAGCCTACCCTGGAACAAAAGGACTAAAGACCGAATGGACTTAGACCTTGCAAAAAAAATATTGGACCGCGACCATTACGGTTTAGAAAAAGTAAAAGACAGGATATTAGACTTTCTTGCCATCCGAATTCTAGGTGGTAATTTAACAAAAGGTCCTGTTTTATGTTTTGTAGGTCCACCGGGCGTAGGAAAGACTTCCTTAGGAAATTCTATTGCATCAGCATTAAATCGAAAATTTATTCGAATGTCATTAGGCGGTATTCGAGATGAAGCGGAAATTAGAGGGCACATGCGGACTTATGTGGCTTCTATGCCGGGTAGAATTATACAAAACATAAAGAAATCTAAAGTAAAAAATCCCGTTTTTGTTCTTGATGAAATAGATAAAATCGGAAACGATTTTCGTGGAGACCCTTCATCCGCATTACTCGAAGTATTAGACCCAGAACAAAATAAATATTTTATGGACCATTATCTTGATGTAGAGTTCGATTTATCTGAAGTATTTTTTATTGCCACAGGCAATTATGAATATGATATTCCTCCCCCTCTCTATGACCGTATGGAGATTATCAAAATTCCCGGTTATACTCTTCAAGAAAAGCATGAGATTGCTTGTAGGCATTTAATCCCTAAACAAATCAAATCTGCAGGTTTGAATAAGAAAAATATTATCTTTAATCCGGAATCTATCAATCATCTAATCTCCAAATACACTGAAGAGTCAGGGGTTCGTGAACTGGAACGCCAAATCGCAGCCATCGTTCGTAAAGTTGCACGATGGGTTGTAACAAAAACAAGGAAAACCCCCATTATTATTACCATTGAAGAAATTGAAAATATTTTAGGTCCTCCTATCTATTCCCGAGTTCAAATGTCAAAAAACCTTACAGAAGGGGTTGCCGTAGGATTGGCATGGACTCCTTATGGTGGAGTTATACAAATAATAGAAACAAGCATAATGAAAGGCAAAGGGAGTCTACTTTGCACAGGGCAATTAGGTTCCGTTATGACAGAATCTGCCCAGGCGGCATTGACATATATTCGTGCCAATTCATCTTTTTTCCATCTACCTCCCAACTTTTATACACAATTAGATATACATATACATGCTCCTGAGGCTTCTATACCCAAAGACGGTCCGTCAGCAGGGATAACCATTGCTGTCTCCCTTCTATCTGCACTGCTAAAACAACCGATTAAAGAAGGGATTGCCATGACCGGCGAGATTACACTTACAGGCAAAGTATTACCTGTCGGTGGTATCCGCGAGAAATTGCTTGCCTCTCATATGGCAGATATTAACCATGTGATTCTGCCCAAAGAAAATAAAAAGGATATACAAGAACTTTCAGCAGAGATAAAAGAAAAAATGACTTTTCATTTTGTAGATAATGTGAAACAGGTTTTCGAACTTGTCTTCCCTAATCTAACAAAAACAAAGAGAAAAAAATCAACAGCAATGTAATTCCTTTTTTATCTTTACGATTCATTTATGTATATTTACTAAAAAATTGTTATAATTTGTTAATTTCTTTCCACCTTTTAATAAAGAACAAATATTTGACGGAGGTCTGTTTATATGTCTAATGGGATATATAACCACAACGAAATAGAAAAAAAGTGGCAAAAATATTGGTTAGAAAATAAAACATTCAAATCTGTAATTGACCATTCTAAACCGAAATACTATATTCTGGATATGTTCCCTTACCCCAGTGGAGATGGTCTTCATGTTGGACATCCGGAGGGATATACTGCTACGGATATAGTGGCACGATATAAACGAATGAAGGGGTTCAATGTTTTACATCCTATGGGCTGGGATGCTTTTGGTTTGCCTGCGGAACGGCATGCCGTTCGCACAGGGGAACATCCTGCTATTGTGACAAAAAAGAACTGCGATACCTTCCGCAAACAAATTCAGGCTCTGGGACTTTCTTATGACTGGGACCGTGAAATCAATACGACTGACCCTTCTTATTATAAATGGACACAATGGATATTCATTATTTTATTTGAACGCGGATTAGCCTACGAGACGGAAGCCCCAGTTAATTGGTGCCCTGCACTTGGGACGGTTCTGGCAAATGAAGAGGTCAAAGATGGCAAATATGTGGAAACAGGTGACCCCGTTGAAAAAAGAATGATGCGACAATGGATGCTGAAAATTACAGCGTATGCAGAAAAATTGCTTGAAGGCTTGAATGAATTGGATTGGCCCCCGGGAATTATTGCCATGCAACGAGAATGGATTGGTAGAAGTGAAGGAGCCGATGTCTATTTTCGTATTGAGGACACTAATAATATACTCACTGTATTTACTACAAGGCCTGATACTCTCTTTGGTGCTACCTATTGTGTTTTAGCACCTGAACATCCATTTGTATTACAAATTACAAAACCTGAATACATGGACGAAGTAAAACAGTATATTGAGCAAGCAGCCCGAAAAAGCGCTCAAGAACGAATGAAAGAAGAAAAAGAAAAAACGGGTGTCTTTACAGGTGCTTACGCTATCAATCCTGTCAACAATGAAAAAGTTCCTATTTGGGTTGCAGATTATGTTTTGGCAGAATACGGCTACGGCGCTATTATGGCTGTTCCTGCTCATGATACCCGCGATTATGAATTTGCAAAGAAATATAATTTGCCCATTGTTGAGGTTGTCTCTGGTGGAGATATTACAACAGAAGCATATACAGGCGACGGAGTATTAGTAAACTCACTCCTGATTAATGGTTTATCTGTTCCTGTCGCCAAAAAGAAAATTACAAAATGGTTAGAAGAAAATAATTTAGGCAAAGCCACTGTAAATTACAAACTACGAGATTGGCTTTTCTCACGGCAAAGATATTGGGGTGAACCTTTCCCAATTATCCGATTACAAGATGGCACTGTAAAGACAGTCCCTCTAAAAGACCTGCCTGTTTTGTTGCCTGAACTGGATAATTATAAACCGACCGAAACAGGAGAGCCTCCTCTGGCGCGTGCTAAGGATTGGGTACATACGGTTGACACAGAAACAGGACAACCTGCAAAGCGTGAGACTAACACCATGCCTCAATGGGCTGGCTCTTGCTGGTATTTTCTAAGATTTGTGGATGCCCAAAATGACAAAGAGGCATGGTCAAAAGAAGCAGAACAATATTGGATGCCTGTGGACTTATATATTGGTGGAGCAGAACACGCCGTTTTACATCTTCTCTATTCAAGATTCTGGCACAAAGTTCTTTATGATGCAGGTTATGTATCTACAAGTGAACCTTTTAAAAAATTATTCAATCAAGGTATGATACTTGCCTATTCCTATCAGGATAAAAATGGAAAATACTATTATCCGCATCAGGTCGAACAAAGAGAGGGACAATGGTTTGTAAAAGGCACAGATATTCTCCTCGAAACGAAAATCGAAAAGATGAGTAAATCCCGTTATAATGTGGTCAATCCTGACGAGGTAATTGAAAAATATGGTGCGGACGCTATGCGTATGTATGAAATGTTCATGGGACCCTTAGAAAGAGACAAGCCATGGACAGATGAAGGGATTCAAGGGGTCTACCGTTTTTTGAGGAGGATATGGAGTCTATTTATTGATGACAATGGAAATATTACATCAAAATTTGTAGAAACAGGCGGCGATTCAACAATCATAAGGGAACTTCATAAAACAATTAAATCAGTAGCAGAAGACATTGAACGGCTTCAGTTCAATACTGCTATTGCAAAGATGATGGAATTTGTAAATTTAGCAAACAAAATCGAGAAAATAGATAAGCAGGTTGGAGAAAAATTTATTCTTATCCTTGCACCTTTTGCTCCTCATATAGCAGAGGAAATATGGCAACGGCTGGGGCACTCCAAAACCTTGACTTATGAACCGTGGCCTGAATACGACTCTAATTTTATAAAAGAAGATGTTATTGAAATACCCATACAGGTAAACGGAAAGTTAAGAGGAAAAATAACCATTTCCACAACTTTGAGCGATAAAGAAATATTAGAGCAAGCCCGTTGCGAAGAAAAAATTTTACCTTATTTACAAGGAAAGCAAATTGTCAAGGAGATATATGTTCCTGGTAAATTGATAAATTTTGTTGTCAAAGGCTAATAGTAAATAACGGAGGAGTAGAATGTATAAAATATATGATTAAAAATTTTCTTAAATTTAATGAAGTAACATTTATTGCGCCAATACTAACAAATAACAACAAACTAAAATAAATATATTCATAAACTATGCTTTTTAACTCTGTCCATTTTGCTATATTTTTTCCAATTGCTGTTACGGTATATTTTTTATTACCCTACCGATTCCGTTGGGTGTGGTTGCTCCTTGCAAGTTATTACTTTTATATGGCATGGGTACCTATTTATGTATTGCTCTTGCTTACTACGACCTCAGTGGATTATTTCATCGGGCTATTATTAGGTAAAACGGAAGTAGAATATAAAAGGAAAATGATTCTCTCTGTTAGTTTACTTATAAATCTTGGAATACTTTTTACTTTTAAGTATTACAATTTTTTTATGGACAGCATGGTAAAACTATCCGATTTTTTTAATGTCCCTTTAAACATTCATTATTCTTCTTTGCTTTTGCCTATTGGAATTTCTTTTTATACATTTCAATCGTTAGCCTATACCATAGATGTTTATCGTAGAAAACTACCTCCTGAAAAGCATTTTGGTTATTTTGCGTTATATGTATGTTTTTTCCCTCAATTAGTAGCAGGACCAATAGAGAGAGCAGAATCTCTTATTCCCCAACTTAAACAATTTCATGATTTTGATGTAAGGCGGTTTAGTGAGGGGTTAAAACTTATGGCATGGGGGTTATTTAAAAAAGTCGTAGTTGCAGACCGTCTGGGAATGATGTCTGCTTATGTTTTTGCCAATCCCCAATCTCATGAAGGTTTTGGACTCCTTATCGCTATACTTTTCTCAAGTTGGCAGATATACTGTGATTTTTCTGGCTATTCGGATATTGCCGTAGGTTCAGCAAAAATTTTAGGTATAAACTTAATCCAGAATTTTGAACGACCCTACTTCTCTCGGTCAACTCCAGAATTATGGCGAAGATGGCATATTTCATTGATGAATTGGTTTCGTGACTATGTCTTCTTCCCTCTAGGAGGTAGCCGTTATGGCGTATTTAATACCTGTAAAAACTTAATAATTGTTTTCACATTAAGTGGCATCTGGCACGGAGCTAATTGGACTTATATATTCTGGGGGTTTTCGATGGGAGTATGTCTGGTAATTTCTTTATTAACAGGGGATATACGCAAAACAATTGTTAAGAAAATTGGCTTAACTCACTTTCCAAAAATTCATAAAGGAATACAAATCCTTATAACCTATTCTATCTTTTTATTCTTTGGTGTTTCATTTCGAGCAGAAAAAATAAGCGATGTGTTTTATATCTGGTCTCATTTATTAAAAGGTTGGACACACCCAACAAAGGGAATGGATTTTGACGACTTTGTAGTCAGTTTAGGAATGCCTACGGAACAGGAATTCCATGTGGCTATTGTTGCTTTATTATTCCTGATAGCAGTAGAAGCATTTCAGGAGTTTGGTATTTCTTTAAGAGAGAAATTTGAACAAAGAAACATGGTGATACGGTGGGCTGGATATTATCTTCTCCTATTTATACTCGCATTTTATGGCGTCTGGAATAGTTCACCCTTTATTTATTTTCAATTTTAAAGGAACATTATGAGAAAATCATTTTGGCTAAATATACTTCCCATCATCTTATTACTTCCTTTCTTTCTGTTCTTTTTAGGTGTAAATATACTGGTTGACCCTTCGGGTTTATTGCGAAAATCTCAGGAGAAACAAATTGCACAGTGGCTTAATGAGGGTTATGGGGTCATAAATGCTATAAATGTAGATTATCGGAAAATAATAAAAGAACGAACACTCTCGTTGAATCGTAAACCAGATGTTGTGGTTCTCGGTTCAAGTCGTGCTATGGTTATAGATTCTTCATTCTTTCCAGACCAATTCTTGCTGAATTATAGCCTTCCTTCGGCTAATTTAGAAGACATTATCGTCAATTATCAAATTCTTTACGAATCGAATAAACTTCCTAAAGAAATTATTTTGTGTCCTGACTTACACTACTTTAACGGATATGCCAAAAGTGCATTTCATTTCTACCAGGAATTTCAACATGCCCTCGAAAGGATGCAAATAAAACAACACACGACTTTAACTGATGTAGTTGTTCAATGGATAGACCCCAGATATTTGCAAATCTTATCCCCTGGCTATTTTCACGAATCTATGCGCTACCTTCCTGCTTTAGTTGTAGGAAAACTTCCGCGTCCAGCACCTATAAAAGATTATGAGACTGAAGAGAAGGTTGTTCGCCCTGATGGAAGTATTATTTATGAATCCTCCCGTAAGCAGAAGACACAACGCGAAGTTGAATTAAAAGCAGAAAGATATGCTTTCAAGCACCCTGAAGGATTGGTCAACTATAGGAATTTAGACTCTACGCGAAAGATAATTTTTGAAAAATTTCTCAAAATGGTAAAGGAAGACGGTGTTCAGGTAAAAGTAATTCTGATACCTATCCATCCTCGTTCCTATGAAATTTTATGTCAGAACAAAATATACAAAATTATTATTGATGTTGAAAAATGTATGAAAGATGTTTTTACTTCTCTGGATATACCCTTTTATGGAAGTTATGATGCCTTAAAATGTGGATGCGCTCCAACCGATTTTTATGATGCCGTCCATGCTAAACCCGAAGCAATAAAAAGAATCTTAAATTCTCCTTAATTCCTCATATTTCTCCAGAGATTTGTTAATAACCTGAAGTAATTCCTCATGAATATAGCCATTGGAAGCAATAATTCCCTTATTATCCCCAAATAGTTGAAGAGGTGAGCCATCTGTCTGGGTGATTTTTCCACCTGCCTCTTCAAGAATCAATTGCCCACTGGCATAATCCCAGGGTCGCAAGGAAGCATGGACATATCCATCTGCAATCCCTAAAGATACCTGAACTAATGATAAAATCGCAGAACCCATACACCTAACTTGACCTACAGTTAGAAGGGGTTCAATAAAGTAAAGTAACCTTTCTTTCCTTAAAGACCTCTTACCAAAATCAAGATGTATGCAACTTTCACTCAATCTCTCTTTTTTAGAAACCTGCATTCTATTTCCATTACCAAAAGCACCACTTCCTTTTTCTGCAAAAAACATATCACCTGTGATAGGTACCAGAACCCCTGAACTTAACAATTCCCTTTTATTCGCAAAAGCAACGGCTACCACAAAGGCAGGAAAATAACTCCGAACAAAATTAGCCGTGCCATCAATGGGGTCTATTATCCACGCACGACCTTCGTAATTTTCAGGATAATTGGATAATCCTGCTTCCTCTCCAACAACGATATCATCAGGAAATTCTGCCTTAACCCTTTTAACAAAAGATTTTTGGACAAAAAGGTCAACCTCCGTTAGAAAATCTGTCTCATCTTTTTTTGTAGATACAGTAACTTCTTCCTTCTTTTTATACATATCTACAATATAAGATGAAATTTCTCCCATAAACTCTTTTATTAACTCAATCTCTGCTTTTTTCATAGCCATAATCCTTTTATTTATTGCGGTATTATAACCCTATTATTTTCCAAAGACAAAAGAAATGGGACATATAGAAAGTGTGATTATCACTTGAACAAGGTTTACACTGTAAATAAGAATATTTCTACTGTTTTTTTGAGGCTTGGCAAAATTACCTAATTTTAACTTTCTAAATAGTTCCACACCCTACAAATCTCCTTATAGTATTTTAGCAAAATGTAGTAAACAAGAAAGTAAAGCATAAGATTTGTGTTCTTTTATTACTTTTTATACAAACTTTGCTTTATTACCCCATTTTTAGATAAAATATCAATTTAATTTAAACTGGATATGTAAGGACTATTATGCTTAATTTTAAAGATTTTTCCCAGTTGGGTGGACTGTTAAAAGAAGCTGTGCAAGTCAAACAAAAGATTGAGTCTTTGAAAGAAGATTTAGCCAAATTAGAAATTGAAGGTGAAGCAGGTGGAGGACTGGTAAAGGTAAAAATGAATGGAAAATTTGAAGTTATAAGTATATCTCTTTCCGATGAACTGTTTGCGGAGGGGATGAACGATAAATCTTTAATGGAAGCACTTATACTATCTGCCTTTAATGTAACCTCTGAAAAAGTAAAGGCTATCGCTAAAGAGAAAATGAAAGAGATAACAGGCGGCATTGAAATCCCGGGAATGATAGATTAGTGAAAATACTCTTTTTTGGCACACCGGAAATTGCAATCCCATCTTTACAAAAGATTCACACTCATTACTCTGTTGTAGGAGTAGTATGTCAACCTGATAGACCCAGGGGTAGACACCTTCGGCTTACTCCTCCACCTATTAAAGTAGAAGCAGAAAAATTAGGTATTCCTGTTTTCCAACCTGAAAAGGTCAATGACGCTCACTCCTTACAAGTTTTCAAAGAACTTCAACCAGACCTTGGAGTAGTAGTTGCTTATGGTCGTCTTTTAAAAGAAGATTTACTAAAACTTCCTTCATTGGGATACATTATAAATTTACATCCAAGTCTCCTGCCGAGATGGAGAGGTCCTTCCCCTATTCAGACAGCGATATTAGAAGGAGATACTGAAACAGGTGTAACTATAATAAAAATATCTATGGAGATGGATGCAGGGGACATTTTGTTACAAAAACGGACAAATATAGATATTAACGAGAACGCTGAAGAACTTTCTCACAGACTATCCATTCTGGGAGCAGATTTACTAATTGAAGCCATTGGGCTTATTGAAAGAGGAAAGGCTATTTTTATTCCACAAGATAGTTCAAAGGCTACATATTGTCATCTTATCGAAAAGAAAGACGGTATAATTCATTGGGCTTTGCCTGCATTAAGGATACATAACTGTGTTCGGGGATGTTTACCCTGGCCTATCGCATTTACAAAATTCAAGGATGATATAGTAAGAATACATAAAACAGAATTGGTAGAGATAGAAGATAATGCTTATAAGGATAAAAAGCCGGGAACCATAGTGGATATTCTCAAAGATAAATGTATAGTAAAAACGGGGAAGGGACTCATTGGAATTTGCACCCTTCAAGCCCCAAATAGGAAACCTTTGCCTTTCAATGAGTATATTAATGGTAAACCCATGTGTATAGATGAAGTCTTTGAGGATTTTTTAGAAGATGGCTAAAACTAAAAATGTAGACATAGTTCGTGTAGGTGCAATAAACACCTTCTTACGGTGGGAGTCAAGTAAATTACCCATAGATGAATGTATTTCGAGAACACTTAAACGGAAAAATTACAGTACAAGAGGTCGCCGTTTCTTTGCACACCTTGTCTATGGAACGGTTCGAAATCTCAATCTTCTTGATTACATCCTTTCCAAACATCTTGACTATCCACTGGAAACACTCCCTCGACCCATTCTTTACATATTAAGAATGGCCGTATTCCAACTTTATTTTTGTAATACGGTAACTATTCCGGCTGCGGTACATACATCTGTAGACCTTGCTCATGTATTTACTCATGCTGGATTAGCCCGGATGGTAAATGCTGTTCTTCGTAAACTCCCTGAAACATTTGAAGATATTCCCTTACCCTCTAAAGAAGACAATCTTTTTGATTATCTCTCTATTCGCTATTCCATACCTGATTGGATTCTCAATGAGTTTGCACGAAGATTTGGTGAATCTAATGTAGAAGAGTTTGCACTTTCCGTATCAGAAGTGCCTTATCTATCCATACGCACCAATACCATGCTCATAACTCGAGACAATTTGGAAAAGAGATTGAAAAATATTGGGATAGAGACACAACACCTCACACCTATTCCTGAGGAATTGTCATTAAATTCAACCTATTTATTATCAGACTGCCCTTTAATGAAACAGGGATTATATACTATACAGGACCCCGCTTCAATGCTTATTGCTCATGCGTTAAATCCTCAAAAAGATGAAACTATTTTAGATATTTGTTCTGCTCCTGGCACAAAGACTACCCATATTGCAGAACTTACGCAAAACGAGGCTAAAATCTTTTCCGTGGAGATTCATCCTGGTCGGATACAACGCATATATGAAAACATTCAAAGACTCAAATGTGATAACATTTTTCCTCTCTGTTCAAGCGGTACATCTTTGCCCTTTCCTGATGAAACTTTTGACCGAGTTTTGTTAGATGCTCCCTGTTCAGGTTTAGGAACATTGAGAAAAAATCCAGATATAAAATATAATATTAAGAAAGACGCTGTTACGCGACTTGCTAAACTACAAAAATCCATTCTCTTTGAGGCATATCGAGTATGTAAAAAGGGTGGGATTATAGTATATTCTGTATGTACTTTTACTGAAGATGAAACCGTTCAAGTCGCTAATGAGTTTATTAATGAGAAAAAAGTAATATTAATAGATGCTCCGGAGTTACTTAGCCCGTGGAAAATTCAAACAGGACAATACCAGACCCTACCCCAAAAAAATCTTTGGGATGGCTTTTTCTTGTCAATATTTCAAAAGCCGTAGTTTATACTGTCCTATTTTTTTTTAATTTAATCTTATGGCTAATGCAATGGTCGTTAGCCTTACTTGTATTTGTAGGGATAATGGCAGGGGCAGGTTATTATGTGTATACCCAGGCACTTAGCGGAGGGAAATATGTGACAGTTCCCAAAATTACGGATATTCCAGTGATGGAAGCATCTAAAAAACTTTTTGAAGCAGGTCTTGAATTGGGGCCCTATATCCCTGTAGTGCATGATTCTATTCCCAAATACTATGTAATAAGTCAAAAACCAGAAGCAGGTAAGGTCGTAAGGCTGGGGAGAAAAGTTTTTCCTGTTGTAAGTGCAGGACCTCCAAATGAAAAAGTTCCAGATTTAAGAGGTAAAACGCTTGAAGAGGCTCAAAAAGTAATTGAGTCTAATAGTAGATTTAAATTAGGGAATATCGCACGCATTAGCCGTGAAGAACCACCCGAAACAGTAATTTCCCAGGACCCACCTCCAGATACAGAAGTAGCAGAAGGGACTCTAATTAATTTACTTATTAGTGCAGGGACTCAGGTCGAGACACTAATTATGCCCAATATTGTAGGAAAAACCATTCAGGAAGCAGAAGAATTGTTAAAACCGTTCAATGTAGAATTAGTGCCCAATGTGGTTGACGCACCTGAATCTGCACCTGATATAATTTTAGAGCAAGACCCTGCACCTGACACTCCTATCGTTCGTGGACAGATGGTTATTTATACGATAAAAAATTCTGGGACTACTCCTTTGCCTGATGCTCGCTACCAGGCAGAAGTAACATACACTATGAATGAGGACTGGGCAGCCAAAGAAGTTCGAGTGGAACTGGTTGACAGGCACGGAAACCGTGAAACAGTGTGGTATAAACCAAGACTTTATGATACCCTTTCACAAATAAGATATGTCCGGGGAACACCCTTAAACATAAAAGTTACCTACATAAGTAAAGCATTTGTGGAAATTTTTATTGACAATATAAAGGTTACATCTTTTGAATTAGAAGGTGGAAATCCTCCTCGTTTGTTGCAACCACAAACATCATATAGTCAATAAACATTACATTTAACCTAATTTTGGAGATTGAAAAAAATATGGATACAATCACAAGGGAAAAACTAAAAGTCAAAATTTCTCCTTCGGTCTTATCATGTGATTTTAGTAAAATGGGTAACGAAATTACGCAATTGATTGACTCAGGAGCAGACTATATTCACTTTGATGTTATGGATGGACACTTTGTTCCCAATATCACAATAGGACCTCCCATTGTCGCTGCATTACGCCCATTCTGCACCGTGCCAATGGATGTTCACCTTATGATAGATAATCCCGAAGAATATGTGGACTCTTTTGCCGATGCAGGAGCAGATATTATAACGGTTCATATTGAAGCGACACATCATCCCCATAGACTTATACAACATATTAAAGAGATAGGCTGTAAGGCAGGAATCGTGCTTAACCCCGCCACATCAGAAAGCCGCATAGAATTTCTGGTAGAAGAAGTAGATACGGTCCTTGTTATGACGGTGAATCCTGGATTTGGAGGACAAAAGTTTATTCCTGACATGCTCCGAAAAATTAAGGCTATTCGTGCTATGATTGGGGACCGGGACATAGAAGTTGATGGCGGAATTGATGAACACACAGCCCCCGAGGTCGTTAAAGCAGGTGCTAATGTTTTAGTTGCAGGCTCTTATGTATTTAACCATTCTTCATATAAAACAGCCATTAAAAAATTGAGAGAAAGTATAAATTTTACTTGACTTTTATAATTTTTTAGAGTATATTTAGAATTAGAGTATTTAAGTTAAGTATAAATTATTAAAAGAAGGGTGGTTAATATGAGAAAGCCTTTACTGCTATTTATAGCAACAATAACCGCAATCTTTCTTGCAGGTTGTCCAGATAATGGAGTAATAAGAGATGGTGTTGTGGTTGTTGACCAATTACCTGGTGTGTCTGTATCTTCGGTAACACCTGATAGAGTTACTTTAAGTTCGGGAGAAGCCGTACCCATAACAACTGGGGACATTATTGTTGGACAATATGGAGATACAGGTTATCTGAGAAAGGTAACGGCAGTGGGACAAAAGGGAACAGAGGTCGTAGCAGTAACAGAACCTGCGTCATTAGAAGATGCTGTTCAAGATGGAATGTTGATGGCAAGTGTAAAATTTGATGTGAATGATTTTGTCAAAGCAGGTGCTCTCCCCAAAAATGCAAAGGCAACTATTGTTGACTTCAGTGGTAAAGAAATTTATCGCGGGAATGGAGTTCTAATTACTGTTGATAAAGGCATATTGGATTGCACACCTCAAGTTGCAATTGCTGCGGATTATAAATCTTTCCAATTAAATAATTTTAATTTTACTGCTTCTGGAACTATTACATTAACCCTCGATTTGAAGGTTGCTTTAGATAATCAAACACCTATTTCTCAGGAGTGGGACATTATCCCTCCTATAGTGCATCCTTTTGTAGCCAATATAGGTCCTGTGCCTATTTATGGTAGAGTAACTCTTCGTTTTCCATTTGGCTTAATTGGACAAATGACAGGCGATACAAGTGTAAAATCTGGTTTTGATATTCAAGATACATTTACATTAAGAGCCATATATCAAGAGGGGAACTGGGACAATTCTAAAGCCGATTTAGTTAACCTTACATTTGATGGACATCCTCTTGCATGGAACATTGACATTGGTGGCACAGCACAAGCATATATAAAAACCATTCTTGAATTGACACTTTACGAATCCGCAGAAGCAGAAGTTTTTGCAAAGCCCTATCTTACCTCCAATATTCATGTATTCCCATCCCCAGCAAGTATTGAAATCGTTGGCGGTATAGATGCTGGTGCTTATGCAGGTTTAAGTGTTTTAGGACATAATATTGTTGGTAAAAATTTCTATTGGAATGGTCCAAACAAATTATTATATCGTGGTGCTCAAGATTATTCCGACCCATTACCCTGGACAAGTGGTTCTATAGATTTGTGGTAAATAACAATTAAATATATGACAAAAAATGTGACTTGAGCAAGTGTTCAGGTCACATTTTTTATTAGTGCAATTGATAATATATGTTTAAGAAAATGCAAGTTTTTTTAGTTCTTTATCTTATTTTTTCTTTTTCCACCAACGCACAATATCATTCTTCTGACTATGAAGAACCTCGATTTGTAATCACACTACCTGAGTTATTACGACTAATTCAAATACATAACTATGGTTCATATCATTGCGATAATACTTTTCCTGACGGCTATGCTCTGGGGATAGGAGATACTTCCTGTTCCAATCATAGTGCTGATTTTAATCCTCAAGATTGGGTAATTTCTTTTGAAGAGGTATTACGAGTAGTCCAATTCTACAAATCGGGGTCATATCACATTGATATAACCAGTGAAGACGGGTTTCAACCTGGAAACGGGAATGAACCTCTCCCCGGAACAGAAACAAGTTTTTTAGGAATTCCTTTTGTCTGGGTTCCTTCCGGGTCCTTCTATATGGGAACGGTGAAAACACCCACTGAATTAGCCGAAATATATGGTGGAAACATATCCTTATTTACTTCGGAATATCCACAACATTTGGTAGTTATTTCAAGTGGTTTTTGGATGAGTCAAACGGAAATTACACAAAAGCAATGGCATGACATAATGAAAAATAATCCATCAAATAATGTAGGCGATGATTTGCCCGTAGAAAATCTATCATGGGACGATTGTCAGCGATTTGTCGAGAATATGAATAAGTTAGGAAACGGAATATTTCGGCTACCTTCAGAAGCAGAATGGGAATATGCGTGTCGTGCAGGTTCTATTTCTGAATTTTACTTTGGTGATGACGCTGAACAACTAAACAATTATGGTTGGCATTTTTATAACAGTGATTACCATACCCATCCTGTAAAACAAAAAAAGCCAAACGCATGGGGTCTATATGATATGCACGGAAATGTCTGGGAATGGTGTCAGGACTGGTATGACGCTAACTACTACCCAAATTCACCTACCCTTGACCCCACGGGACCAGCAACAGGTTTCTATAAAGTTCTTCGTGGAGGCACATGCTTACGAACAGCGGCTCGTTGCCGTTCTGCTTTTCGTTCATGGAACGCACCCGATTTAACCATGCCAGACCAAGGATTAAGAATATGCAGAAATCCCGATTAATTATTTTCTTTTCTTTTTCAATGTTCATTTTACCTTTATTGGGCTTTGGAAATAATTTTATCTCCTCTCCCCTATTTTTTGAAGCAAATCAGGGAAAATTTAACTCAGAAGTTATTTGCTTTTCTTATGGCAATTCTGTTTCTGTGGCTTGCTATGAAAATGCTCTGGTCTTTTTTATAAAAGATATTTCTCAATATGTTAAAGTCTATTTTCCCGAAGGACATGCAAAATCAATTACAGGATGTGTACCACTTCATTCTTATTCCACTTATTTCATTGGCAAAGCGAATTCTCCAATCACTATTCCACATTTTAAGGCGATTACTTATCAGGATTTGTTTACCGGGATTGACCTCTATCTTTATGAAAAACAGGGGAACTTTGAATTTGATTTTATTGTCCAGCCCAATTCCAATCCAGAGGCTGTGTCAATCAAATTTGAGGCATTAGATATTGCAGATAACAAATGGATACCTCTCAATCCGGATATTGATGGCAACAAAATTAAAATAAACCTTCAAAATACTACTCTGAACTTTTATACTCCAAACGCTTTTCAATGGATAAATGGAACACAAAAAAGCATCCCTATTAACTTATATTTGGACGATGGCATCAGATTTCGTATTCCTAAAGACCTATATAATCCTGCTTATCCCTTATTAATAGACCCAACCTTACTTGCGGGGACATATTTAGGAGGCAATGATACAGACCGAATTATGGATGTAAAAGTAGACACGGCGGGAAATATTTATCTCATAGGAGAGACAAAATCGCCAAACTTTCCTACCAGTAGTGGTTCTTTCCAGACGACCTTTTCGGGAGGAGATATTACGGGTGATGTATTTATTGCAAAATTGAATCCACTTGCTAATACCCTTATGTTCTCTACATTTTTAGGTGGCTCTGGTGATGACAGTCCTACATCCATTGAGATAGATTCACAACGAAATATATACATTGCAGGGATTACTTCTTCATCTGATTTTCCAATCACCTCTAACGCATTTCAAAGCGGAAAGATGGGCAATCGAGATGGGTTTATCACAAAATTTAATTCTGACGGTTCGGATATTCTATACAGTTCTTATTTAGGTGGAAACGCAGATGATAGTGTCATGGATTTAGAACTGTTGTCGGAGCAAGGTATCATTCTAACAGGTTGGACTCAGTCATACGATTTTCCCGTAGGAGGAATAACATCACTTAATAATTCATTTGGCGGTAGTATTGATGGTTTTTTGACAAAATTTGATTCATCTTTTCAATTATTATGGAGTGGCTATATAGGGACAAGCGGCGTAGATATTTGTAAAACTATAAAAAGTTTCAACAATTACATTCTTTTAGGTGGTTATACTTCTTCTACTAATTTTCCAACTATGCAAGGGGCAATACAACCTATTTATGGTGGTGGAAATTATGACTCTTTTCTAATGGAAATATCTGATAGTAATGGTTCTGTTTTGTCTTCCTCTTATCTTGGTGGAAGTCTTATTGACATCTGCCAGGCAATATGTATAGATGGTTCTGGAAATATTTATGTTACAGGTGAAACTTCCTCAACTAATTTTCCTGTTACCATTTCTTCATTCCAGGTTGTTTATGGAGGAGGTGAAAGAGATATTTTTATTACAAAACTAAATCCATCATTAAGCCAGATAATCTTCAGTTCATATTTAGGTGGTAGTAAAACGGAGTCGGCTCTTAGCATAGGTTTAGATAGTTCTTCTCGTGTTTATGTCGTAGGTTTTACTTATTCTGGAGATTTTCCTGTAATACCGGGGACATTGCAACCCACTTATGGTGGGAATCAGGACGCTTTCTTTTCATGCTTAAATCCCAATGGTTCGCCACTCCAATATAGCACTTTTTATGGTGGAAAAGGAGAAGAAAAAGCAAGGGCTGTTTATATTACGGATTCAGATGTTATGTATATGGTAGGAGAAACGGCATCTAATATACTTCCTATAACATCTGGCACTTATCAAACAAGTTTTGGAGGTGGAACTTTTGATGGTTTTCTTGCATGTATTGATGTATCTGTTCCCTCAAACGAAGGGGAAGGACAAACAGAAGGAAGTATAGAAGGAAGTTATGAAGGTTCTTCTGAAGGGGAAGGATTGCGGGTATGGCGGGTTGCACCCATTGATAGGACGGTTCAAGTTGGTGCTTCTACGACTTTTATCATTGGCATTTCAGGTTATATGGGAACGGTAAATTACCAATGGCAATTTAAGGGTCTTGCCAGTGAGGAATATATTCCACTCTTAAATACTAACAGTCCCATGTTAGGTTTAAAAAATATTCAAACAACAGATGCAGGTTTATATCGTTGTCAGGTAACTGATTCGCAGGGCACAGTTATCTCTGCTCCTTTCCGATTAAATGTCAGTAGTGAAGAGGGTATTCCCGAAGGTATCACGGAAGGAATTATAGAAGGAGGAATAGAAGGTATTACCGAAGGGACAACTGAAGGAATAATTGAAGGAACTTCAGAAGGAACAACTGAAGGACTTATTGAAGGGTATAACGAAGGTGTTTCAGAAGGTATTCCATCAGAAGGAGAGGGGACTCCTATAGAAGGGATTTTGGAGGGTGAAGGAGAAGGGACAACTTATCCGTGTGGGTTTGAAATAAGTGGTAGCGAAACACATAGCCCACTAAAAGATATGGCACAAAATTTGTATTATATTACTGTGCCTGATGAGGGAATATTAAATGACATTATAGTTAATGTTTCATTAACTCATAATGATTTACGACAAATATTGATACAACTTGTTTCACCGCAAGGAACTGAGGTTTTCCTGCTCATTTATCCTGCTCAGGGGGGAACATTATTATCTAATACTAACTTTGATGATAATGCAGAAATAAGTATTGCCGATGGAACAGTCCCATTTACAGGTAGTTATAAACCTATTGGATATCTGGGTGTTTTACATGGTGAAAGTTTACAAGGAACATGGACACTGCGAGTCGTTGATTCACAAACGGGAGGGACAGGTTATCTTGAATCATGGAAGTTGTTGTTTAACACTTATGCTTGCCCTGAAGAAGGGACACCTGAAGAGGGAGAAACTATTATTTATCATTCGGCAGATACAAATCACGATTTTAGTTTTTCTCTGGGAGAACTATTACGCGTTATACAGATTTTTAATTATGGAAGTTATCATTGTGATATAACCGGTGAAGATGGATTTGGATTGGGACAGGGAGAACAAACTTGCTCCAGACATAGTTCCGATTACCTATTACCCTACTGGTCAATAAGTTTACCCGAATTGCTGAGGATAATCCAATTCTTTAATATGGGTGGTTATACGACATGTCTCGGCACAGAGGATAACTTTTGCCCAATCCTTCCAGAGAAATCATAATACTTCAGAAAAACCAATCTCCAATAAATTGGTAGCAATTCTGAATCTTTTAGATGATTGTTCAGCCCCTAACACTACGCTTATAACTCTTGTATTTGACCTCTTTGCCGTTGCCACAATACAATGTCCTGCTGCCTTTGTATATCCTGTCTTCAAACCGTCACAACCCAAATACATATTCAGCAGTTTATTGGTGCTATTCCTTTCTATCCCATCGTCTTGAAAAACAAACTTCTTCTTTGATGTCCATGAAATTATCATTGGTGACTTGCAACATTCTATAGCAAGTCGCATAATGTCTTTTGCCGTTGTTCTATCCAAATCCCCTCCGCTCTTTTGGGGATACCCATTCACCGTAGCATAACTTGTTGAGTTCATCTTTAATCTTTTTGCCATAAGATTCATTTCTTCAATACATTTTTCTTTTGAACCCCATAAATATTCAGCCACAGCAACGGCAGAGGTATTAGAGGATATAACAGCCATAGCGTCCATTAAATAGCCTAAAGTGTAATTTTTTTCAGGAGATAATAGAATATCTGAATTGTTGGCAGGGTATATTACTTTATTGACTTTTATATTATCTTCAAGTTTTATCTTTCCTGAATCGATTTTCAAAGCGACCAGGTACATTAGCATTAATTTAACCAAACTTGCTGGAGGACGAAGAGTATCTGCTCCTTCCTCAAATAATATATTTCCATTTCCTGCATTAACCGATATTTTGCTAATCACTGTTGGCTTTTTTATATTCGTAGAAATTGTCTTTTTATTTGTAACCACCGCAGCATATAGCAATGACCTACAAATGAAACTTCTTCTCGTATATCCACTTTCTTCAATTATCATTTTTACTAATTTCCTATTAATGATTTTTCTGGTAATAACTTCAATAAACGCAATAAATCATCAAAGAGAAAAGGTTTGCTCAACACGACATAATTACTACTATCAACTAACCTATTTTCGGTCGGACTGTTTGAAACTAAGTATATTTTTTGGACATCTATTTTATCATCTATTTCTTTTAATTTTATCAAATCTTCATCCTTAACTTCGTCAAGGTCAATAATCACATCTGAAGGAGAGTATTTTACAATCCAGTCCACAGCACTCTCAAAAGTCTCCGGAAATACACACGATATTCCATAATAATTCATCATAAAATTAATCAGTTCCCTTAAAGTAGATTCAGGTTCATAAACAACAATTATTTTTCCATGGTCTTGTTCTTTCGTTGCATTTACATTTATAACCTTACTTATTTCTTCGCCAAGAGATAATCTATTTAAAACTGCTAACAATTGTTTACTGTGAAAAGGTTTCTTTATAAAATGGATATTTTCTGGAAAAGATTTTAAATATGACTTAGACAAATTTATTGATTCATCTATAATAAAGAGAATCGGGATATTTTCTAATGACAGTCTTTCTTCAAACACATTTATTAAAGAAGTAATATTTTCTACCTCTTTATCATAAGTATTGACAAGAATTATATCAGGATTTACTTCATTTATGACACGAATTGATTCGTATTCATTTTTTACTCGTTCTATTTTCCCCTGCCAATCTCCATTTATTTCAATTAAAGAATTCAACAATGAAGATTCATTATCAACTAAAAGGACTTTCTCTGGTAATACCTCTTTTTCTCTTTGTTTCATTCCTGCTGCATAGAATATACAATCCGGCAAAGCAACTATAAACTTACTTCCCTTATTTGGCTCACTACAAACGGAAATTTTACCTCTATGTGTTTCAACAATTCCTTTGGCAACTGCTAATCCAATACCTGTTCCTTCATATTTCCGTGTAGGAGAACTATCCACCTGAAAGAATTTCTCAAATATTTTTTCTTGATATTCCAGAGGAATCCCGATACCTGTATCTGAGACAGAAATTTCTAGAACATCGTTCTCTTTAACATTTGTAGATATTTCAATACTTCCACCTGTACCTGTAAATTTTACAGCATTATTTAATAATATACCCAGTACCTGACTCATTTTATCTCTATCTGCCCAAATATAAATTTCCTTATCCTTGTAGGGCTCAATTAATTTTATCTGTTTCGTAATAATTTTGGGTTTATTAAAAGCAACATTTTCCTCAATAAGTTCGTTTACAGAGAATAACTTCTTTTTTAATTGCAATCCTTTAATTTCCATTCGACTAAATTCAATCATCTCATTGACCATTCTCAATAATCTTTGAACATTTCTAAGCATAATCTCTAAAGCGTTCTCTTGATTTGAACTGAGATGTCCAAGTGTCCCAGACAACAACATCTCAATATAACCTTGTATGGTGCTAATGGGTGTTCTCAATTCATGGCTTACATTTGAAAGAAAAGCATCTTTATTCTTCCCGTACTGTCTTAATTCCTCATTGAGTTTTTCTAACTGAATGGTTCGTTCCTCTAATTCATTTTGCATCTTCTTTTGCTGACTGAGGTCTGCTATAACAAGAGAGAATTTCGTCTCTTCTACTTTTTCGTTAGGGATGATAGACACTGAAACAAGAGCAGGAATTTCTTTTTTATCCGACCTTATAAATGCAATTTCTCTCCGCCTCTTCATCCTCCCGACTTCAAGAAGAGAAAGCAAAGGAAGTAAATCTGCACTTTCCAAAAATTCAAAGATGTAATGACCAAGAATCTGTTCTTTATCTTTATCCACCATAGAACAAAAGCAATCGTTTGCCATTATAATCTTATGCTGCATGTCTAGCAGTAAGAAACCTTCATTCATGGTCATAATTAATTGTTTTAGATTCTCTTCAGATTCTCGTAATTTGTGAGTTTGTTCATTTACTCTTTTTTCAAGTTCTTCTGCATATTGACGAACTTTTTCTGATAATACTTTCAGTTCAGTAATATCTTTTACTGTTGCAAGTGTGGCTTTATGTCTACCTTTGTTATCAAATATAGGTGTCCCATGAAACCAGAAATATTTCCTTTGATTGTTTATTTCCAGTTCTACCTCATATTCACCGCTGAGCCCATAACTACGCGATAACCAGTTCCTCTCTATATCGCTGGCTTGATAACGCCGAGTCATTTCTTGCACAGTTGAACCTATAATTTCTTTCCGTGAAAGGGATATGAATCTACAAAATTGTTCATTTACATCTACAATGATTCCTTCTGAATTACTTAATACATAACCTTCGGATATATGTTCTGCAAGTGCTCTAAATCTTTCTGCTAACTCGTCTATATTTTCTTCTCTGCGTATTAGAATAATTACAAAAGATAATATTCCCAAAAAAAGACTACCTAAACCAATAAGTTCGGATAATTTACGGATTTCCTCAGGAAAAGTTGCATATAAAGAGGGACTGATGGAAGTTCTCGTAATAATCCATATCCCTGACATAAAAAGCAATATAATCCCAAAAATTAGAAGTATTCTTTCTCGGGTAGAAGAGTGATATTTAATCAACATGGTTATTGTGAATAAAGTAGGTAGTGCGATAGATAGTAAAGCCGTAGCAAATTTTAATCTTTCTGAATCAATTATTTCCTGAGAAATAAATAAACCGCCAAAGCCAATAATAAAGGGAAGAAACAGAGATAGTATCTTTTCACGAGACTTACTAAATCTTATATGCTCTCTCATTTCTCTTCCTTATCATTATTCATTTTTTCTTTTATTATCCTTTTCACAGTCTCATCACACCGTTCATTTTGAGGATGGTTATTATGTCCTTTAACCCATTCCCATTTTACTTCATGTTTTTCGACTAATGATATTAATTCATTCCATAAATCTATATTTTTTACTCTACCCTTTGTGGTTTTCCATCCATTTTTTAGCCAGATGGGCAACCATTCTGTCATACCCTTTTTTAGATACTCAGAATCGGTATATATTGTCGCTTTGCATTTCTTTTTTAGTGCTTTTAATCCTTCCACGGCTGCTTTTAGTTCCATACGATTGTTTGTTGTCTGTTCCTCATAACCACTTATCACCTTTTCTTTATCACCATATATTAATATAGCCGTCCATGCTCCTTTTCCTGGATTGGGAATACATCCCCCATCTGTATATATCTCTACATAAGGGTGTTTAATGTTTGTCTTTTTCTCCGTCAAATTACTTTCCTCCGACTTCATGTAACCAGTCATAATTTCTATATTTTACTGCCAAATTTATAGGGGTCAAGCCTTCCTTGTTTTTCTCGTCAAGAGACATACCCACACCTTTAAAATATTTCCCTGTGGATATTGAGCCGAATACAGCCGAAGTATGTAAGGCTGTATCTCCAAATCTATCTTTCAGTTGTAAGTTAGCACCATGTTCTACCAACCAACGGGCAGGTCCTCTTCTATCCCACATAGCACAAACATGAAGAGGGGTCATTCCTGTTTCATCTTGAATATCAAGTTCCGCTCCATACTTATAGAGTAGTTCTAACATAGATTGGTTGCCATCACATACTGCGTAATGCATCATTGTCTTGCCCCAGTTATCCTTGCTATTAATAATACCAGGATTTTGTAATAATCTTTTTTCCAGGGCAACGACATTTCCATGAGAAGCCAAATCAAAATGAGAGGAGACATCACATCCCATTACTAATAGCGACAATATAACTATTCTTATATATACTTTCATATCCTAACCGATATTTATTCCATTTCTATATAAAAACTAAATAACATAAATTCTTCTTATAGTATAATATTTATTATATAAAAAAATCCGAATTAAGGAATCATTTATGTCTAAAAGGTATCCTGCCGTTAGCGGTCAGTTTTACCCACGAGATTCATCATCTCTTTTGGCTCAAGTAAGTCTTTACATTGAGCAATCGAATGTATCTCCTTCTCCAAATGAAGTTTTAGCCATTGTTTCCCCTCACGCAGGATACATGTATTCTGGACCCACGGCTGGCTGTGCTTTTGCAAGAATTCGGGAGCATAAAATTAAGCGGGTATTTTTAGTAGGCAGGTCTCACCGCTATTTATTTGATGGATTGGCTTTATGCGAATATGATTCTTTTATTACACCTGTCGGAGAATTTCCTGTTGACCTTCCATCCTATAAAGATTTGGGGGAGCACTTACCCTGTGTCATTAACAACAATCCTCACCTTTACGAACATTGTCTCGAAGTCATGTTGCCATTTTTATATGTGAGTGTAGGCATTATACCCATTGTTCCCATTTTGTTTGGCAAAGAACCTGAAAAAGAACATTATGAATACGGTAAAATTCTTGCATCCTTAGCAAAAGATGGGGATTTAGTCGTTGCTTCTACTGACCTTTCACATTACCTCCCTGAGGTTCAAGCAAATAAAATAGATAACAATACTATTCAAGCAGTAATGGATAAAGACCTGGACAAAATCATAACAGGTATCCGAAATGAATCTTGCTCCATGTGTGGAGCACCTGCGGTAATTGCCGCAATGGGATATGCCTCAGCATTTGGCGATTATGAAGTGCAAGTATTGGATTATTCAACCAGTGCGAAAGCATCTGGTGATTATAGCTCCGTTGTGGGTTATATGGCTATTAGTTTTGAACTAAATAATTCAAATAAGTAAAATATTTCTCCGAGTCAAAAGAAAGATGTAAAAATTAGGAATGAAACGATGGCAGGTGTTCGCATTCAAGATATTTGCGATTTAATGGAAACATGGGCACCATTAAAACTTGCTTATCCCAATGATACTGTAGGACTCGTTTTAGGTTCGAAAGATTGGGAAGTTAATAAGGTATTGCTCTGTCTAACTATAACCGATAGTATTGTAAAACAAGCCATACAAAACGATGTAAAACTTATCATTTCCCATCATCCACTTATCTACACACCCCTACATAAGATTACACAAGACACTCCCTATAGCAAAAGAATTGCGCAACTTATATCCAGAGAAATTGCTTGCTACAATTCTCATACGAATTTAGATGTAGCAGAAAAGGGATTAAACTATATTCTTGCTCAAAAATTGGAAATTTCTAATACTACTGGGCTAATCCCTGTGGAACATATTCAACTATTTAAGTTAGTGACTTTTGTGCCTCAAAACTATCTCGAAAAAGTTAGAGAGGCTGTGTGTTCTTGTGGTGCAGGAATTATTGGAGAATATGCCTATTGTTCCTTTAATACCTCAGGAGTAGGAACTTTTTTACCTTCGGAAAAGGCAAGTCCTTTCCTTGGAAAAGTAGGTAAAGTTAATGAAGAAAAAGAGGAACGATTTGAAGTATTAGTACCGTCTGAACTTTTAAATAATGTGATAGAAGCATTGTTAGAAGCCCACCCTTACGAAGAAGTGGCTTATGATATTTATCCTTTGCATAACAAGAATAAAAAAATATCATTAGGTGTCAAAGGCACTTTAGAAAAGCCTATTCTATTAGAAGAATTTTCCAATCATGTAAAAGATAAATTAAATCTTTCTTCGTTAAGGGTGATTGGAGAAATGACAAAAAAAATTAAAAATGTAGCCGTTATTGGTGGCAGTGGTGGAGGTGAAATTAAAAATATTCCTGAAAATATTGATGTACTCGTTACTGGAGATGTGAAATATCATCAAGCGTTAGAAGCCATAGACAAAGAACTGGCTGTTATTGATGCTGGACATTTTGGGACGGAATACCTAATTGTTCAAAGCATTTATAATTACTTAAAAGAAAAATTACCGTTACTTGATATTATAGTTTCGGAAGAAAAAGACCCGTTTTTAATAAAATAAAAGAGAGGTTTATAGATGCGCGTTTTATATCTTACTTCAGAACTATCCCCGTTAGTATCCACAGGAGGGCTGGCTGAAGTTTCTTACGCTTTACCCAAAACACTAAAAAAATTAGGCGTAGATATTCGAATCGGTTTACCTAAATATAAAACATTAAAAATGACATGCGACTGTAAACCGGTATGCCCCTGTGCCTATAACAATTCCACAAATTCTTTTCTTTCTATGCTCTGGGAAACGGTCGTCCCTCAAACGGATGTTCCACTATATCTTATAGAGCATGAGGAATTGTTTGGAAGAGATTTTGTCTATGGCTACGGTGATTGGGAATATGAAGACAACCCACGAAGATTCTCCTTTTTTTGTTCTGCCCTGCTTGATGCAATGGAACGAATTCAATGGAAACCGGATATCATCCATTGTAACGATTGGGCTACAGTTGCTGCCATTCCTTTCCTCTTGACACAACTTGAACACAATCCTTTCTGGCGAAATACAAATACGCTTCTCACAATTCACAATCTCGCTTTTCAAGGTAGATACCCTGCAACAAGGTATGGGCTAACAGGGCTACCTGCGGATTTATTTAATTCTAATTGCTTTGAATATTATGGCGATATGAATTTACTTAAAGGGGGTATTTTACTTGCAGACAAAATTAATACGGTAAGTCCCACTTATGCAATTGAGATTCAAACATTGGAGTATGGATTTGGACTGGATAATGTCCTCCATTTTCGTTCTGATGATTTGTCAGGAATTTTAAATGGAGTTGATTATTCTATCTGGAACCCCAGAAATGATAGATATATTGAGTATAATTTTTCTGAAGAGACGATTGACAACAAAACACTTTGCAAATCTAGCCTATTAAAAAAGGTTAATTTGCCTGAACAGAATGCCCCTTTAATAGGTATTATAAGCCGACTCTATTGGCAAAAAGGTATTGATATTTTAATTAATGCGTTACCTGAACTTCTTCAATTGGATTTGCAAATCATTATTCTTGGCACAGGCGACCCTAAATATGAAATGAAACTTAAAGAAATGGAAGCAAATTTTCCACAAAAACTCAGGGTTATTATAGATTACAATACTGAATTATCCCATCAAATTTTAGGTGGGAGTGATTTTATCTTAATGCCCTCCCGATATGAGCCCTGTGGGCTTACTCAATTATATGCGTTTGCTTATGGGACGATACCTATTGTTCGACAGGTAGGTGGATTATCAGATACAGTTATTAACACAACACCTAACAATATTCGAAAGAACCGGGCAACAGGAATCACTTTTAGACCCCTTACTCCCAAAAGTATTGTCAGAAGTATCACCAACGCCATGGAAATTTACAAGAACAAGGAAATATTATCACAAATACAAATTAATGTGATGAAGCAAGATTTCTCATGGGAAAAACAAGCAAAATTATATCTGCAATTATATGATACACTCTTCCAATAAAAGTCAGAATACGAAACAAACTATTACTTTATATACCTCATCTCCCGAACAAACTGAAGAGTTGGGACATATCATAGGCAAATGCTTACATGCAGGTTCAAAACTTGCTCTGATTGGAGATTTAGCTACGGGGAAAACATGCCTTGTACAGGGGATTGTAAAGGAACTATGCGGCAACTGCTGGATACATAGTCCCACATTTACAATTATGAACCAATATGGTACTTCCCCTGTTATACTTCATCTCGACTGTTATCGAATTCAGGACGAAAGAGAGATAATTGATATTGGCTCTGAAGAGTGGTTAAATGATGACAGTATTTGCCTTATTGAATGGGCAGACCGAATCACAAATATTATTCCCCCAGATACAATTTATATGTATTTATACCATATAAATAACGATAAACGGAAAATACAGATAACAGACCCAGAATCACAAATCATAGACAAACTAATTAACCTGTTGCCTCCCATATTTTTGAACAATGAATTGTGATTGTTAAATCTTTTCTTCTATCTTATTTTCACTCTTTTTTAAAGGTTCTACAGACATTTTTTGAGGCATAGAGGCACCTGAAGAGATTATAATTTCAATTGCCTGTTCTATATTTATCGGACACTTATAAACCTTTTCCTCAGGATAAAATTGTAGAACTCCAATAGTGACATTTGGCACTGTTGGAATAAATACCTTGTAATATTCCTTCTCATCAGGAAGTAATACCTTACCTAATAAAAGTCCCATTGTGAAAAAATTTTCGTAAGGGTATGGGACGAGAACAATTGCGTGTGCTTGCGGTGAAGTAAACTGTTCAATAATACTAACCGTCATCTGCTTAACAGCACTATAAATAGCCTTTACAAAAGGTATTTTTCTAATAATCATTTCGAAAATAGAGAAAATCTGCCGAACTAAAAAGAAACTAAAAAATAAGCCAACCAGGTAGACAAAAACAATAATTAGAACTATAGAAATTGGTGTAACTAAATAAGTGGGATATTCAGGAAACCATTTATAAATATATGGGGCAATCCGACCTACTGTAAAGAAATATATAAATCTCAAAATTAAAATGGTTAAACCCAGAGGAATAATCAACAATATCCCTGAAAGAAAAGTCCTTCTTATACTTCCTCGTAGTCTTACAGCTTTTTTATCTTTTTTCTTTTTAGTGGCTTCCATTGTATTAATCTGCTCTTTCATGCGGTTGCTGGTTGTCCTCTTTTACTTTCAGAGATTCAGGTGTTACAAACCCAGCCGAGAGAATCATCGTTGTAGACTCATTCATAGGAAGAGGTGATTTATCGTATACAAAATCGTGAGGAACTAATTGAAAATAGCCACTTGTCGGGTTTGGAACTGTAGGCACAAAAACTGTTTTAAATTTTCCCAGCCCCTCAATTTCAATATCATTAGTTAAAAAGGCAATGTTTTTGGCACCTGGAAAAGGAAAGTCAATAAACACAACAGGTCCAGATGTGGCTGTTTCTTCTTCTTTTTTTTGTGTAAATATTGAAACTATTTTTTTCATTGAGACATATAAAGTTTTTATGAAGGGTATTTTCTCTAAAAACCATTCAAACAGAGAAAATAACTTACTCCCGATATATAAATTAGTCAAGAAACCTAATAGATATATACCTAAAAGTAAAAATATAATTGAAGCTATTGGAACAACATATTCAGGGACATTGGTCAAATATTTTCTTGTTAAAGGGGTCAAGCGGTTCGCTAAAAAGAAATAAAAAAACTGCACTATATAAAAAGTTACACCTAAAGGAATAATAACTGCCAGACCTGTCAATATACGATTGATAAAAGCAGCCTTGATACTCTTCCAAATATTATTTAAAAATCTCTTCATTTTAGACTCAACCGGTTTACTCATAAAATTTGATTGGATTGTTTTTAGACAAGTTCATTCTTTTCTAATTCGATTCCATCGCCGATTCGCAAGAATGGCAAATCATTAATAATAGGATATACTACCTTTTTATCCTCCCTTATCAATCCACCATCTAAACTTTCATTGACGGGGTCCCCATTTTTATTTACAACTTTGCCTTCTTGAATTGCCTTATTAATTTTACTTAAAAGTTTTTCATCAATTAATTCAAGCGGTTGTTTTGTCTCAGGGCAAACCAATATCTTTAACAATTCAGACGAAACCATAACCATCATCCCTCTAAACTAAAATTATGAATTTTCTTCTTTGTTTTCTTTTTTATCTTCTTCAAGGGTTCCCTTCTTTGTTTCATCTACCCCCTTCACTGCATCTTTAAATTCTGCGATGGCTGTACCCAATGAACGTCCTAACCCTGCTATTTTAGTTCCACCAAATAGCACAAGGACTATAATCAGTATTATGAATAACTCACCCATTCCTGGCGTCCACATAATATTTCCCTTTCTAACAATTTAACTTTGTTTCATGTTAACGATTTTATTTTCAAATTACACACTAACTTATATTATACTTCTAATTCACAACTGGTTTCTAACTCTAACGCTTTATTTCTTAATTCGATATACAACCCACCCCTGTATTTGAGAAATATACACGAAAAAAGCGATAATATGTGCTACTCAAAATGTATTTATAGATGTGCTGATTGTATCTATAAAAAACCCCAAGAAACAAGTGAGGGAGTATTTTATATGTCAGAGAATCCACTTAATAACGATGAAGGAAATAAAGAATCTATTAGTAGAGATTTTATTCACCAGATTGTAGATGAAGACCTGAAAATCGGAAGATATAAAGGCATTGTAACTCGGTTTCCACCTGAACCCAATGGCTACCTTCATATTGGACATGCTAAATCTATTTGTCTAAATTTTGGTCTTGCTGAGGAATACAATGGACGCTGTCATCTTAGATATGATGATACAAATCCACTAAAAGAAGAGCAAGAATATATAGATGCTATTCGCGAAGATGTAAGATGGCTGGGTTTTGATTGGGGTAAACATGAGTATTACGCCTCAAACTATTTTGAGCAACTCTATGAATGGGCAATTTTTCTCATAAAAAAGGGTAAGGCTTATGTCTGTGATTTATCCGCAGACGAAGTAAGGGAATATAGGGGCACTCTTACACAACCCGGGAAAGAAAGTCCTTATCGTAACAGGTCTATTGAGGAGAATTTAGACCTTTTCCAAAGAATGAGAAATGGAGAATTTCCAGATGGTTCAAGGACACTTCGGGCAAAAATTGATATGGCATCACCTAACTTAAATATGCGTGACCCCGTTATGTATCGGATTATACACGCTACACACCCAAGGACAGGAGATAAATGGTGTATATATCCCATGTATGATTATGCTCATGGGCAATCTGATTCTATTGAGGGGATTACACATTCCATCTGCACATTAGAGTTTGAAGACCATCGTCCTCTATATGACTGGTTTATTAAAGAGTTGGAAATATATGCTCCACGCCAAATAGAATTTGCCCGATTGAACTTAACCTATACCGTAATGAGCAAGAGAAGGCTTCTGGAACTTGTTCGAGAAGGTTATGTTAGTGGCTGGAATGACCCGAGAATGCCCACAATATCGGGCTTACGAAGAAGGGGTTATACTCCTGAATCTATCCGACAATTCTGCAAATTAATTGGCGTTGCAAAAGCAGATAACACGGTAAATATAGAATTACTTGAATATTGTTTAAGGGAAGATTTGAACAAAAGAGCAAACCGATATATGGCAGTTTTAAACCCGTTAAAGGTGGTGATTGAAAATTATCCTGAAGACCTCGTTGAAGAAATGGACGCAGTAAACAATCCTGAAGACCCATCTGCGGGAATAAGAAAAGTTCCCTTCTCTAAAACGATTTATATTGAACAAGAAGATTTTATGGAGCAACCTCATCCTAAATTCTACCGATTAGCCCCGGGAAAAGAGATACGGCTCAGGTATGCTTATTTTATAAAGTGTATAGATGTAATAAAAGACGAGAAGGGAAATATTATTGAACTTCGCTGCACTTATGACCCAACAACAAAAGGGGGAAATGCACCTGACGGGAGAAAAGTTAAGTCAACGCTTCACTGGGTTTCTGCGAAACATGCAGTTGACGCAGAAGTAAGATTGTATGACCATTTATTTTCAAAACCCAACCCTGATGATGTCATAGAAGGCTCTGATTGGAAAAGTAATATAAATCCTAATTCCCTAATAACATTAACAAATTGTAAATTAGAACCCGAATTAAAAAGCCTAAAAATTGGGGACAAGGTGCAATTTGAACGACAGGGATACTTCTGTGTTGACTCCGATACATCTTCGGGTAAGATAGTGTTCAACAGAACAGTCACACTTAAAGACGAGTGGGCAAAGATAAAATCTAAATTAGAAACACATTCAAAATAAATTTTTTTTCTAAAATAAAGAATAGGTTTTAAAACGCCTATTCTTTATTTTTTTATTTAAATAAATTTTTTTATGTTTTTTCCACTAATTTAGGGCATAATTATTATAATAGAATATTTAGAACTATATTGGGTTAATTATTTATACTGGTTATAATTACATTGTAAACGGACGAATTATGGAAAATAATGAAATGAATAAAAAAAGAATTTCTTTTATATTACTAATGTTTTTTATTTTCTTTCCTGCAGCGATAGCATTTACCTCTTCAAGTAGCAAAAACTTTAATAACTCTTATATAGAAAATTATTTTTTCCTTTCCAAACAACCCTATCATTATTTCGCCATTTCAAAAAACCAATATTTTGAAATTACCCCTGAAAAATTAAAAATCTGGGCATGGAATCACACAAAAAACACTTTTAGTGAACCTGTTGAAATTTCATTTATCAACAGCAAAAGCGATACTGTTTTTGGAAGTGAAGAAACAGATATAGCATATAACTTCTATTCGGGGAATAACCCTACAAATTGGATTACAGATAGTCACGCTTGCAATAAAGTGTGTATTCCAGATGTGTATAAAGGTATTGACCTTGAATTCTATTTCAAAGGACATGAACTTGAATTTGATTTCGTTATTAGCCCGCAAGCAGATAAAGACCAAATAATCCTTGAAATAAATAATGACGCTTACTCTTTCACAGATGGTGGTAGTATTTTAACCATTGTTAACAAAGATGGCTATGACTTTACTTTTAATATTCCTGAAATTTATCAGCCCGCATTAAAAAATCAGTCCATAAAACAAAAGGCTTACGCTCAATTTATAAATTTAGGTAAAAACACCTATCAAATTGTTACGAACGATTATGATAAAAATCATGAATTAGTAATTGACCCCATTCTTACATTATCCACTTACCTCCTTTTACCTTATACAAATAAACCCGAATCTCTTTTTAATAAAATTTATTTAGACTATTTTGATAGTATCACAGACATTGCCGTTCTCGGTGGTTCTCTTATGCAACCGGGTGTCTCTCCTAATCTCATAAGTTTTTTGTGCAAAATTTCTCCGAGTTTTGGGAAAACCCATTATATTACTTTTTTAGACGGGAGTAATGATGAATATGTCCATTCTATCCAGCATTACTCAACAGGTTTTAACAATTCTATAATTTTAGCAGGAAAAACAGATTCACCCGATTTTCCCATTATTAATTCTGTCCCACCCATGTCTACTCAACTTAATATTGGAGAACAAACAGGAGACTACGACGGCTTTATCACTATTTTTGATCAGGACTTAAAAATGGAGTTTTCGACATATATTGGAGGAACAGGAACAGATTCTATTGAAGACATTACTGTTGCTAACAATAATTTATTTTTTGCAGGAAACACTAATTCTCTTGACTTACCCCAGGTAAGCCTAGCAACTGTTGGCAAAAGTAAAGATATAATGCCTGATGGCTTTTGGGGAGTTATAAAACTATTAAATCCTTATGAATTTTTATTTGTTTCATATATGAAAGCCTTAAATGTTGATGTGAAAAGTATTGAGGCAACAACATCAAAAATTATAATAAGTGGAGATACCACCACAGGCGAACCTACATTTAATCCATTAATACCTGAAACCCCAGTTAGAGGCAAGGATATTTTTATACAAACCTATTCTTATTCGGGACTCTCCTCAACATTCGCCTCGACTCCAACTTCATCTGTTTTCTTTGGCGGTTCAAAGGATGAAATTTTAGAAGGTAGTGCAATCGTCTCATCATCAAACATACTTTGTTTAGCAGGAAATACAAATTCAGGAGATATTTCTGGACCTATTGTAACAATACCTGAACAGATAGTTAATCCATCTTATCCATTTATCTCCATAATAAATATTGAAGACTTAGCCTATCTGCGACCGCTGGGGACATATTATATATATGGGAATAGACAAGATTATATAACCGATATAAAATCACCAAATCAGAATTTAAGAGACTTCTTTATTTCAGGATACACCAATAGTGATTTTAATCAATTTCCATGGTATAGTGAAAGTTTGCCCTATAGCCCCTTTTCTAACACTCTCAATGGTAGTTTAAACACAAAAAATTATGATGCAATGATATGGGCACTACAATGGGACACAATCCAGAGTTCTATTACGCCTATATGGGGAACTCTGTTCGGCGGAAGTGGAAATGATACAGCACTTGCATTAGGAGCAGTCAACAATACTCATATCTGTATTGCAGGGATAACAGATTCCGTTGACTTGCCATTACAAGGTTCTCCTCCTATTAGCCCAGATTATCTTCCATGTTTTTATTTGGCTTCATTCAATATCCCGGGAAAAATTATTTATGTAAATCCTAATAGTAATGGCTCGCCAATTGATGGAAGTTCCTGGGATAGAGGCTTTCATACAATACAGGAAGCAATCAATAATGCAAACAATTATGACGAAATTTGGGTAAAAACCGGAGAATACAATGAATCTCTATCCATAAATTCTTTATCCAATCTAATTATCTATGGCGGATTTACCGGAACTGAAACTAATATTAACACAAGAGATGCCTGGTTAAATCCCACAAAAATACTTTATTCTACACCACCAACAAAAGGCACGATAAATCTGGGAAATCCAGTCCTATCATTAAACAATTCTATGAACATATCTATTAACGGACTTATATTTGATGGAGGAAATAACATATTAGGAGATGGAGGAGGAATATATATTTCCAATTCTAACGCGACTATATCTAATTCACAATTTTACAACAATTATGCTCTGGGAAATGGTGGTGCAATTTATGCAGATAATTCATTTTTGAGTTTAGTAAATTGTGTATTTTTGAAAAATATCTGTGGCGGAAACGGTTCTGCTGTGTTTGTGAATGAATCTACATTAGATATTACACATTGCACATTTGCATATAATTTAAATGTCTCTCCTACATTAGAGATAGGGACGGTCTATGTGCAGGGGACCACCTCTGTATTAGAAATACTCAACTCAATAATATGGTCAAGAGGAGATATTTCTTCTGCTCAAATCATCTATCCAGAAAATATACCCTATATCTCATTAAAAAATTCTATAATTCAAAACATATCTGAACTTCCCTCAACATCAAAAAATATTCTTAATGAAGACCCGCTATTTACCATTCCACCGACAGAAACGGACAACGGTGATTTAAGCCTATCATCCAACTCACCTGCTGTAAATCTGGGCGACCCTATTTCTTTAAATATCGAGTATGGTTCTGTGGTAGAAGATATTCGACAAAAACCCAGACTAAACATAGGAGAAATTTGCAAACCTGACGCAGGTGCTTTTGAACTATTTCCCCCTCCACCACCGACAATAACTCTTCTGGGAGATTCTATAATCAACTTAAATAAAGGTGATGTATATATTGAACCTGGCTATACCGCAGTAGATGGCTGTGGCACAGATATTACGGACTTAGTTGAAGTCGTATCCAATGTAGATGTTTTCAAACCAGGAAAATATACAGTTGAATATACTGTCATCTGCCCTTATACAGAACAGCTTGCAAAAATGGTAAGAACAGTAAATATTCAGGGAATTGCAAATACGATAATACTTAACGGCGATACAACTGTAATTTTAGAATGTGGAAATCAATACAGCGACCCGGGTGCGACAGCGTATGATTCTTACGGAAATGATGTCTCGAATGAAATTATTGTCAACAACAGTGATGTTATTTACATTCAACCCGGCGATTATTTTATAGAATATCATATAGACAAAACGACAACGCATCCCTTCATTTCCGCAAGGAGAAATATAATTGTTGTGGATACTCTCCCACCAATACTTGCTCTAATTGGGAGTAAAAAAATAACTGTCCCTTGTGGGACAATATGGTCAGACCCCGGTTATATCGCCTATGACCAATGCTCAGGCTTAGTAAATGTAATTGTTAGTGGCTCTATAGATACAAACTCCTCAGGAACTTATACGCTTACTTATGCTACGGAAGACAATTATGGAAATCAAACTACTACAACAAGGATAGTGGTTGTAGACTGTAATATTCACGAATTGCAACCGTGTCAGAATCAATGTGCAAATGATAACGCCTTAATTGACGAAGATGGCGATGGACTTACATTGTGTATCGAAAATTGTATAGGAACATCAGACCAAAAGATTGATACAGATGACGATGGCATGTCTGACCTATTTGAAGCAACTTACAACTTAAATCCATTAGCCAATGATTCTAAAGAAGATACCGATTTAGATGGGCTATTAAATATTGAAGAGTTTCTCCAAAAAAGTAATCCCAGAGATTCAAATTCTCCATGGACGGCTATGTATGTTTCTCCCTCAGGAAACGATAATGCGTCAGGAACATTAACTTCCCCATGGAAAACGATAATAAAAGCCATTACACATATCAGCATTTATGAACTTAAAAATTGCTCCATTGTGTTATTCCCTGGCAACTATTATGAAAATGTTTTTCTACTCGAAAACACAGTCTTGATGGGTATAACAACAAACGATATAAATAATAGACCCGTAATTCATGGGTACATAACAGGTGCAGAAGGTGCAAAAGTATACTCCATAGATGTAGATTCCAAAACCCAAGTTGTAAATCCTGCCAAAGCCAATGCAAATGAATCTATACTCCTCAATTGTGGAAATACATCAATGCACATTAGAAATGTCCGTTTCTTCGGAATAGGCTCTGAAATAGGTATCTCCGCAGAAGGGGATAAACCTTACAATACAATCATTGAACGGTGTCTGTTCCAAAATTTAAAAACAGGCATTCGCATTGGTGATAGCATACCCATTATAAGAAAGTGCGAATTCAAAACAACGACTCTAACCAAGAGCGAAGATAATTCAGGAATATATGTAAAAGACAATGCTGGTAGCACGAATCCTTCTCATTCATTAGGCGATGTTAATGACCCCAATACAGGCTGGAATACATTTGAAATGTCATCTGGAAAGGCTATCATCAATGAAAGGAATACAGAGATTAAAGCCCAAAACAACGATTGGGGAACAGAAAACGAAGATGAAATATCAGGGTTGGTAACGGGAGAAGTTGATACCCAATATTATTTGGGTAAAGGAAAAGCACTAATAGCCTCTTCCCTTGCTTGCGTTGTCTGGAACGCTACGAATAGAGAGTCCGTTCTTAATGGTACCGTTACATTAACACCACAAATATATCCACCATTAACTCAAAATATAGACGGAGTATATACCTTTCCTTCTATTCCAGATGGAACTTATACTATAAGCATTACAGCACCCAATTTTACCGCAAAACAAATTATAACGAATATACCTCAAGGAGAAATAAAATCTGAATCTATTGCATTGACACCCATATCTACCGAAGGGGAAAACAACGAGGGTGAACCCACAAATAAAGTCAAAGTACCCGATGTAAAAAACAAGACAGAAGAGGAAGCAAGACAAATGATAGCCTCTGTCGGCTTGCAAACATCAGCAGAAACAAAAAAAGAAAAGAGCAACGAGGTCGAAAAAGGTAAAGTGATAAGAACAGAACCACCCGCAGAAACAGAAGTAGATACAGGAACCGAAGTAGTATTAATAATTAGCAAAGGTGCAAAAAGACATTTCATCATATCCTGTGGTTCAGATAATCTCCCTATCCATTCCTATTTTTCCGATTACATAGTAGTAGGACTATTGATAAGTCTATTACTCATTCGAACTCCCCAAAAAAATATTCCTTCTGATAAAAATCAATAAAAAACTACATTAGTAATAATTATTCCATCTAAAGGGTCATCCTAATCACGACAATATGAAATAGGTGATTGAATAAAATAATCTGTTTTCCTCCTTGTGAACTTTGCGTCTTTCTTGGCAACCCTTGGCGGTAAATCCTTTATGTAAACCCTATTCGAGCCAATTTTAGTGATTTAAGAACAAACAAATAAGAATGCAAGCAATCATATATCAACATAAAAAGACACTAATATTTTATGCAATATTTAAAAAAAGGACTTTTTAGACAGCCCTCATAGATGATACCGCGGAGGTACCGGTTGTTTGTGGAGGTATCGGGTTTTGGGGCGTATCGCTATACGCCCCTACGAAAATGCAATGATAGGTCAATTTATTTCACAATGAAAATTACAGACATATTTATCTATGTTTTTATAAGATTTTAATACAGGATATTTAGCATGTGGTTCAATTCATAACCATAGCGGATAATTTATTTAACATGGTTGCATTCGTAGGGGCGTATTGACATACGCCCCCGTAGTTAATATCGCGGAGGCATCGTTTGTTTGCAGGGGTATCGGTTTTTGGGATAGAGGCATTGGCGTAGTTAATACTGTAGAGGCATCGGTTGTTTGCAGGGGTATCGGGTTTTGGGGCGTATCGCTATACGCCCCTACATTGCCTTTTCTGGGAACATCGGTTATGACCAAAATATAAGATTTGTTGCGGTATTTGTGTTTCAACAAAATTGTCGTAAATATTACGATATAAAATAATTCTCATCATGTTCCCAATTTTTGGGATTGTCTATAATGTATTGTCGTATATGGTTTAATTCCCTCTCATTCCGGATAATGTGTTCGTAATAATTCCGTTGCCAGACAGATTTTACACACAATCCACGCAATTGATTGATGCGCTTCGTGCTAACTGATTTGAAACCACGAATAATAGCACCCACCGTTTTTGACGGAGAACGAAACACACCTTTGGGTATATCTCGTCTTGTCTCATTATCATACGAACCTATACTTGGGTAAGGAAACACATCAGCAGCATATATATCCCCATTCTGGTGTAGGGGCGTATCGATATACGCCCCCGTAGATAATACCGCGGAGGTATCGTTTGTTTGCAGGGGTATCGGGTTTTGGGATAGAGGCATTGGCGTAGTTAATACCGCGGAGGCATCGGTTGTTTGCAGGGGTATCGGATTTTGGGATAGAGGCATTGGCGTAGATAATACCGCGGAGGTATCGGTTGTTCGTGGAGATATCGGGTTTTGGGATAGAGGCATTGGCGTAGTTAATACCGCGGAGGCATCGGTTGTTTGCAGGGGTATCGGGTTTTGGGGCGTATCGCTATACGCCCCTACGAAAATGCAATGATAGGTCAATTTATTTCACAATGAAAATTACAGACATATTTATCTATGTTTTTATAAGATTTTAATACAGGATATTTAGCATGTGGTTCAATTCGTAACCATAGCAGATAATTTATTTAACATGGTTGCATTCGTAGGGGCGTATTGATATACGCCCCCGTAGATGATACCACGGAAGTATCGTTTGTTCGTGGAGATATCGGGTTTTGGGGCGTATCGCTATACGCCCCTACATTGCCTTTTCTGGGAACATCGGTTATGACCAAAATATAAGATTTGTTGCGGTATTTGTGTTTCAACAAAATTGTCGTAAATATTACGATATAAAATAATTCTCATCATGTTCCCAATTTTTGGGATTGTCTATAATGTATTGTCGTATATGGTTTAATTCCCTCTCATTCCGGATAATGTGTTCGTAATAATTCCGTTGCCAGACAGATTTTACACACAATCCACGCAATTGATTGATGCGCTTCGTGCTAACTGATTTGAAACCACGAATAATAGCACCCACCGTTTTTGACGGAGAACGAAACACACCTTTGGGTATATCTCGTCTTGTCTCATTATCATACGAACCTATACTTGGGTAAGGAAACACATCAGCAGCATATATATCCCCATTCTGGTGTAGGGGCGTATTGATATACGCCCTCATAGTTAATACCGCGGAGGCATCGGTTGTTCGCAGGGGTATCGGGTTTTGGGGCGTATCGCTATACGCCCCTACATTGCCTTTTCTGGGAACATCGGTTATGACGATTATGCCGTGGATGTGATTGGGCATAAGAATAAATTCATCTAAAAGGATGTTCGGACGAATGATTGTTGTTTTTATCCATTCTCCACAAACAATCTCACCATATTTGTTCAATATCATTTCACTATCTATAATCTTACCAAATAGACATTGCTTATCGTGTGTGCATAAGGTAATGAAATACACACCCGACAAAGAATAATCATAACCTAATAACCGTAATGAACGACGATGGTGAATCTCCGGTTTGTATCCCCTCATGCCTGCCTTTCTATGATTTTTATCTCGGAGTCGGTTAGATTGTATAGTTTGTAGACAAGATGGTCTATCTCCCTTTCGTAGGGGGTCGTGTCTGGTGAATTTTCATAATTTTCTGTCTTTTTTGCCTCAAGAATTTTATCTACCAGTACCTCTATCTGATGAACTATCGGCTCGTTATCAACACCTATTGGAGGTATGGGGATTTTTTCAAAATTGTATTTATAATGACGATATGCTAAGGAACCAACTAATGTATCAAGACTATTTATATAGTTTATTATTAATTTAGAATTTAGAACACCTAATTGCCACTTGTTTAATGAAGTAGTAAAATAGTTAGTATCAAGGATATAATAATCTTTGTTAATAAAGCAATAAAATGTTTCTCCCACACTACACCACACCACTTTTTCTTTTTCGAACTCGTGGTAGTAACCGATTTGGTCTTGTGTTTCAAACCATTTATTGCCTGTTTTCTTTCTCGCATTAAAACCTAATTCAGGATATTTTTCCCCTGATTGTTCCAATTGCCTAATATCGAAATGGTCAAGAAAATATTTTTTTATTGCAGGATAATCATCAATATTTAGTCTTAAAGACGGAAATGTTCCTATCACCCAAATCCCAGCCCATTGGTAGTAGTAGCGTTTGATGTCTCTTCCGCGGAGTATGGGTTTAATGATGGCTTTGGTTCTTTCTTTTTCTGCTTCGTCTTGGCAATTGGCAAGTATTTTATCTCGTGTATTATTGTCTATTATAAAGGCTTCATTGAGACCAGTTTTTATTCCATAATAAATTTTCACATCCCATTCTTTGAGTGGTTTACCGATTTGTTCAATTTTTTCTTTGAGTCGTTGTTCAGCATCGTCGCCTATAAACCAGGCATCTGGTGTAAGTTTGCTTAATATTACGCCGTTCTCTTGCAGGAAACGGGCAAAGTCGAGGTTGTCTTTATTCTTTTCAGTAATTTTAACTGCATATAGTTGGTTCTGATTTTTTGTTTTCTGTATGATGAGTATATTGGTGTCAACGGTGGCACTTTCGAACACATTGGGTCCGAGATCAATCAATATTTTAGGATTGTAGTTCAAGAAGAATTTTCGGAGTTTTTCGCCATAGCCGGCACGCATCCATTTGTTGGAGGTGATAAAAATCAGATGTCCTTTATCATTGAGTAGATTTATTCCTTTCTCGTAGAACAGGCAATAAATATCGCCGGTTCGGTCGAAGGTCTGATAGCCTTGTTCTTTATATAGGTCGGCAAATTTGATTTTTGAGTTGTATGCTTTTTGGAGTTGTATATACGGAGGGTTGCCTATGACGATGTCGAAGCCGTGGTTGACACCGAACATCCATTCAGGGTCAAAGAAGTCTGCATGAGTATTCTGGTCAAATGGGTCAAATTGTGTTATCTTCTCGGCTTTGTCGTTTGGAAAACCATTTTTCTCAAGTTCAATTTTTAATTGTTTCCGTAGTGAAGTTAGTTCTTTTTGCAGTTCATATTTTTCGGTTCGTTTGTTGGTATAGAATAATTTCTCTCTAATTTCAAAAAGTTTATTTTTTAGAAATTTGACTTCATCGCTTTCTAAATATAAATCTGTATCCAGCCCGATAAGTGTATTGGCGGCTACGAATTTGGTTTCGAGGTTAGGAAGTGCTCGGATGTCGCGATTTTCCTTGCTATCGTCAACCTCTTGTTCAATGAGGAGGGAAATAAAAAAGCGGAGTTTACTAATCTGAATGGCTATTTCCTGAATATCTACGCCAAAAATGCAGTGTTCAATAAGTCCTAATTTGCGGATGTAGTCGAGTGATTTGTTCTCTAACGATTTTTCTACTTCTGCCCTGATTTCTACGGCTATTTTGTCCAGGAGTCGTTTTTTCCATATTTTATTGTCTGGGTCGAGTTTATGGAGAGCCAGAACTAATTTATGTAAAATGCCCATTGGGAAGGCGCCGCTACCACAAGCAGGGTCAAGTATTTTTACATTGCTCAGTGCTTCAATAATTGCGTTCTTTTCCCGGTCATTAAAGTCAGTTATATCATCATCATAAACAAATAATTTCCTTAACCTTGCCTCTAAACTTGATACCATTGGGTTAGAATTGACCCCTCCGTCGCTACGCGACACCTCCCCTTTGCAAGGTGAGGAGCCTTGATTATTTACCTGGTTCTGGTTAATTATTTTGTTTTGAGAGAACCAGCCAAAGTTTTTCTTAATCTCTTCCAATACATATTCCAGGTCTTCCCAAACTAATTTATTTTCAAACCTCAGCACTTTTACATCGTAATACTGCATGAAAGCATCTCTTTCCACATCATATTCGGAACCAGCAAAACTAAAATGTCCAGCCCCGTCTAGTTCTACTGCGAGTTTTTCCTCCGGGCAATAAAAATCAAGAATATATTTTCCTACACTATACTGTCTTCTAAATCTTCGACCTTGTAACTGTTTGTTTTTTAGTGCTGTCCAGAGTTTAGCCTCTGCGGGTGTGAGATTTTTTCTTAATTCTTTTCTAAATGATTTAAGTTCGGGAAGATTATATACATCTGTGGTGGGGGGTGTCGGATTAGGTAACATCAGGCTCTCCCCCTTTTCGAAAGGGGGAGTCGTTGTAGGGGGTGTCGGATTTGAATTGACCCCTCCGTCGCTATGCGACACCTCCCCTTTGCAAGGTGAGGAGCCTTGATTATTTACCTGGTTCTGGTTATGTTCTATGTTTTGTTTCAGGTATTGGACAAGTGATTCCGTGACCATGTAGTCCACAATTTCGCGAGGCGTGTAATAACTGCCTGTGGCATTGCGGGCAGTAGTGGCAGTTTCAGGATTGTATGAGGCTAACAGATTCTCAAACACTTTGCCAAGTAGTTCTGGGTCAAGTGCAATTTCCTCATCAATTGGCGTATTTTCATCAGTTGTAAAGTTATAACTTTTCAAAATGGGAAACAGACCACGAACCTTTCGACTTGTCCCACTTTCTATGTATGACAAATTTACCTCTGACTCCTTTTCGAGAAAGAATAGGTCATCTGGCACTTTTAATCGTGATTCATTTTTTGGATTGTCAGAAAAACAATCGATCCGTATTTCCTTACCATCCACCTTCTTATCAAGACACTCAAACAAACCACCGTTCAAAAATGGGATATTGTCAAATTCTTTGAGAAATTTTTCTCTGTCCTTTATAAAACGGCTATAACGATAGTATCCCTGTTGTAGATAGGCATCGCTTATGAAGCCATGCTTTTGTGCCTCTTCTACAAATAACCTGCTTGCTGAGTTATCTTTACGCATAGGTGTATTTAATGTGGCAAAGAAAAGATTTTGTAAGATGGCTTTATAATAGGTACTGCCTGTGCTATCGTTATAGTTCAAAATATGATCCACAAAAAATTTATCAAATAATGTAGTTGGAATAAGTTTTTTCTCTTTCATGAACCAGATGAAGATGATACGCGTAATCAAGCGAATGAGATTTTTTGCATTCCGACTTTCTCTGCCCTTATCTTCATCATCAGGGAATACGACCCTGTCCATTGCCCAGAAATACCAGTTTTGGAGTTCAGCATAGAAAGCCTTTGTTACCTTTTCTACGCTGAATGCCTCTTTTAATCGCTCTAATGAAGAAAAATCGGCTTGCTGTATTTGTAGAAGGAATGTCTTGTTGGACTGGTCCCGGCTTACGAAGTAGGTATACCTGCGGAAGGAACTGTAGTTACGCTGTCCTGTTGGCTCGGGTATGCCGTATACAAGGGAAAAACGAAAATCGTTCTTGTCGTCGTAGAATATAAATATGCCAGCAGAATAATGACGGTCCCCTTTTAATATTTTTTTGGCTAAGTCATACTGGGCTTTTTTGCCGGAGCGTTCTGTCAGGTTATTTTCGACTTTGATGGTAAAGATAGCAAGTAAGTCTTCATTTTTAAGGTTTATCTCTCCAAATAGAAATGGAGTTGCAAATTGTGATGTGTCAAGTTCAAAATCATAATCTTCTTTTATCAAACGGAGTGTATTTACTTCAAGAGATTGAAAAAAATCAGAGACAGTATCTGGACTAAAACCCTTAAATATTTCCTGTAATGCGGATTCGATAGTCATGAATTTCCCTCTTCTATTTTTCTGTTTTCAATGGCAATGATAATCTCTTTGTCCAGTTGTATTGGTAATTTACAAATTATCACTACATTGTAAGATATATTGTATTGTTTATTACACAAAGATTTATGTTTTTCTTAAATCTTTTCGTAGGCAGTGTGTAAGGAGAAAAGAAATTTATTTCTTTTTGCTTTTTCGGTATTTCCTAACGGCGGTTATGTGGTCGTCTATGTCTTTGTTAAAGGTGTGCGTCCTGCCATCGGTGTTTAATACAAAATAGAGGTATTCTCCCGTCTGGGGAAATAATGCGGCGCGCAAACTTGGAATGCCTGGATTGGAAATCGGTGTAGGGGGCAATCCTTTGTATTTATAGGTATTATAGGGGGAATCTATCTCTTTATCTTTGTCGGTAAGTTGGACTCCATATTTTTGATTTGCATACTGCAAGGTGGCATCAACTTGAAGCAACATACCTTTTTTTAGACGATTATAAATTACCTGTGCAATGAGAGGACGCTCTTCATCTACCCTCGCTTCTTCTTCAACTAATGATGCAACAATAACCTTCTGATATTTTTCTTCTGGTGATAGGTCATAACCATTTTCTTCCATTAATTTTTTCCATTCTTTCTCAAATTGGTCAATCATGGTATTAGCAAGGGTTTTGGCATCAGGAGTTTCTTCAAACAAATAAGTCCCCGGCATTAAAAAACCCTCAGCGGTAGGACCCGGAATATTCTTTTCCTTTGCATATTCTACAGAATTGACAAGTTTCAGAAATTCCTCTGGATTGGGTGTAATCATTGAAATCTGTTTATTTGTCAATCCTTCAGGTATGGTAATTTTATATTCAAATATGGGTCTTACGGGACCTTTCAGGATAAGTTCGTATATCTGTCTTGCAGAATATCCCTGTGGAATAGAATAGATACCATACTTAACGCCCTTATCTCCCCCTTTTATTTTTAACATCGCCAGGAAACAAATCTCGTGAGGAATCAATCCTTTTCCCTTTAACTGCAAAGCCACATCCCTGGCGGTGCTTCCTTTAGGAATGGTAATTTCGATTGGGGCACCGGGAATACCTTCTCTCATAAGGTATACATACCCCGCCACAGCAAAAACCCCAATCATTAGGGAGATACAAAAAATGGATACGACAAAAATGATAAATGATTTAAGTAATAATCGCTTCATTTTGTATTTCTGTTTCTTTTATTTGTTTCCAAATATGTTTCTAATAGTTTTGCGGCGGCTATCATATCTATCATCTTTCTTTGTTTTCTCTGGTCAATCCCGACTTCCGACAAAGATTTTTGTGCCATTACCGTGGTAAGCCTTTCATCTACAAGTTCAACGCTTAAATCAATACATTCCTTTACTTCTTCATAAAATCTTCTCACTTTCTCTGTCTGTATTCCCTCCTTCCCTCCCATTGTCAGAGGCAAACCGATAATAATCTTCTTTACTTCCTTCTCTTTGATAACATCTTTTATTACCCTAATGTAATCTTTCGTTTTATTTAAATCAATTACCATAAGAGGAAAGGCAAGAATCCCTAAAGGGTCGCTAATTGCCAGACCTATCCTAATTTCACCATAATCAATAGCAAGAACTCTTCCTTCGTCCAATTTTAATTTCCTATTTGTTATCACTTATTTTTATAATTGTAAAAAAATTGTATTTATGTCCATGTAATTATAACCTTTGAGGGAGTTTATTATGCACATTGAAGATAGACCCATTCACTTTTCTGTTGAATTAATACACAATCCAACACCTATCCACAAAGAAGCATTACAAAGATTATATTATGATTTAACAGGAACACCTGTCTCTTATGACAGCACGGATTTCAGTTTTCCTATGCAAACTCGTTTTTATTCCACACACGGGAAAAGCCAATCCATTGCTTTGTTCCTTTTGGACCGTGCCATAATTATAGAAGAATGGACATCTGCAACTTTTGAGGAATTTTTAAATAGAGTCAAAGAATTAGGTCCAAAGATTTTGCAGGCACGCAATCAAGGAGCGTTTTTAGCCCACGCGGGTACCTTTCGTTCGACATTTGCTTTGACTCGTTATGATGACGCCAAAACCTTTATCATGGAAAAGTTATTAAACCAATCACAAGAGTTAATCATTGACCATTTTGGTAGGCCCTTAGCCACAGCAGGAATACGATTTGTTTTCCCGGAATCAAACGATACACCCGGCATTTACCATGTGCTTATAGAATCGTTTCGACATAATAAAAAGGAATTATTTGTAGAGGTGCGGGGAATTTTTGGGAGAACACTTATTACGGCACAGAACATTAATGTAGTGGTTGAAAATCTTAAAGATATGCGAGAGTTCCTTACCCAAAGGCTTCAACCTTACCTTGCCCAATATGACTGAACAGAGACAATTTACCATCCCCGTATACGATAAACTTCGAGAGGTTCTCTATCTGTAGCCGATGGGGGCTGATAGGACAAGTTTGATATTTCATTCCACTCCTCAGGTGTAAGTTTTTTATCAATACATTGAACCACTTCTTTAAATTGTTCTAAGGTCCTTGCACCTAATAATATGGTTGTTACTGCAGGATGACTCTTCACCCAGGTTGCCGCCAATACCGCAGGAGAATACCCTTTTTGCTGTGCGTATTGAACAAACCTTTTTGTAATTTCAACATACATAGAATCGCTATACCGTTGTTGATACATCTGATTTTCATTCAATCGCCCTTTTTCGCCTCTCAAATATTTGCCTGTTAGCATACCTGCACCCAGCACATTATATGGAATAACTGCAAGATTCTCATGTTGAGCCAGGGGCAAAATTTCCACTTCCACCTGTCTCTTAATCAGGCTATACATAGGTTGAACACATACCACAGGGGCATAAAGATACTGCTTCGCGACGGATATCGTTTTCATCATTTGCCACGCAGAGAAATTTGATAGTCCCATATACAAAACTTTACCCTGCGAAATAAGTGTGTGAACCATTTCCAACGAATATTCAATTGAGGTATGCTCGTCCCAATGGTGTAAATATAAAATATCCAGATAATCTGTCTTCAATCTACGCAACGATTCCTCTACGGAAAGGATAATATTCTTTTTTGATAAGCCCTCTCGATTTACACCCCCTTCAGAAGGAAAAAACACCTTAGAGGCAAGAACAATTTCCTTCCTCTTTTCACCTAACCATTCGCCAAGAATTTTTTCTGTTTCCCCCTTATTATAATTGTGGGCTGTATCAAAAAGGTTTATGCCCAGATTATAGGCATAGTCCATAATTTTGAAACTCTCTTCCTTACTTGCTTCGTTCCCAAAAGTCATTGTGCCCAGACAAACTTCTGAAACTTTCAAACCTGATTTACCCAGTGGAACATAATTCATATTCATATCTCCCTTCTACACCACGACACAACACAAATGAAAAGTGGCGGCGCAGGGATTTGAACCCCGGACACGCGGATTATGATTCCGCTGCTCTAACCAACTGAGCTACGCCGCCATTCACGCAACTATTATATAAAAAACACTTTCAATATTTCTACACGCTATCTCTATTTATAGACAGTGCTATACTTATTTATATAGGAATATAGTAATCTTTTTGGAATTTATTGCTGTTAAAATGATATTTTATTATAACTTCACAATCATTATAGGAATATTAGACATGACTGTTGTTATATCGTGGAATGTAAATGGTCTCCGTTCTATTTTGAAAAAAGGCTTCGTGGAATGGTTGGAAAAGACCTCTCCTGATATTCTCTGCTTGCAGGAAATCAGGCTTAAACCCTCCGATATACAGGACGATTATCTTCCTTTACCTGATAATTATTTTAAGTATTGGAGTTTTGCGAAGAAGCCCGGTTACAGCGGAACTGCCTTTTTTTCTAAAAAACAGCCTATTCAGATTATAGAAGAGAAAGACCCTACTTTTATTGACGAAGGGCGTCTACAAATAGCCGATTTTGGCGATTTTCTTTTGTTCAACTCTTACTGGCCTAATAGTCAGGAGGAAAAGAAACGAATCCCTTATAAACTTGAATTTATTGATAAACTGCAAGCCAAACTCCTTGATTTCGTAAAAAAGAGAAAGAAGAATATACTTGTATGTGGTGATTTTAATATTGCTCATACAGAGATAGACCTCGCAAGACCCAAAGATAATGAAAATCACGCAGGCTATTACCCTGAGGAGAGAGAGGCTATGACCCGATTCCTCGACGCAGGGTTTGTAGACACTTTTAGAATGTTCTGTAAAGAAGGTGGGCATTATACCTGGTGGTCATATCGGACGCGTGCTCGTGAACGGAATATCGGTTGGAGAATTGATTATCATGTGGTTAATGAAGGGTTCAAAAAACATGTCAAAAACTCGTGGATTTTATCTGATGTCTACGGCTCTGACCACTGTCCTATTGGAATTGAATTGGGATAAGTTATGAAATCTTATGTTACTACAAAGCAAGGCGATTCTGGCAAAACACGGCTATTAAATGGTGAATGGGTTTCAAAGGATTCAGGTATAATTGAATGCCTCGGCAAACTTGATAGCCTTCGGGTTCATTTATCCTTGCTACGCTTAAAAATTTTAGAAACCAACAACACGCACAAGGATTTTTTATCAAATACACTGCTCTGGCTGGTTCATTGTTGTTTTATTACAGGGACACAAATCTCCGACCCGTCTGAAAAACAAACACCTCCCGACCATCCTCAATTAAATGCGAAACATCTCCAACAATTAGAAGGGTATCAGTCAAAACTTGAAGAACATCTGCATCTGCCAAAAAAATTTGTTGCCTCTGCAAGTAATATCGTTTCTGCTCATGCAGATATAGCAACCACAGTGGCACGAGACTTTGAACGACAACTTGTTTCACTCTTAAAAAACTACACAGAAATATCTAATGAAACCTTTTTACCATTTTACAATCGTCTAAGTGACTTCCTTTTTATCGTTGCTCGTATTCTCGACGACAATCAATTCAACACAGTAGACTACTCTATTTTTAAATAGTCCTTATGTCCTTTATATGACAAAATCCCTTCACTGAATTTACTCGCTATTCTTACCTGTCAGCACTTTTTCTATAAAATTTCGTAAGCCATCGTGATATTTCTCACCTGTTATGATAAATCCTTCATTATGGTCACCACGGATTTCTAAAAACTCCTTGTCTACCGACAATAAGTCAAATATCTGTTTGCCGTGATAGTATTTTATCAGGGTATCTTCTGGACTGTGTATGACCAAAACAGGGGACTTTATTTGATTTGCCTTCTCTTTTGTATTGAACTCATTGCCTCTGGCAAATCTTGCAGGAAACCATCGAAACATATCTTTTGCAACATCCACCGTTGAAAGGAAGGTGCTTTCCAGAATAACCCCTGCACAATTGACTTTTGTTGCCAAATTTGCCGTAACAGCACCGCCCAACGAACGACCAAAAAGAACTACCTGTCCAGGTAAAACTTTTTTCTCCTCTGTAAGCCAACGCCACATTGCTAATGCGTCTTGACAACATCGTTCTTCAGAAGGTTTTCCTGTTGATTGTCCATAACCCCCATAGTCATAAACCAAAACACTCATGCCTAAATTTCGGAAAATTCCAACAGACTCCAGTCGGTCTGCAACATTTCCAGCGTTTCCATGCGAAAATAAAATAAACCCTTTGGGATTTTCACAGGGAATATACCAACCGTGTGTTTTCTCTTTTCCTACGGATACGAAAACATCTTCATAATCCCAGCCATTGAGTTCAGGTGTTCTGTATATAACAGATGACCTTTGATATAGTGCTTTCGGGAAAATATATTTACTAAACAAAAAATTTATAAACATACATAAAACAATAAATATTATTAATAATAT
>CAZJTZ010000016.1:0-72240 GCA_964549105.1 uncultured Nitrospirales bacterium
GGAGAAACGAATAATACGGGGCAAAAAGTAAATACAAGTGCCCTTAATACTGCAACAAATAAGCCTCCTACACAAAAAACAAATATAGCAGAAAATACAAAAGATACTAAGTCCAATCCTTTTTTATTTGGTATCATTTTAGGTATATTAATACCAATATTAATTGTTTATTTAGCAACATTTTTTGTTAGAAAATTAAAAGTTGTGTCTTCATTTAATTTGCAAATTATGTATAATTCCTTTAACTTAACAGTAATTAAAAGCAGAGAATATTAGGAGATATATAAATGATAAATTTTGTGATTTGTGTATTAATGATTTTATGTAATGAAACAATTGATATCCATGATGACCAGAGTAGTAAAAATTCGGAATATCTTAACGACCTGAACGCTATAATAGAGACAGAAGAACTTCGTGCAGCAAATGAACTCTTTAATCAAAAGGAGTATGACGAAGCCTTTTCCATTTTGAAAAAAGCGATGATTCAATATCCTAAATTGCAAAAGAACTTTGTAGTTGCAATGTGTACTTTATTAGTCCAGGCTTATAACGAGGACGATGGAACTTTAAGTAAAATATATCTTCGTTATGCGAAAGAGGTCCTTCCATTAGTAAATAAGGATGCTAAAAATGTATTAATAACTTTCATATCCGAGAAATCGGCTAATCAAAAAAATTATGAAGATGCAAAGTTATATGCAGATACCCTGATAGAAGCACTTGATAAAAAAACAGTTGAATATGCCGATATTGTGTATGAAAAGGCAATTATCGCTATAAATCATAATAAATATGAAGAAGCCCTACCCTTATTAGAGGAACTGTGGGAAAATAAGGATTTTTATCCTGATGAGATTCAATATAGAAATGGACTTGAATTATTTAATGCGTATGTCCATTTTAATAATGACGATTCAATAATCAAAGTAGGAGAAGAAGTAAGAACCAAATTAAATAAGAATGTCATTAATGATATAAATGATGTTGATAATGACGTTTCCTTTTTGCAAAATCTGGCAGAGGCTTATCGCCGTAAAAAGATGTATAAAAATGCGTATGAATTATATGATGAAGCAGTGAAACTGTTAGATAAATATTTATACTTATGCAAAGACTATCCGACAAAAACCATTATGACAATGCAAAGAGACGACTTAGATGGACGCAAAAACTCTTTATACAAAATCATTACAAATAAAGAGATGGAAAACAATAAAGATTCTATGGAATCAAATAATACCACAGAAAAATCGTATGCAGAAAAAAATAGTGTCGGAGGAAAAATCCCAAAACGAAATAGTTTTGTATCTCATGCTTACAAGACCCCTATAAACAAAAATAACCCCTCGTCAATTAACCCTACTAAAGACTCTAATTCTCAAACTGAGTTTAACCCTACTTTTTCTTTAATTGCGGGCGTTATTACAGGATTTTTAGTAGGTATAATTGTAATAGTTCTCATTAAACTTTTACGCAAATATAAAACATGATTATTATATTAGATAGATGATAAGTCGTATTGCTGTTATGCAAAGATTTATACATGCTTATTATATATAACAGTAAGACAAGATTTACAGGAGGTAAATTAAATGGGAACAATTGTGGTTTGCGTATTATTTATTTTATGTAATGATAATGTTGGAGTAAATGATGCTACAAGTAGACAGATTTCTGAATATTTCAATGACCTGACTGTTGTAATGAATACAGAAGAATATCGCAAAGCAGATGAACTATTTAAACAGAAACAATATGAAGAAGCCTTTTCTATTTTAACAAAGGCTATGCTGGAACACCCTGAATTACAAAAGAATTACGCAGTAGCGATGAGCACATTAGCAAGTCAGATTTCCAATGGAGACAAGGATACTTTAAATGAAATATACCTCCGTTATGCGAAAGAGGTCCTTCCATCTGTAAATGAGGAGACTCAAAATGTATTAATGACTTTTATATCAGGAACAGAGTCTATGCAAGGGAATTATGAAGAGTCAAAGTTGTATGCCGATTCACTGATACAGGGGCTTGATAACAGAACAGTTGAATATGCTGATGCTGTTTATGGTAGGGCAAATATTGCTATCAAGCATTATAAGTATGAGGAAGCCATGCCCCTATTGGAAGACCTGTGGAGACATAAGGACTATTATCCTGATGAGATTCAGTATAGAAATGGATTTCAATTACTTAATGTATATGCTCAACTTAATAAAGATGATTTCGTAATAAAAATAGGGGAGGAACTAAAAAACAAGTTTAAGTTTAATGAAAATACACTTCATGATATAAATAATGTTGAAGATGCTCTGACATTATTACAAAATCTGGCACAGGCTTATTACAACAAAGGAATATATAATAAAGCATTAGAATTATCTGATGAGGCGGAAAAATTAATAGATAAATACTCATATTTATATAAAGATATTATGATGAAAAATATGCTGAAAATAAGGAGAAGCAATTTAAATAGGATAAGAAAAACTGCATATATTTTTGTTACTGGGAAGCCAATGGAGGAAGAAGATAATGAGAATTCATATAATTCGGATACCATACCTAAAAATGTTTCCGAAGTAAATAATGATGTAGCCGAAAAAGAAACTCTTGAACAAAACAGTTCTGCAACTTCTAATACACAATCTCTCCAAACCTCTGTAAAAGAAAACAAACCATTACCAATTAATCCTGTCGGTAATACAATTATTGAAACTGGACCCAATACCCCCTTACTTTTTATTATTGGTTTTGGTATAGGTTTTTTAGTAATTATGGTTGTAATAGTTGTTATTAAACTTTTACGCTAATATAAAAGAAAGTTCTAACTGGTATTTGGAAGGAATTTATAAATTCTTTATATTCTCTCAATTCTGCCACAGCATTTTTTGAATTTTTTACCACTACCACAAGGGCATAGGTCATTAGGGCTTATATCCACATTTTTGTATACTGATTTCCTTTTATTAATCTCATTCATAACATTTGCAGGAGGCAATCCTTTTTGGAGTTGTTCAGCCATATAGTTCATATAAGGTGCTACATGCTTGAAGAATATATAGTATCCCTCACATAAATAATTTTGTTTCTCTTTCCTCTGGTCTATTTCAACAAACCTGTGTTTTGGACAACCTCCATTGCAAACAAATAAATACTCGCAACCTTTACATTTTTCTGAGACATCCATTTTCTTCAACCCAAAATTGTTTTGGAAATCCGAATTTACCATTTCGGTAAGAGACTGTTCCGTAATATTTCCGAGACGATATTCGGGGTAAACAAAATGGTCACAAGAATAAACAGTCCCATCCTTTTCTAAAATAACTGACCGACCACATTTTTTGCTATGAACACACAGAGGGGGTTCCATCCCAACCCAAGCAGCAAGGGTTACATCAAACAACTGAATATATACCTGCCCAACATCCTCTTTGACCCACTCGTCAAAAATTGAGTTTAGAAAGTAGCCCCACTGTTCAGGCAAAATTGACCAGTTTGTTACCTCTGCTTTATCATCTCCGGGGTGAACTAATTCAAGCCCATCTGAACGGTTTGTCCCTTTCCTCTCCACAATAGGGATAAACTGCAAATACTTACTGCCAACTGATTTCAAACATCTATAAATTTCCTTACCCTTCATCCAATTGTGTCTGTGGACACATGTTAGCGTATTAAATTCTACCTGCCCCTTTTCCAATAATTGTATAGTATGAACAACATCTTCAAAAGTCCCTTTACCATTTTGCCTTTTCCTATACCTGTCATGAATATCCTTAGGTCCGTCAATAGAGATACCAACCAAAAATTGATTATTTTTCAAAAATTCTGCCCATGATTCATTCAATAAAATTCCATTGGTTTGCAATGTGTTCAATATCTTCTTTGAACCCTTATATTTCTCCTGCAAGGTTATCACTTGTTCAAAGAATGACAGACCCGCGAGAGTAGGTTCACCTCCCTGCCAGCCAAAAATAATCTCGTCTGCTGGATTGCTGGATATATAATCCCTTACATACCTTTCAAGTATTTCAGGACTCATTATTTTTTGTTGTTTAAAAATGTTCTTCTTTTCATAATAGAAGCAGTAGTCACATCTTAAATTACATTCAGGACCCACTGGCTTTGCCATCACATGAAAGGGGATTGTATTCATACTCTCTTCTTTTTTCTGGAAAGGTAATTTTGTAGTATTAATTATAGATTATTGAATGCCATTGTTTCATGGGCTATAAAATAAAAAGAATAATATATGACAAAAAATTTAATAATCCCTGCTATTTATATCTTTCCCTCTTGTCATTCCGAGCAAAGCAAGAAATCTTAAACCCACCCACAAATTTAAACTTATTCTTACGACTCCAAACAGACAATAATTTCCCGATAATTTAAGCGAAAAGTATAGGTCTATCTCTCAATAGTTAATTCCGATTTCCTTAAAAAAACACAATAAATTTACACATGGCACTTTAAATAATTCAGCAATATAAAGGATATGATTTTGGCTATTCTTCTCATCTGTTACAATAGTTGCTTTTTCACAAATACTTAATGCTATCAACCATGGGTCTGCCCAGGGACCATCCTTATTTATTTCGTTACGCCAATATTGTGAGTTATATTTCTTTTCAACATTTTTCATTTCTTATCATCAAGCAATAAATTTTTCAGCATATTTTATCTTTAAATCTAATATACTTGACGCATCATAAAAAGTAATGAGTTGCTTATTGTATGCGTTTTTTACTTCTTGAAGGGGTAAGTTCCCTACACGATTCAAAAAAACCTTATCCCAATCCCTTTTCCCAAACTTTTTTTGGTCTATTTTCTCTTCTATTCTTTTCTTAAATGTCTCATATCTTTTCTTATCAATATACCCAAATTCTAAAAGCCGAATCATGATTACTTGTTTACTTACACCGTAGATTTTTTTTAGTTGTTGAATTGCTTCCTCATCAACTTGGCTAAACTTTGAAACTTCGCTTTTAAAATCATCAGATGGCACCAGGAACTCGGCAGCAAAACGATTACAATAGGTTTCTACACTTTGATTTTGTTGTTCGATTTCCAGAGAACAAATCCCTGTATTATTATTGACTATGTGACAAATCTCATGGAATAGCGAAAACAATTTTATTGAAGGTTTGTCACTCTCGTTTAGAACTACTGTGGGAATATCAGAGTAAACACTAAATGCACGAACATCATTGGCTCTTAATGGATATTCCATTATGATAATGGTTAATTTTTCCTCTAACATTCTTTTGTAATATTCTAGAAATTTATCATCAGATTTTTTTGATTTTACAATCTCAATTTTCAATTTTATTTTAAACTCTTTTGCAAGTTCCTCAGCAGTTAATCCCTTTGAAAATGATGGAATTTGATTTTTTTTCCCACTTATTTCTTTTATTTTTTCAGAAAGATATTTTGCCCTTCTTTTAGCAAGATATACATCAGGCGTTAATCTTTTCTCACGGTTAATTCTATAATCAACTAATTCAGGCAATTCTGGTATGGAATCTGAGAAAAATGCAGCAAGTGGTCTCTTATATATTTCAGCAAGTTTTTTAATCTGATTTAAAGTAAATAAAGACTTTCCTTCCTCTACTGATATTATCTTATTCTCACTTGTCTTTAATTTTTTTGCAATTTCTGCTATTGTATATCCTGATGTTTCTCGAAGCGTTTTTAATATTTCAGGATATAATTTTATTTCTCTTTTTTCTATTTTCACTCCTTCTTCTCCTTAAAAACATATTATACCCATAAGACCTAATCATTGTTTGATGTTTTGCAAATCCATTATAATTGTGTTTAAATCCATAATCAACTTTTGAAGATTGTTAGTTAAATAATTAAACAATTTATGTAACTTTTTTCTTTTGTAATATTAAAGTCTTATTTTTACTCTGGGAGAGGGGTTGTATTAGAATATCATGATGTTAGTTTCCCATTTTTTATTTTTTACTATTGGAGTATTTTCATGAAAAGTAAACGAGTAAAAGGTAATAATAAAAAAGAGTTTTTTCCCCTAAAAGGGAGTAATATATCTACAAAATCTGTTCATGCTGGCGAAGACCGTAGCCGTTATGCAGATTCTATAACTACGCCTATTGTTCAGACGAGTACCTTTGTATTTAAAAATTCTAAGGATATAGAGGACTATACCAAACACGGGAAAGCAAGATTTGAATATGGTAGGTATGGTAATCCAACGGAATTGGTAGCAGGTAGAAGATTATCAGCACTGGAAGGAGCCGAGGATTGTATTGTTTTTGGTTCGGGTATGAGTGCTATTACAACGACTATTCTTGCTCTTGTCCGTAAAAATGACCATATTGTTATTACAGATGACGCATATAAGAAGACATTAGAATTTTGCAGTTCTTATTTACAGCGATTTGCAATTGAATGCACCATTGTCCCATTTGGTGATTATGATGCACTTGATAAAGCCGTAAGACCAAATACGAAATTTATCTTTTCCGAATCTCCGACCAATCCCTACTTAAACATTTTTGACCTTGAAAGATTACACTCAATTGCAAAAAAGCATGGTATCCTTTCTTTAATTGATGCGACTTTCAGCACTCCTTATAACCAATGCCCTCTTAAATTTGGGATTGACCTTGTTCTACATAGTTGTACAAAATATCTTGCAGGTCATAATGATATTTTAGCAGGTGCATTGTTAGGAAGAGCCGAATTGGTTGAAGAGGTAAGGAAACTTCACAAGGCGATGGGTGGTGTTATAGACCCTCATTGCTGTTATCTTTTATTAAGAGGGCTTAAAACATTCCCATTGCGTATGGAGCGGCAAAATAATACTGCTATGCAAGTAGCCCAGTATTTAGAAAACCATCCTAAAATAAAACGAGTATACTATCCGGGTCTGGAAAGTCATCCTCATTATCAAATAGCCAAAGCACAGATGAAAGGGTTTGGTGGGGTTGTCTCTTTTGATATTAAAGGCAATTTAAATACGGCTAAACAATTTATGGACTCCTTAAAGCTTTGTTATATCGCACCCAGTTTAGGTGGAGTTGAAACGCTCATTACTCATCCAGCTCTTGTCAGTTATTATGATTGTTCACGCGCAGAACGCTATAAATTGGGTATCACTGATACTCTGTTCCGTCTGGCGGTGGGTGTAGAAGACCCTGAAGATATTATTGCTGATATTGGCCAGGCTCTTGACAAAAGTTCACAAAAGTAATCCCTATTTTTGTTGATTATCCGATGGATTTGGAGTAGATGGCGGTGTTTCAACACCTTCAAGAAGTTGCTCCTGAGGTGCGGGCTGGACATGCATTACATGTTGAGGTTGAACATCTTTTTTCGTAAGGCTACCACCTTCCTTTGCAGGTCCTATATGTGCATCCGTCAGAATATAGAAGAATTTGACGCCTTTCCCCTTCTGCAGATTCAAAATGCCATTAATCAATACAGGTTCTCTGTATAACTCCGTTGTCTCACCTTCAGCCATTTGAACAATAATAACATCTCGCATCGGGGGAGCCTGACAAAAATAACACTCAATTGGAAGGGGAAGCACTAAAAACTCCTTCATCTTCCGAAACTCATTCAAGGGAACCATAAAACCAACAATATGAACTCGCTGATTGTCATAAGGTAACAAATTTTCATCAAAGGTAGGCCCTGTTCTCATATTCCCCCTTGTCTTCTGAATCACTTTCCATGGAACAATATCTATTCCCTTTTTGGTTCGTTCCTTTTCTACTGCCTGACGGTATTTTTCCATTTTTTCCGCCAGACTACTTCTTTCAAAAAAGTTATTGGTCAGGGCAATTAAGGAAATGATAAAAACAACACCGACAAAAACAGTTAAATCTCTTTTTGCTCTAAATCTCATATTACCTAAATAATGCTTTCCTTGTGAATCAGAGTTCTGCTAAATCTCTCGCGATGTTTCGCCTATATGCTTGCCACGCAGGTATGATACCTGCAAGTAAACCGACTATGGCTACTGTGGCAAAGGAGGTTATATGTTCCGAAGTCATTATGAATGGGGTTACGCTTAAACCATATTTTTGAGTTAAATAATAGCCTACAATACGGGTAATAACTCCTCCTAATAGATATCCAGCCAAAATTCCCAAAACGGTTACCCAAAACGCTTCAATAAGCACAGAGCCAAAAATCTCAATCCTAGAAGCACCTAATGCTCTCATTATGGCTAAATCTCGTCTCCTTTGAGTTATCGCAAGGTATAAACCAATCATAATAGACAATGCAGATATTATAACAACTAAATATCCAACAGACAAAAGCACGGTTTGTGCCGTTCCCAAAAACTGCTCAAATAACTTTGAAATTTCTTCAACTGGTGTTGCTGCCATTGCAACTGTGGATTCTCGAACCATTTCCCGATATTGAAATCGTAATGCTGGGCTTTGTAATTGAACAAGTACAGCCGTAATCATAGACCGTGGGTCTTTACCCCACTCCTCATATTGGATATTCCCTTCATCATCAGATTCCACACTCTTCTCATGCTCCTCACTATGATGCTCGCCATGAATGTTCCATACGGAATCAACCGATGTAAAAATTGCTCTATCAAATGGAGAACTGGAATATTCAAAAATGCCTACTACGGTATAAGGGCTTTGTTCGTGTTGATGTCCCCCTAATATCTCTGGAATTTTTATGAAACCATGACTACTTACAAATGTATCACCCACATTCAATCCCGTTTCTTTTGCTACCAGAGCACCTAATACCGCTTCAAACGGTTTTTCAAATGCTCTACCTTCTCTTATAACAAAGGGATGTCGTTCTTCGCCTGTGATAGGACTAATCCAGCGATGGTCAAAAAGGCCTGCTTCTGTCCCAACGATACGAAACCCTTGATAATTATCACCAAGGGCTATAGGATAAGCTGACTGAACATATTCCTTATCATTCTTCAACTGTTCATACACAGACCATGGTATATTTCCTGTGGGATTATCCATAAAATAGACACTACTTAGCACAAGTTGTAAGGGACTTCCTTTAGCACCCACAACTAAATCAAATGCCTGTCCTTCTTCTTCAAACCGCTTTTTGGTTTCTTCGCGAAGAGTCAGAACAGAACTAATAAGAGCAACGGCTAATGCCACAGATAAAATAGTAAGGAAGGTCGTGAACTTGCGATTCCACAAATATCCCCATGCAATTCCCCACAATGTCATACAGTAACCTCCTCATATACTAAACTTGAACAATCATAAATCTGTGGCAATCTGTCGGCAATACTTCTATCATGTGTAACCAATAAAAGTGTCAAACCCTGTTCTTCACATAAATCTATTAATAATCCCATCACACTATTGGCTGTTTTCGGGTCAAGACTACCTGTGGGTTCATCTGCCACAATTAACTTTTGCTTATTGGCTACTGCCCGTGCTATTGCTACACGCTGTTGTTCACCAACACTCAACTCCGATGGTTTATTATGTAAACGATTTCCTAATCCTACCCGTTCCAATAGTTGTTTTGCATGGTTTTTCCATATAGATGATGGGATAGTATCGCTAAAACGCATGCCCAACACTACATTTTGTAATGCTGTAAACGGAGGCAATAGATTAAATGTTTGGAATACAAAACCTATGTTTTCTCCACGAAAGTGGTCTAATTGCACCTCGGATAATTTGGTCAATTCCACCCCATTTACAACAATTTTGCCTTTGTCTGGTTTTAACAGTCCTGATATTAAATTTAACAATGTGCTTTTGCCACAGCCACTGGGGCCCCAAAGAGCAATCTTTGATTTTGGTGGAGCATAAAATTTTTCACAATAAAAACTCGTTTTCGGACCCAATTTAATTGAACAATCTTCAACCCTAACCATAAAAACCTCGTATTTTTCGTTAATTACAATAGAAACGAAATGAATCCTATTTGGTAATACAAATTAATACTTTATATCATTCGATTCGTTTTATTTGCAAATCATGTTAAAATAAATATCTAAATAAAGGTATAGATATGAAAAGAAAACATTATTTCTTCCTATTCATTTTACTTAATATAAGCATTTTCCTCTTTCCAAATCTATCTACATTCTCTGAAGATAGCGATATCACCGAAGAATATATTATAAACCTAAAAAACTCGATATTAAATACTTCAACATTAAACGAAGATGCAAAAAAGACAGCAGACAAATTATTAAATGATAGTCTGACCTACTTGCAATCCATAGATAAGTGGAATAAGCAAATCGAACAATTGGACCTGGAAGTCAAAAATGCGTCAGAAGAAATAAAATCTAATGAAGAGCAGGCAACACTAATTGAAAAAACAGAACAAATAAGCACGAGCAATCTTTCCATTGATGAAATCAATCAGAATCTAATCCAATCTGAATCGGAATACAAACAGAAACAGGAAGAGTTTGAAAAGGTTTATGCAGAACTCAATAATAGAAGTGAATATCGCAAAAACTTATTATCCAGAGTAAGTGAATTGCAACAGCATATTCCTTCGTTAAAGAATTTTTTCCCTTCTACTCTATCTCCAACTGACTCTCCACAATTACAAGAAGTAAAACAAATTGCCTTTTCAACGCAAATAAAATCTTTAGAAAAGGAACTTGAATTTTGTAATAAGGAATTAGATAGTTTTGAGATTAAAACAAAACTAATTACATCAAGACTTGAAAAATTAAGATTTGAAATACGAGCGAAAGAAAAGGAATACAATTTTTGGCAAAATGAATTTAACAAGAGAAAACAAGAAGAAGCACAAAAAAATATTAGAAATTCTCTGTCTTTATTACAATCATTACCCAAGGCAGGTTCATCATTTACAAAAGAATTATCTGATTTTGCAAATGAAAACCTATTACTAGCGAAAAAAGGTCAAGAGCCTGAAGGTATTGAAAATAAGATTCTATCTATTAATGAAAAGTTTAAATACTATAATCAAGAATATAAAAAACAAAAAACTCAATTAGAACAGTTAAGACAAAATTCTAAACAGGGATCGTCTTTATCGGGTTGGGCGTTTTCACTTCGTCAGGAAAAGGCTAAATTACCTGAACTTCGCGAGTTAAATCGTCAGCAAAAAGAACTTAATAACGAGTTAATGCAAATCGAGAGTGAATACAATGACCTGCTTTCCCGGCAGTTAAAAATGTCCGATATTGAGAGTCAAATATTAGATGTATTCAACCAATCTACATCAGGTTTATCTGATTATGAAAAAAAGAGTATCAAAAAATCTATTGATGACTTAATCAAAACACAAAAGAACATTTTGTCTTCACTAATTAGCGATTATGAAAACTATATCTCTTTACTTTCACAAACAATTGGAGTATTAAACCTCTGGACTGAACATACCTACGAATTTAACCAATATATTGATGAAAATATAATCTGGATTCGTTCTCCTTTTCCCCGAGTAACCCAAATAAAAACTGATGCAAAAGAATTATTAACTTTTCTTTCCCAGGTTAAACCCCAATCATATCAGAACATCATGTTTCAGATTATTTTTATAACCTCTCTTGCCTTTCTGGGGTTTGCAATCATCTTATTTATAAATAAACATTATGAAAAACGAATAGAGTTTATCGCTTCACAAATAAAAGTTCCTCTCAACTTCAGCATTCCAAAATTAATACAGTTCCTTTATCTATTTTTTACTCGTACTGTATTGCTACCGTTTTGGTTTTTTGCCATAAGTTTTTTAATTCGCAAATTACTGCCAAGTGTTGTTTTAACCGATGTGCTTTCCATAAGTCTCCGTTGGTTATGTTTCCCCCTTTTTTGGGGAGAAATAATCATTATAATTATCAAAATCCCTTCGCTTTCAGAAATAATTTTTAAGCAACTCAAAAACAAATTTAAGGATATACTTTTAAGATTTTACATATTTACTGCATGGTCAATCCTTTGCTTATTTTTTATTTTTTTTAGTAGTCAACTTATTCCGAATTCTTCTATTGCCGACCTTACATTTAGAATTGCCTTTTGTTTGTTTTTGCTATCTACCGCCATATTTCTCTTTTTCCTATCGCGATATATAAAGAGTGGAACGACAGAAACTGCGAAAGAAAAAACAAATCAATTTTTAACTTTTACAAAAAACTCTTTAATCTTTATTTCGCTTGCTTCTGTTGCCATTATGGTTTTTAATTTATTGGGTTATAACTATGGTAGTCTTGAAATAGCAAAGAAACTATTTTTTACCCTTTTTACCATAACTATTCTTTTCATCCTGTATAGATTGTCAGAAGCCATTTTGAAATATTATCAATGGAAAACGGTATTAAACACTTCTATTGTTTCACATACTACATTGTTACTACCCTCATCTGAAAATATTTCTGAATCTTCCCATTCTTCAAATGAAACAGAAACATCCCCACCACAAAAAATATTCTTTTCACAAACAGAAAAAGTAATAAAATATGGTATTTTTATATTAGGTTTTGTTCTTACCATATACATCTGGTCAGACATATTTCCTGCATTAAGTTATCTTGACAATATTCATCTCTGGGAAATTTCTTCCATTACAGAAGCAATAAATAAATCTACTGTTCAGACAGGACAAACAGAAGGTAGATCAGAACAATCCGCACAGCCTGCTTTCGCTATTGGAGAATTTGTTAGCCTGATGGACCTCTTTAAATCCATTATTATTATACTCGTTACATTCTTCTTAATAAGAAATATAACCCTGTACCTCGATTATCCACTTTCAAAATACACAAACATTCAGCCCGGTGAAAGATATGCCATAATAACCTTATCGAAATACATCATTTTTACTATTGGATTTCTAATAGCGTTGGGAACCATCAAAATTACATGGAGTAAAGTCCAATGGCTAATAGCGGCATTAGGTGTCGGGTTTGGGTTTGGTTTACAAGAAATTGTTGCTAATTTTGTTTCGGGTTTAATTTTACTCTCCGAAAGACCCTTACGCGTTGGAGATATTGTCACTATTGGCGAAGTCTCTGGGAAAGTAAAATCTTTGCGTATGCGTTCTACATCCATATTGAACTGGGACAATAAGGAACTTATCGTTCCCAACAAGGATTTAATTACGCAAAGATTAATTAACTGGACACGAAATGAATCTAAAATTCGCCTATGTATTCCTGTGGGTGTATCCTATCAATCAGATGTAAACAAGGTTATATCCATACTTACAGAAATTGCTAAATCCCATCCCTTTACCGAAAATGACCCAAAGCCTCAAATTTATTTTCTTCGTTTAGGTCCTAATGCAATGGAATTTGAACTACGCGTACACACAAACATATCTTACAGTTTAGACCTACAACATGACTTGTTATGCTCCATATTTGAGCGTTTTAAGCAAGAACATATAGAAATAGCCTACCCCCAATTGGATGTTCATTTAAAAAACAATGAGCATAAAAGTAGCAATATAGAAATTAAGAATAACGATACAGAGAGCTACCTTAACACAGATGAAAAAAGAACATAATCCAGAATATATCAATTCAACAAATCAAAATAAACTTATCAATCTTGAATTAGTTCCGACAAACCCCGGCTGTTATCTTTTCTACGATAACAAAGGGAAAATTATTTATATTGGTAAAGCAAACAACTTACGCTCTCGTATACGAACCTACCTACAAAATGCTGATAATCGTTATCATATCCGTTTCCTTTTGTCCAGGGCACAGAGAATTGACTATATAATTACGAATAGCGAACGAGAAGCCTTACTTCTGGAAAATACCCTCATAAAACGGCATAAACCTCGATACAACATTAGACTCAAAGATGATAAGAACTACCTGTCCTTACGATTAGACCCTTCAGACGATTTCCCGCGACTAACTTTTGTCCGAAAACCTAAAAAAGATAATGCTCTATACTTTGGCCCGTTTCATTCCGCTTCCACCATAAGAGAGGTCTACAAACAACTCCATTTTATTGTTCCTTTAAGACGATGTTCTGATGGCAATTTTCACAATAGGACACGCCCCTGCTTGTATTATCAAATGGGAACATGTCCCGCTCCCTGTGTCAATTACATAAGTAAGGAACAATATTCAGAACTGGTCCAACAGGCAATTCTTTTACTTCAAGGAAAAGCAGAAACACTTGAAAAAGAGTTAAGCCAGCAAATAAAACGACTGTCCGAAAAATTGGAATTTGAACAGGCAGGCTTAATAAGGGATAGGTTGTTTGCCCTTCGCAAAATAATGGAACCTCAGCAAACCATCCTTTTCAACCAGTCCCGTAATATTGATGTCTGGGGTATCTATTCGTCAGATAATAATGCAGTAATTCATATCCTCTTTTACCAGAACGGTAAATTGGTAGGTTCACGCGCTTTTAGTATCGTTATCCCCATAGAAATTCCCTTAAATGAATTTTTAAGTTCAATATTACTAGATGTATACACTCAAAAATTACCTGTTCCAGCAGAAATACTTCTTCCTGTGGACATTGATGATGTAAATTCATTAACCGAGTTATTGATAGAAAAAACAGGCAAAAAGGTGCAAATGATTCATCCCAAACGAGGCATTAAGGAAGAACTCTTAAGACTTGCTTCTAAAAATGCAGAGGCAAAATTTCTTGAAGAGAAAAAACTTCAGGCAAGTAAAGGAATGGCACTTCAAGAAATCCAGAAATTGTTACACCTTCCAAAAATCCCGAAAAGGATTGAATGCTTTGACGCCTCTACCTTTCAGGGCGATAGCACGGTTGTAGGTATGGTCGTTTTTGAAAATGGCATCCCCAACAAATCCCATTACAGACGGTTTGCTATTGACATTACAGACGCTAATGATGACTATTATGCTCTACGCAATGCACTGACAAGACGCTATACTGATTTAACTGACCTCCCTATGCCTGACCTTCTGCTTATTGATGGTGGTAAAGGACAACTCAATGTAGCCACATCCGTGTTGAACGACTTAAAAATTACAGAAATAGTGTGTGCGAGTATCGCAAAAGCAAGAACCTATCCAACAAAAGACATGGCAATCTCTACGCAAGACCGATTCTTCATACCCAATCGGAGCAACCCTATTATAATCCGTTCAAAAAATTCACCTGCCTTACTACTTTTGCAACAGATTCGTGATGAAACACATCGTTTTTCTATTCAATATCACAGAAAAAGACGCTCACAAAAATTTATTACACATTCTAAAAGACCTAAGATGCTCAACACATCCCTACCCCAACAACCCAAAGATTGATTCCCAACTTTCTACAAACTAAGTAATATGGTGAATAAATAGAGAAAGATTATATGTAGAGGTTTATTCGTTTAGTGTTTTGTCTTTTGAGGTAAACTCATTCCAGCGGTTGTTGACATATTGTTGGAGTTCTTCTAAAATATCGGAATCTATGTTGCCAAAGCGTTTTTGCATAGACAAGTATTCTGTTATAGGTTTTAATTTGCCCCCTTTTGCTAAACGATGGCTTCTGCCTGTTAAACGGAAGACACCGTGTTCAATTTCGTAAAGCACAACCATTCCTGTTTCAACGGCTAATTGTCCGATGGTTACCGTATCTTTCGGGTCGTATTGCCATCCTGAGGGACAGGGAACGCAGAGGTGAATGTATCTCAATCCTTTCATATCCCTTGCTTTCTTTACCTTGTCATATAAATCTGTGGGATATGATACGCATGCCGTTGCTACATAGGGAATATTATGTGCCTCCATAATTTTTCCCATATCTTTGGGATTATGGAGTTTTCCATAAACAGGGGTGGTTGTGGTCTTAACGCCTTTGGGTGTGGCTCCGGAGCGTTGTGTGCCTGTATTCATATAGGCTTCATTGTCATAACATATAAAAAGGAAGTTTGCATTTCTTTCTGCGGCACCGCTAAGTGCTTGAATCCCTATGTCTACAGTTCCGCCATCGCCAGCCATTGCTAAAACGGTAATGTCTTCATGTTTTGTGGCTTTTAAACCAGCAACTATACCGGAGGCTACTGCGGATGTTCCCGGGAATACTGTATTAATCCACGGGACATTCATAGAGGATATAGGATACATTCCGCCTAATACGGTGAGGCACGACGCCGGGACTGTCATGACACATTTTCCATCTAACGCTTTTAGAATATGTCTCAATCCAATTCCTAAACCGCAACCAGCACAGGCACGGTTTCCCGGTAGCATATATTCTTCTGTCGGTAATTCAAGGATAGATGTCATGATTTGTTATTCCTAATACATACAGTTAATCCATTGCGATTCTGATATAGATTCATAATCCAGTTTACCAGATGTAAATTTATTCCAACAGTTATAAATAGCCTCTGCTATTTCATGAGGCTTAACATCTCTACCTCCCAATCCTGCTATAAAACCGATAACGGTTGGTGCAATGCCTGCTTCACATAAGCAGGATTTGACATCAACGCATATCGGTCCCTGATAACCATAACTCAAACTTTTGTCAATGGTGATGATTAGTTTTTTGTCTTTCAAAGTAGCAGATAATTTTTTGTTAGGAAATGGTCGGTATGCTCTTAAAGATATAAGTCCCGCAGATATGCCAATGTCTCGGAGCATGTCTACTACCAATAGACTTAATTTGGCGATACTGCCTGCGTCTACAATAACAACCTCTGCGTCATCAGTCTTATATTGTGTAAATAGTCCACCTGTACTGCGTCCAAATAGGTTTTGATATTCAGCGTCTACCTCTTCTATTACATTCAAACTTCCACGGAGTGCTGTGTGATGTAGATATTTATGTTCCATATAACCGTGGCATAACACACCATCGGCATTGGTTCTGGGGTCTGCGAGCGTCACAGGGTTCATGTTTATAGGTTTACTCAAATCAATCGGTGTATGCGGCAAATATGGTGGTAGGAAATTTCTCACTTTATTGCCGTCGGGAACTTCAATTGGCATAACAGTATGAGATAGGATGTAACCATCATAGCAGACCATCACAGGAAGATAAACCTTCTCGGCGATACGGTAGGCTTGTATTACAGAATCAATAATCTCCTGATTATCTTTACAAAACAATTGAATCCAGCCTGCATCGCGTTGAGACATGGAGTCTTGCTGGTCATTAAGCACATTCCACGGTGCTGCCATGGCTCTATTGACACATGCCATCACAATTGGTAGGCGAGAGCCAGATGCCCAGTGGAGTTGTTCACACATGTAAGCGAGACCATTAGCACTGGTTGCAGTAAATACACGAGCCCCTGCAATAGACGCACCGATACATACACCCATTGCACTATGTTCGCTTTCCACAGGGACAAATTCCGCTTCTAATTCGCCTTGTTCTACAAATTTAGCCAGGTCTTCAACCACAGGAGATTGTGGAGTGATAGGATATGCTGCTATTACCTTAACTTTCGATAGAAAAGCACCTATTGCAGCGGCTTGATTCCCTGTGAGCACATGACTGCCCGGAGGATAGGACTTCGGATTGGAAGCATACTCGATTACATTATTTATTTCGGGTTGGTTCTGAACTTTCATATTCACTTTCCATTTGTATAGCGTCGGCAGGACACACCTGCTCACAAATTCCACACCCTTTACAATAATCCATGTTAATAGGACCCCCAGGCTTTCGCTCTATGGCTCCTTCAGGACAAAAAGCCCAACATTGATAGCAAATATCTTTATTCGCTTTGACTGCTAAACATTTATCTTTATTTAAGACAGGTCTCTGTGTTCTCCATTCACCTGTTAAACCTGCTTCACCCCTGGCAGGTGAGGAACAGGATATTATATGACTGCAATTGCGTGTATTCATGGAACTTACGCCTCACTTAATTTATTTTGAGATGTTTCAACGATGCACTCTTTATAAACGCGAGATATGGCATCAAAATTTTTTAATACGGCACTTGGAGAGAAAAACTGTTCTAACGCACTATGAATATGAGATAAATCTATATTAGGCAAAGTATGTAATATCGCTCCTAAAATAGGCGTATTCACTAATGGGATTCCCGCATATACCAATCCCCTTTCTTCTGCTATCTGTGTTGCATTTACCTTTACTAAGTTATAAGTTTTGGGGAAATTATAATCTATGTTTGGAGGTGTATTTAATATTAACCAGCCGTTATCTTTTAGTCCATAAGTAACATTTGTTGATTTTAATAAGGTATTGTCAAGAGTAACAACTATATCCGGAAACTCAATTTGACTAAAATCACAAATAGTTTCTTTACTCAATTTTGTGGTAGCAATCACAGGGGCTCCTCTTCTTTCTGCACCAAAGAAAGGGGCTGATGTTACGCCCTGATACCCTGCAAGAAATCCTGCAATGGCTAAAATTTTTGCGGCTGTTACTGCACCCTGTCCACCTCTACCGTGCCAGCGGACCTGAATCAATCTGTCTCTTTTATAGTTCTTAAAATATGATAGAACTTCGTTATATTCTGACATTAAAAATTAACCTACTTCTGTAAAAATAAAAAATAGAGACATAATAAAGTATTTAAGAAAATTATAATATAAGAATTTAACATTATTAGTAAACAGTTTGCAAAAACGAAATTATTTATGCTAATGAAATAAGTGATTTATTTATAGGCAGGAAAAATTAGTAGTGGCGGAATAAGAAACAAGAATTTGTTTTTGTCTCGCTATTGAGTGGAAAATCCTCAATGGTTTTGAGAATCCATGACAACAAATCGTTAATTGTTTTGTTCGTATCCATAGTGGCCCATTGAACTCTTTTGTCAGAACGGAACCAGGTTATTTGTCGTTTTGCATATCTGCGATGGTGTAGTTTTATGTTTTCTACAGTATTTTCAAGACTCTGTTCGCCTTTTAGAAAGTATACAATCTCCCTATATCCAAGTGCTTTTAGACGATAAATATCCTTTTCATAACCATTTTTGAGAAGTGTTTCCACCTCTTCTATCCAACCATCTTGAATCATGCCATCCACTCGTTTATTAATCCTTTCGTATAAAACATCTCGCTGCCATCCAATAGCCACTTGTACAGCCTGTAAGGGTTTAGCCTGCTCATGATGTTTTTTATGCCATTCCGAAAAGGGGATTCCCGTAAGTTCGTATACTTCTAAAGCGCGAATGATACGGACAAGGTCATTGGGACTTGTTAATTTTGAAGCATATACAGGGTCAACTTCATTAAGTTTTTTAACTAAACATTCTGGTCCGTAGGTTGCTAAATGTTCTTTGATTTGTTTCCGTATCTCCTCTGAACTCGCAGGGCCTTCAAATAATCCATCAATCAGTGCAGAGATATAAAGACCTGAACCACCAACAATAATGGGTATTTTTCCTTCTTGTTTGATGCGGTCTAATTCCTTTCGGGCTAAATTCTGGAAGAGACCTGCATTCATTTTATAGTCAGGTGGAACAAAGGCTATAAAATGATGAGGTATCCTTTGCCGAATTTCTATTGAAGGAATGGCTGTCCCAATTTCCATGCCTTTATAAAATTGCATGGAGTCCGCAGAAATAATTTCAGTCCCCAATGTTTCCGCTAATCTAACAGCAAGTTCTGTTTTCCCTGAGCCTGTGGGTCCAACTATGGCAATTGCATCCATCAGGGCCTTCTCCGAAAACTTTTTTCCATCTGTTGGATTGTTAGTTCTATCAGAATAGGTCTTCCATGAGGACAGGTATAAGGAGGGGTTAAGGATTTGAACCCTTGAATTAAGGTTAGTCTTTCTAATGGCTCTAATTTATCCCCGGCTTTGATAGATTTTTTACATGCTTTTGTGGCTATACTCAATAAGGACTCGAAATAATTTTCCTTCTTGAATAAATCTTCCTGAACCATTTCTTCAAGCAAAGTAAAGATAGTGTCTTTTATCTTATCCTCATCATATAAAGCACAAATCGCTGTTATTTGAAATGTATTATCGCCAAAGGGTTCTATTTCAATACCAATTTTTTCAAAGATGGATAGATTTTCCTCTAAAAGTTTTGAATAATGGGAAGGGACTTCAATAATGATTGGGATGGCTAATCTTTGAAGAATAAAATTGTTTTCTTTCAATTCCTTTTTGAGTTGTTCAAAGTTCAATCGTTCATGAAGCGCATGTTGGTCAATTATCAGGAGTCGGTCTTTTTCAGGAAGGACAAGATAAGAATCAAATATTTGTATGGGAATTTCACTCCCTGGACTATATTCCAGGAAGAAAGGATGAGGTAAATAGTGCTCTTGTTCATGGTTAATTTCTGTTTCATGGGAAATCGGTGTTTCAGGTGTCTTCGTGCTAGTTGGTGTTTGATTGCTCGTATCGAAGAAATCTTCTTCCTTTGGAGACTCGACAATAGGAGGCATATTAATTTGTTGGTTAAAAGAAACTTGTTCAGGATTTTCCACTGTAGAAAGATTGCTACTGCTAAAAAAGGAGGAAACAGGTTCTTGAGGAGTAGGCTGTAAAGGAGTTAGATTTTCTGTTATTTGCGGATGTAAATTTGCAGGGTCAGAAGGGTAGTTGTCTTTATGTATGTTTGATAATTGGTTGCGGAGGAGAGAAGTAATATGTCTTGCAATTATTCTGTCATCTCTAAATTTGATTTCTCGTTTGGTAGGATGAATATTCACATCTGTCCATTTGGGGGAAAGTTCAAGGAAAAGGATTGCGACAGGATAGCGACCCACCATGAGCAAATTTCTATAAGCCTCTTCTAAACTATATTGTAAGGTTCTACTGTAAACGGGTCTTTTGTTTACGAAAAAGAGTTGATGAGAACGATGAGAGCGAGTAAGAGAAGGCAACCCGATAAAACCCGAAACAGTTATAGACAGGTTTTTTAATTCGTTTACATTGAGATTATGAGTTTCCCGTTTTAGTTGAATCATTTCCAATACTGTGCTTTTCCCCCATAAGGAAGCAAGTCTGCCTGATAAATTCATATCGGGGGGTATGTCAAAAAGGACCTTATCGTTGTGAATTAGTTTAAAACCAATATTTTCATGAGCAAGGGCATATCTTTGAATGATTTCAATAGTATGGCTCAGTTCCGTTGTCAATCCTTTTAAAAACTTTAATCTGACAGGTGTGTTAAAGAAAAGACGGTTAACCGAAATCTTTGTTCCTTGTGGACAACCAATTGGGGATACCGTTTTGAGTATACCTCCGTGAACTATTATTTGAGTGCCCACCTCCTCCTGGACACGCCTCGTAGTTAAAATGAATTGGGAGACTGCGGAGATACTGCTCAATGCTTCACCGCGAAAACCAAGAGTGAGTATGGCTTCCAAATCTTTTTCTGATTTGATTTTACTCGTTGCATGCCTTTCAATTGCAAGGATAGCGTCTTGTTCTGACATTCCTACACCATCGTCGGTGACCTCAATAAGCCTTAATCCTGAAGCAGTTAACCGAATGACAATTTGTTTTGCTCCTGCATCAATACTATTTTCAATCAACTCTTTTACAACGGAGGCAGGTCTTTCTATAACTTCACCCGCTGCAATTTTGTTAGTGATTTCTTCAGGCAGTATGCGAATTTTAGGTTCTTTATCTAACATAACAGAGCCTTGAGATGGTTATATCATAAAAATCTTTTTATGAATAATTAATCTAATAATATTTTAACAAAAGGCTATGCAAAGAAAAGATTATTTCTTCTTTTTTCTGGCAGTTTGAGAAGATTCCATAGATATTTTTTGAATTTTATAATAGGTGTTCATCCCCCAGAATAGTAGGATTCCAAGCAAAACTTCGAGTATACAAAATATTTGTTGGTCACTTAATATGCCAAATCCGAGCCCAGTTGGATTATGGTCACCTCGGAAAAATTCATTTAGAAATCTTAAAAACCCATGCAGGAAAAAGTAAGCAGGGATAGTAAAACCTATAAAAGGACTCCAATTATTTCGGAGGTAAATCAATAACACACAAAGTAAAAAAAGCCCTGCCGTTGCATACAATTGTGTAGGATGGACAGGAAGAGACCAACCGTTGTTCCCCGGATAGGATTGAAATACTGGACATCCTTCAGGAAAAGACATGCCCAAAAAACAGGTAGTAGGTTTTCCATAACAACATCCATTCAAGAAGCATCCAATTCGCCCAATCCCCTGACCTAAGGCTAAATAGGGGACAGCACAATCTGCCACAAGCAAAAAAGATATTTTTCTTCGACGCATTGCCCATATAACATAGGCGAAAGCGAACGGTAATGCCCCCTGAAATACAAGTCCACCCTGCCATATAGCAATCCAACCAATAGGGTCTGTTATTGAATATTCATGAGGGAATAAAATTATATGAAAAATCCGAGAGCCAATAATACCCGCAAGTAATGCAAAGATGGCTTCATTTTCTATTGCCTCTGGGTCAATGCCTTTCTTTTTTGCATCCCTCATTGTTAAATAAAGACACACCAAAAAGGCTATGGCTATACATAGACCGTAACTATGAACTTTGAACCATCCGATTTCTATAATTGTAGGAAACATAAAAGATAGGGAAGATAAATCTAATAGGTAGATTCTTGTTGTTTTTCGTATTCATTCTGGCATTGAAGACAGTACTTTGCATGGGGTATGGCTTCCAGCCTTCTTCTCGGAATGGGACCCTTGCACATTTCGCAAATACCAAAGGTATCATTTTTTATCCGTTCCAGGGCCTCATCAATCTCTTGAAGTTGTTGCGATTCCCCACTGGCTAAGGAGAGGGCAACCTGAATGTCAAAAGCGTCTGTTCCTGTTTCTGCATAATCAGATATATCTTCACCTGTCCCTGATTTTTGTTCTGCCAAATCAGTAGTGTCTAAATTCTTTAAATTGTAAATAATTTTTTTCCTTTCTTCCAGAAGCAGGGACTCAAAATATTTATAATCTTTTTTTGAAACTTCTTTTCTCGTTACATCTTTCTTCTTCATCAAAATATCTCCTTTTTAAAAAACAAAAACACTATAATAAACCTTCCTGCAATTTGTAGCATTATGATTGTAGTTTGTTTTTTAATGCAGCCAGTTGGTCTGCTAATTGTGTATTCATCAGTTGATTTTCCTTAACAAGAGCCGGTTTTCTACTGTCCTTTTCAAAATCAGGTTTCGGTGGTCTGGAACTCCTATGTGGTTTTTCAAATTTTTGTTTAATTGCAGATGTAGACTCTCCTTTTTCTATTGGGTGAGAAGAATATTTTATATTTTCTGAAAAGGATTTTTGTTCTCTTTCTTTTCTACCAGATTCTCCCCTTTTTTCTGTTTTCACCGGGAAATAAGGGACTAATACTACTTTTTGATTATCAAAATCTATTGATTCAATATTTACCTTTATAAAATCACCAATCCGTTTATTGAAAAGATTTCTTTGAATTGTCCGGGTTAGAGATGGGTTATTTCTGAGAGGTATAACGGCGTCTATGGGTATTCCAATATCAACAACAATAATAGAATTGAGAATTTTCTTTATAATCCCCTCTGTTCGTATGCCAACCTTCAAATCAGACACACGATAAATTCCATCTGCATATCTTGGAAAAACAAAGTTTCCTCGAGGGTCTCGAGCCGTCCTTTTTAATTCTTTAAGAATTGTTTTAATAACCTGTTTTCCTAATAGATTCTTCTCTTCCAGGAGTTTTATTAGGTCTCTTACATTTTTAAATGAGTGAAATAGACTTGATATCTCTATATTTAATTCTTTGGCACAAGATTCAATTTGTTCATACCATAGTGGATGTATGCGTGTCTTATCTAAAGGATTGTCCCCATTTTTTACGAACAAGAAACCGGAACATTGATTAAAAATATGTTCATTAATACCGGGGACTTCAAGTAATTCTTTTCGATTATGAAATCCGTCCTTTGTACTTCTAACTTCAATAATACTCTGTGCTACCTCATGTCTAATACCTGCAACATGTCGAAGTTCATTAATATTTGCTTGATTGATATCCACACCAACACTATTTATACAGTGTGCAATAATTTGATTTATTACTGCAGCAAACCGTCTTTCATTTATTTCTTTATGTAAAATACCTTCAGGAAGATTAACCGGATTAAGTTTTATAAGTTCTTTTAATGGGGAATTAAAATGTTTTGCTAAATAGTAGGCTTCCCGTATTTTTCCCGGGTAATTGGGCAATTCCGTTTCAGCCATTTTTGAGCGAGCGAAACTTTGGGCATATCTATGTTCAAAGGTAACAAAGCGTATACGAGGATTGGTATACTGAGCAGACAATTCTCCCACAAATTGAAACGCATCCTCTACCCCTGCACCATTACCAATAACGATATGCGTTGTTTTATATCGTTCAATAAACCCTTTTATCGTTTCTTGTGCTTTTTCTAACTCATTTTTAGGAGGGGTAGGGAAGATAAAAGTTCCTTCTAATAGATGCCCGTCTCTATCTACTACACAAACAGCCCATTCCTCTTCTATCCCGGGGATTATTGAAATAATAGACTCTAAATTGGCAGGGGGAAACATGAGAATATTCTTCAGGTCATTTCGCAATTCAGATAAGAATTGATGTTCAATCTCATCTTTTAACTCCAAAAAAACTCTGTTTTCACATACTGTTTTTAGTTGCTTTCTATATGCGTCCTGGATACATGAACGAATATATGATTCGAAGATACTCCCCTTTTCTTTTAAGTAGACTTTTAATAGTTCTTCAATGACTTCATTCTCATCTATTTCTATGTTAACTTTTAAGAAACCCAATCTCATTCCTCTTAAAATTTGAAGGAAACGGATAGAACTAATCTTTCGGATAGGTTCGGAATGGTTGTAGAAATGTTCAAATTGTGTTTTCTGATTCTGAGCGGCCTTTGTAGAAGTAGAAGTGAGAACCCCCTTTTTCCAGAAAAGTTCTTTAATAATCGTTCTTGCTTTGTAGTCTTGTTCAATTCGTTCCGATAAAATAACCATTGCACCGGATAATGCTTCTTCTGGTGTGCTGACCAATTTTGACGGATTTACAAAGGATTCAGCCGTGATTTCAAGAGGTTGACTTACGGGTAATTGTTGCCAGATAAAATCGGCAAGTTCTTGCAGTCCTTGTTGAATAGGTTTTTGAGAGCGGCTACGACTTTTTTTCTTCAATGGAAGAAGAAGGTCATCAAGTAAAGAAGGGTCAGATGTCTTTCGAACAAGTTCTTTTATTTCATCTGTTAATAGTCCACTATTTTCAAGTTGACTTAATGTAGAGGCTTTTTTATTCTCAAGGTCAAGAAACTTTCTATATTTGTCAATTGTATGAACAAGAAAATTCCAGTTATCAATCCCTACCTCATCCCTACAATAATGATAGATATATTCTATGTGATAACCTTTGTTGAGCAGGTTGATTAATGACTCTATCTTTTTAGAATCAAACTTTATTTTTCCTGTAAATCTTTGGATTTGCTCTTGTGTTAACATATCCTCTTGTACCTCACATAATTTATTTTATATCCGAATAATATACCAAAACTCTGTTAATTTTGGTGATAACTTAATACAACTTAAACTGAAATATATATCCTACCAATCATTGGAGGTAAATCTCAAAATGGAGGTCTTTCCCTTGATGGGTAAATTCGAGGGAAATTAAATTATAAGAGTTATTCCAATGATATAAAAAATCAATCGGCTCTTTGCATTCCATTTTAATAGGGTTACTTTTAGATAGAATAATAACTTTCCCCGGAATCCCTTGTGGTCCTCGGGTAGTAAAAGATAGAGATTTGTCTGAAATCTTTTTGTCTCTTATTCGACCCGCAGAAACAATAATGTCTGATGTCTGCACTCTGGCATTTATCCAGTCTAAATCATATAGCAAAGCACGACTTGAAGGTGTTAATACAATTTCATTTTCAACTTTCAATTCTGGATTGAAAAGGTTAATGAAATTCCCTTTTAGTGTATAAGGTGTATCTGTAATTGCTTCATCTTGAACGGAGCATATATGGTAGGGACCTCTTCTAAGATGGAAGAAATTGCTGTAATCTATGTTTAGACCTGAAATTTGCGATATCTCTTTGACCCAATTTAGTAATTGTTTGTCTCCCTCCCTATCATGACTAATTGCGGTTGGACTACGCTTTATCCACCATACATACCCCTCGTCAATTTGAGTTATATTTTCTGTGGGTTCTTTATCATTAAATAGGATTTTAATCAAATGGCTAAGTGGTGAATTAAAGCCTTCTTCTTTCCACCATTTCATTAAATTATTGTAGGAGTCTGAACCATCGTCAATAATGAGCAAACATCCTCCTTTTTTAACCCATTCATTAATATATTGGTGGTATTTTTTATCCAGAGGCTTCTGACCTTCATAAGTCAAAAGAAGTATTTTTATGTTGTTGAGGGGTTGGAGAGAGGTTAGATGCTCTAATTGTATCAGTTTTACGGGAACACCATTTTTAACCAGGGGTGTAGCAATGCCGAAGAAACAATTTAGCTGAGGGTCACTTGCATCAGGTTCGGCTCTTTGAAACATTAAAGTATCGGAGACTACTATCCCGATAGGGTAATTATTGGAAATCCATTCAACATTACTTTGTTTCATGTCATTCAAAACATTGATAACTGTTAATAATTCTGTACCATATTCAGGAATAAGATTAACCTTTGTTTCTTTTTCTTCTTTTGATTTTGAATATTTCCCTTTGAAGATTCTATCTGGCCAGGGCATAACTTCAAAGGTTGAAACCTCTGGGAAAAGCAGTGATGCCAGAACAGTGCTTTCGTAATTGTATTTATAATCAGCCCAGTCATGATTTGGGTCATCTTCAATCGGGTCGGCAAGGAAAATTAGATGTTTATTCACAGGTAAAACCATCCCTGCCATCTGTGCATATTCTAAATATGCAGTTTCAAAGGTTCTTTCCTTTGTAATTCCGCGAAAATGATGTTGCGACCTTGCTGTTCCTGTCCAAACCTGAGCAATGACCCCATCGCAATTGTCCATTTTTGTCAACATGGATTCAGGACTTACAATTCTCCATTGAGCATAATTAAGTAATGAATGAGTGGGGACATAACATCCAACATCAAAATTGTTTTTACTTGCATATTCCTTTGCAAACTTAAATACTTCTGTAAGAGCATGGGTATAAAGCGATTGCTTTAGTAAACTTGCTTTATATTGGGTTTCAATTGATTGGTCGGGGGGAGACCATGGCTCGCCATAGTGTTTTTCCCATGACTTCTTAAAACCTTCACTCCATCCTGTATTAGCCCAGAATTCGGGTTCTTCCAGATAGATACTTTCGACACGATTTTCCAGAGGTGGGATTAATATTTGTTTGATATATTCTATATAACTTTCCGTAGGCACATTATAGCCAACTGTTGTGCTGTTGCCGTGCATCCATAATTTACCTGTTTTGTCCGTTTGTATTTCTTCCTTCTTTAATCCATTTTCAGACATGTAATAACCTTCATAATTGCCCCAGGAAATACCAGTCATATAAGCAGTGCGATAACCCTGCTCCCTCCAACTTTGAAGCCTTTTATCCAAATCCGAAGTGGTTCCATAAACGATGGCTACATCCGATGCAACATCTATTAAGGGGTCAAACCCCGGTCCCGTCTGAAAACAAGTATTGAAATCTCTAAAATTAAAAAGTGAAAGAGGTTGAGTATTAGTGTTAATCTCTTGATTCTGACTAAGTAGGCTCACCGATATTATCAAAAAAGTTACCATTGTATTTTCCTTTTATTTGTATGTGTTGTTTAATTATTATAAATAGATAATTTTTGAAAAAGGATAAATTTGTTTATGATACGACTGAAAACAATCTTATTGACTTCTTTATTGACTCTATTTTTGATAGTATCGTTTCTATTTATATGGCTCTGGCAAAAAGATGTTTTTTATTACTACGATACAAGTGTTGATAATTATATAGAAAGTAATTATAAACTGTCATTAAGTCGCATTGAAAAGGCAGATGAAAATTTATGTTCAATGATAGATATAGTAAAAACGGCTCTTGAAAATAAGACTATCAATACTACTGACCGTATCTTATTAAATATATTTTTTACAACCATTCTTGAGAGAAACAACTTTATTAAATCTTTTGAATTGATACTACCCAATAAGTATGAGTATAAAATTATTCCGACATCTTCAGGGTGGAAAACCATATCTTTATCATTAGGGGAAAAAGGGTTCATAAAAAAGCAAGCAGTATGGACGGAAGATGGGATACAAATGTTGGAAGAAGAGATTGAGGAAGTCCCAATAGACCAATCTATGACAAATACAGAATGGTATAAAGAATCCATTTCCCTGTGTTTACAGCAGAATACACATAATAGAGAGGGAATCCCCAAAATATGGGTTAGTTCTCCCGAAATAAATGAAGAGGGAAATGGAATCTATTCCCGTGTGGCTATGGCTATTGGGTATGAAGATTCACCCTTTTCTGTAATTTCCTGGGAAATGGATTGGTCATGGTTGCAAAATGTTATTTCTGACATTTATAGAGATTATTCTTTATATACCTATGTAATCAGCGATAAATATGTAATTTGTAAATTAGGAATGGAAAGTGTATCCCGTCGCGAAATTATGCAATCCGTTTCAATTGAAAATCTACCTGAGTATATTCAGAAAGTTGTTAAAAGCAAATTGCAAATTATATACCCTTATATCGAGAAAAAAGAAAATGAGGCAATGGTAGTTCAAAAATACCAATTTATGTTCGATTATCCTTTAATCTGTGTGTTCAATATCCCTTATTCCCTCCCTACACCTCATACATATATTAAAATTTTTATCTATGTCTTAATATCTATTCTTGTAATTACTATCTTTTCTATAACTATAGAATATTTTATTCGGACACCTTTAATAAAAATTTCACAATGGTTGGAAAATCCGAGAATTGAGAGTCAGGAACCACCTATTAAATTTTCAATATTAGAATTTAATATCTTGATGAATAAAATTTATTCCATTCTTTACTTCTGGAAATCCTGGTCGTCCAATCTGAGCGAAGATAAGACAACCCTTTCTGATAAAGAAATAGTCAAAGATGAGTTATTAGGGATGAGCCTATTGTCAACAGAATCCGATAAAAATGTTTTTATCTTTTCAAATACAGGAAAAGGAGGGATACCTGTCGAATCAATAAATAGTTTATACAGAGAAAATATAAGATTACAGCGTCAAATAGAAATGTTAAATCAATATTACTTAAAACAAATAGAAACCAATGCACAGGAAAAAACCAGAATTCAAGGGTTAATGCTTGCCCTAAAAGATGTTATAAGAATTGCAAATGATTCAAACTATTCTGACAATGAAAAACTTCAAAACATTTTAGAAATCCTTCGGAATACACTATCCCTAACAAGAGCGGGTATCTGGAAAATAGACAAAGACAAAGGTATTTTATCTCCAATATTTGTCATTCCAGAAGTATTGGATGTTACTTGTTCCGTAGAGGATAGTAAATTCCTAATTGAAAACCTTTATTGGTCGGAATCCATTTGCATAAGGTCTGCAAAACAGGATTATCGTTCTAATCATTGGGCAAAGATACTAAATGCAGATTCTTTTATTCTTGTCCCTATTCGTTCAAACAAAGATGAGGAATTAACAAATATACTTGTAATCTATAATGAATGCGAAAGAAATTGGGATTGGGGTGATGAACTTTTTGCTATTACTATGAGTAAGGTATTATGTAATTTGAAAATAATATAAAAGATCTATCCCAAAAAGGGAAAAAGAAATGTATTCAACTCTGGAGAAAATCTTTCAATTAAAAGAGAATGATACGAATGTAAGAAGGGAGGTCATTGGAGGTATCACGACCTTCTGCACGATGAGTTATATTGTTTTCGTCCAGCCTGCAATCCTTTCTATTGCAGGTATGGATTATGGCTCTGTGGTTCTTGCAACTTGCATATCTTCTGCAATTGCATGCTTCCTCATGGCTTTTTTTGCCAATTATCCCATTGCATTGGCACCAGGAATGGGTGAAAATTTTTTATTTACATTTACTTTATGTCTGGGTATGGGCTTTTCGTGGCAGTCTTCACTTGCAATAGTGTTTATAGCCGGTGTTTTGTTTGTTCTATTATCGTTATTCAAGACAAGAGAAAAAATCATTGAGATATTTCCAGATTGTCTAAAAAATGCAATACCCGCAGCAATAGGAATGTTGATTACTTTTGTAGGACTTCAGTGGGCAGGACTTATCGTGTTGAATCCAGGGACGATGGTATCAGTGGGAAGTTTAACGAAAACAGTCCCTATTATTACAATCATTTCCTTATTATTAATCCTTTTTCTACAAAGCATTAAATTTACTGGTGCAATTTTAGTAGGTATTTTCTTTTCATCTATTACTTACCTTGTTCTCGGAGTTATTCCCTGGACAAAACCTGAATTAACCTATTCTTTTTCTACTTTTTTCAAACTGGATTTTTATCCCTTGTTTGAAAAGTGGAAAGAGGCTATACCTGCCATATTTATTTTCTTTTTCCTTGATTTATTTGATACCGTAGGAACTTTGGTAGGGGTAGGAAATGCTGCGGGACTTATGAAAGAAGGGAAATTGCCGCGTGCTGGGGGTGCATTCCTTGCTGATGCGATTAGCACTTGTATTGGTGCCGTTTGCGGAACCTCAACCGTAACAAGTTATGTGGAGAGTGCAGCAGGTGTTGCTTCGGGAGCAAGGACTGGTTTTGCTGCACTTATTGCAGGTATTTGTTTTATATTAACTATACCGCTTGTTCCATTTTTATCTGTTCTGGGCTATGATGTCGGTCCGCAATATTATGAGCAGATGGGCATGCAAGGCACACATATCAGCATGTATCCGTCTGCTTCACCAGCACTAATCATTATTGGTTTTTTCATGATGGGTAGTGTAAGGCGAATCTTATGGGATGACATCTCCGAAGGTTTGCCTGCTTTTTTAACAATTGTATTTATGGCTTTTGGATATGGAATAACAGAAGGTATTAGTATTGGTTGTGTATCTTATGTGATTGTAAAGTGCATATTCAGAAAATATCGCGATGTAAATGTATGGATGTATCTTGTTGCATTCGCATTTATAGTAAGATACATCTTTTTTAAATAATGATGATAGACAAATTAGAGAGGTGTAAATATGCTCACTCTACTTTTGGAACACTCTCTAATCCCTTCTTTAATATATCCTCACTTAATTCATAGTCACTCAATTGATTATTCAAATAGGCATCGTATGCAGACATGTCAAAATGTCCGTGACCACTTAAATTGAACAGGATAGTTTTGGATTCACCTGTTTCTTTACATTTAATCGCTTCATCAATAGCCACACGAATAGCATGTCCACTTTCAGGAGCGGGCAATATCCCCTCACTCTTGGCAAATAGGAGATTTGCTTCAAAAACGGGGTTTTGTAAAACGGACACAGGGGTTACGATTTTGTGGTGTATCAGATGAGCCACCTGGGAGGCTACCCCATGATATCTTAGACCGCCTGCGTGAATGCCTGGTGGCATAAAGTCATGCCCTAAGGTATATTGTTTCAATAAAGGAGTTAGTCCAGCAGTATCACCGAAATCGTAAGTATATGAGCCACGTGTCATGGTCGGGCATGCCGCAGGTTCAACCGCTAAAAATTTAATTTTTTTACCTTGTTTTAGAACATCATGAGCGAAAGGAAATGCAAGTCCTGCAAAATTAGAGCCTCCACCTACACAACCAATAACAATGTCTGGATATTCTCCAATGCTGTCCATTTGTAGTTTGGCTTCTTCGCCGATTATAGTCTGGTGTAGCAATACATGATTTAATACACTTCCCAGTGTATATTTCATTTTTCCTCCGCTTTTAACCGCTACTTCGACAGCTTCCGATATGGCTATACCTAAACTACCTTCACTATTTGGGTCCTTGCTTAAAATTTCTTTTCCAAATTGGGTGGTGTCACTCGGACTTGCGATAACTTTTCCACCATAAGTTTGCATCAAAATTCGTCTATAAGGCTTTTGGTCATAACTTATTTTTACCATATAAACGATGCAGGTCATACCAAACATACTGCATGCAATAGACAGAGCGGTTCCCCATTGCCCTGCACCTGTTTCGGTAGTTAAGCCATAAACCCCCTCTTTCTTATTGTAATACGCTTGTGGCACAGCCGTATTCAATTTATGACTTCCCGCAGGACTTACACTTTCATTCTTATAAAATATTTTTGCTGGTGTATCCAGTGCTTTTTCTAAACGATATGCTCGTCTCAATGGAGAGGGTCTCCATAAACGATAAATATCCATTACTTCACCGGGGATAGAAATATATTGTTGATTGGAAACTTCTTGTTCAATTAATGTTCTGGGGAAAATGGCTTCCAAATCAGAAGACTGAACAGGCTGATGCGTTGCAGGATGAAGAGGGGGAGGCAGAGGTGTGGGAAAATCTGGATTAATATTATACCACGCGTCGGGCAATTTAGCAGGGTCAAGCAACACATTATAATAATATTCTTTCATGAACCGAATCCTAATTGTGTTTGGGGTTAATATGAAATAATCATAAAAAGAAAAGATTAGAGAATAATACAAAAAAAATAAACCCAAAATCTAATTTAAAATAAAACATCACTCTGAGAGTAATCCTATAAGCCGGATTCTGTCTAAAGGAAACCTTCGAGGCGGCCATTCATCTTGGGATATAGGTCACCCTATACCTCATGCTTCCTACCCGGGAACAGCGCGGGCACACGCTATTGTTCCCCTATTTGGAATTGCTCCCGGTGGGGTTTAGCAAGCCGCCGTGTCACCACGACGCTGGTGCGCTCTTACCGCACCTTTTCACCCTTGCCGGCAGTTATCCATGAAGATAACTACTTGGGCGGTATATTTTCTGTTCCACTTTCCGTCGGGTTGCCCCGCCTTCGTGTTACGAAGCACCGTGCCCTAAGGAGTCCGGACTTTCCTCGACAGGCAAAACCTGCCGCGACCGCCCAGATTACTCTCAGAGTGATTAAATTTTAACATATAAAGCAACAGATATACTCGTCTCTACTTAAATAACGATAAATGGGATTTACTTGTTTACTGTTGGACAAGACTGGACAGTTGTAAGATAGGTAGAAACAGAGCAACGATAATCGAACCTACTACAATACCCATAACTCCTATAAGCATAGGTTCAATTAGACTGGTTAATCCATCTACTTTAGCACGAACCTCCGAATCATAAAAGTCTGAAATTTTCCTTAACATGGCTTCTAATTCACCCGTTTTTTCACCAACAGCAATCATGCGTGTTACCATCGTTGGGAATACGCCAGAACGACCTAACGGTTCTGACAAGGTTTCTCCGTTTCTCACGCTTTCACCTGATTGTCGAATGGCACGAGCAAAAACCTCGTTTCCTGAGGTCCTTTCAGCGATTTCTATCGCTTGTAAAATAGGGACACCACTCTTAATAAGTGTGCCAAGTGTTTGTGTAAACCGGCTTATGGATACTTTTCTAATTAAATCTCCAAAAACAGGTAATCTTAATTTTAGTTGGTCAAGATTGTATCTTCCCATTTCTGTAGATTTGTAAATCCGAAGAAAAGCATAAATACCAACTATACAGCCTATGATAATGAACCATGCATAAGGGGTTCTTAATACGAGGCTCAAATTAATTAAGAATTGAGTAGGTGCCGGTAATTTCCTCCCAAAACTTCCGAAAATCTCTGCAAATTGTGGCACAACAAAAATGACTAAACCCGTTGCAATGAGGATAATCATACTAAATGCAACCACAGGATAGGTCATGGCAGAACGAATTCTGCGTTTCAATTCTTCGGATGATTCTAAATAATCTGCCAGTTGTAATAATACTCCATCTAAATCGCCCCCTGCTTCTCCTGCGCGAATCATGCTAACATACAATTCTGGAAATGCCTTCGGATATTTTTTTAATGCGTCAGAAAAGGTTTCTCCTGATTCAACATCTTGTGCAATTCCATCAATTACCCTTGCAAAGTTAGGGTCTTCTGTTTGGTCTGCCAGAATATCAAGACCCTGTAATAAGGGTAGACCCGCACTAACAATCGTAGAAAGTTGTCGTGTAAAAACAAGCAAATCGGCAGTTTTCACCCGTTTCCCTCCTACCCCACCAAATTTAAAGCCCAGAAAATTTCTTTTTTCCTCCACCAATTTATCAAAAGTCAAACCACTTAATTGGAGTTGTTGTATAGCCTGTTGACGATTATCGGCATTGAGAGTACCTCTATGTTTGTTTCCTTTACTATCTCTTGCTACATAACTAAATGAGGGCATACCTTACTCCTTATGTTTAATATCATGAATTAATGAATTTCTATTTTATTAATAGTATACTCATCAATTTCAAATTGGACTAGCAATGATTATACAATATTTATAAAAGAAAAAAGACTAATTTGTAAAAAAAACAAACGAATTAAGAAGGAGAAAAAAAATGAATTTTAATTTGCCAGACTTACCTTACGAACGGAATGCTTTAGAACCTTATATTAGTTTAGAGACGATTAACTATCATTACGGAAAGCATCACCAGGCTTATGTCAATAACCTGAATCGGTTCTTGGAGAATTCCCCATTAAATGGGAAAACATTAGAAGAAATAATAATGAATTCAGAAGGCCCTACTTTTAACAATGCGGCTCAAGTATGGAATCACACATTTTACTGGAATTGTTTAAGTCCGGTGAAAACCAATGTGAGTGGAACATTCTTAAAAGTTATTGAAAACAACTTTGGAACACTGGATAAAATGATAGAAAATTTACAGCAATCTGCCGTAGCCTTGTTTGGTTCAGGATGGACATGGTTGGTATATGAAAATGGTTCATTAAAAGTAACACAAACAAGTAATGCAGACTTGCCAATGAAACATAATCAATTTGCCTTGTTTACAATAGATGTGTGGGAGCATGCTTATTATATAGATGTAAGAAACGATAGAGCGAAATATGTTCAAAATGTTCTATCAAATCTGATGAATTGGAAGTTTATTGAAGAAAACTATCAGAAGGCAACAAATAAATAGAAATGTTAGAGAAAATATGTTGTTTGAGTGATAGTCTATAGATTCAAGAGTGCGAATTGGAAAAGATTGAGATTTTTCTTTTTACTTTCGGATTATCAATAGAGAATAATTCATTGAAAGAAAAGGAGAAAATATAATAATAAAGACTTGAATTTGATTAGAATAATAAGTATAAAAGTAAGGACATAAAAAATATATCTATTAAGGAGTTCTTATGGAAATAATTATGAAAGATGTTCTTGCTGTTTTACTTGCGGGTGGAGCAGGGGAGAGATTGCATCCGCTAACGAAAAACAGAGCAAAGCCCGCAGTGCCTTTTGGGGGGATTTATCGTATTATAGATTTCACTTTATCCAACTGTATTAACTCAAATTGTCGAAGAATACAGGTGCTTGTCCAATACAAGTCAAATTCATTAGTAAGGCATATTCGAAATGCCTGGAATATTGTCCATAGAGAGTTAGGAGAGTTTATAGATATTATCCCTCCACAAATGCGTATCAATGATAGTTGGTATTTAGGAACTGCAGATGCAATATACCAGAACTTATATTCTATTGACCAGGAAGACCCCAAAATTGTTCTCGTTTTAGCAGGCGACCATATCTACAAAATGGACTATCAAAAAATGATTCAATATCATCTGGAGAAAGAAGCCGAACTAACCATCTCGGCTCTTGAAGTCCCGATAGAAGATGCTTCGCGTTTTGGGGTAATGGAAGTAGATAGCAATAATAGAATTATAGGATTTGAGGAAAAACCGCAAAATCCCAAACCCATACCTGGCAATCCGGAAAAGTGCCTCGTGTCTATGGGCATTTATGTATTCAATCGAGATTTATTGACAAATGCTGTAACCGAAGATGCTGAAAGGAGAAATTCACAGCACGACTTTGGAAAGGATGTTATCCCGAGACTTATTGGAAAAAATCGAGTATTTGCTTATCCATTTGAGGATAAGAACAAGAGAGAGATTCCCTATTGGAGAGATGTGGGAACAATAGATAGTTATTGGGAATCTAATATGGATTTAATTGAGGTAACCCCGTTATTTAATTTGTATGACCGTGAATGGCCTATCCGAACAATTATCTCTTCTCGTCCTCCAGCGAAGTTTGTATTTGCAGACTTTGGGCATAGGCTGGGTATTGCACTTGATTCAATCGTCAGTCCCGGCTGTATTATAAGTGGTGGTATGGTAAAGAGAAGTGTTTTGTCAACAGATGTACGCATTAATAGTTATGCGTATGTAGAGGAATCTATTCTCTTTGATGCGTGTAATATCGGTAGGCATTCAAGGATTCGCCGTGCTATTGTTGAAAAAAATGTCCAGATACCTGATAATACCGTCATCGGATATGACCTTGAGGAAGATGCCAAAAAATACAGAGTTACATCTTCAGGAATTGTAGTAGTAGAAAAAAAACAATAAAAAGATATGAATTATATGCGTATTATTTACTATAAAAATGAAAGATTATTTTTTGTTCTATATTTCTTTTTAATCTATCTTTCCTATTTAAATCTTTTTGCTGAAGATATAAATACAAATGAGATTCAGACACTTCCGTTTGTCCAGGATATAGATAAATATTTAGATAAACAATCTGAAGAACATAAAAAAGATGTATCCGCAGAGGATTTTCTAAATAGGACAAAGGAACTTCAGAATCTATTAAATTATGCTATAAAGAAAGGAGATAAAGAGTTAACAGATAGAATAGTGGTATTGATAGAAGATATATACAAAGAAAGCCTGGTGAAATATCCGGATAACATCAGGGTTTACGATGATTATGGCTCTTTCCTGTATGATTATAAAAAGGACTATCTTACATCAGTAGAATTATGGGAAAAGGGGTATAAATTAAATCCTAAAGACGCAAGTATGAATAATAATTTGGCATTACATTATTTCTATATAGGTGAGTATGATAAAGGTTGGGATTATTTACAAAAAGCCCTTAAATATGGAAAAGATGAACCAAATATTTTATATAATTCAGCACAAATATTTATTATTCATCGAAATCAAATACAGGAAAGAACAGGCTGGGATAAGGAGAAAGTTTATCAAAAGGCAATGGAATATTCGGAGAGAGCAGCAAAACTTCAACCTGACGATTTTGAACTCTGTAAAGATTATGCTTTGAATTTTTTTGCTGCTGTTCAGTTTAATTTGCAAATTGATGGAAAGAAATGTGCAATTGCATGGCAAAATGCAAGAAAACAAGCAAGGACGAAAGATGAAGAATTCTATACATGGGTAAATGAAGGAAGAGCCTGGCTGGCGGTTTATAAACTTGACAATGCGAAGAAATGCCTGATAGAAGCACTGAAAATAAGACCGGATAGTGTGGTAGTAAAGAACATACTATCTCAAATTAATTCCGGAGAAATTAAAGAAAGCATAGAGAGCGAAAGAAGAGAATCCAGAAAAACAACAGAAAGTTCAGAATATAAAAATCCTCTTATATCTCCATTTAAGAATTATTCAGGAAAGAAAAAGCAAAGAACGATGCTGCAACAAATAAATCCAAACGAGAATAAAAGTAAATAAGGCAAGGGAAAAAGATGTCCTTTTACTATGAAAGTTATTCTTTTAATACCTCTAACTATTTTAGGTCTCCTCTCACACCTGGAGTGCGAACCCTCATTCTAATTAATGTTTTTATATTTGTTCTTGAACTTCTTATAGGAATTGGAATATCAATTCTGAATCTATATATACCAATTAATCAAATTTCTCCTTTATCATACCTATTGACTTTCCCATGGTTTGGCTTTAATATCCCATTATTTTTAAGAGGTGCTATCTGGCAACCTCTAACATATATGTTTTTACATTCAAGCTTAACTCACCTGTTTTTCAATATGCTATGGCTTTATTTTTTTGGTCCTGAGGTAGAGAATTATTTTTCTAAAAAAAGGTTTTATTTCTTTTATATATTTTGTGGCTTGGTTTCTGTTTTAATAAACTTTATTCCCTTTTTCATTAGAGGTTTCCAGGCACCTGTTTTAGGTGCAAGTGGTAGTATTATGGCAGTGCTTGTTGCCTTTGCCTATATTAACCCCGAAAGAGAATTTTTTCTATTCCCTTTGCCCATTCCTATTAATGCAAGAGGAATAGTATTTTTAGTGATATTGCTAAATTTGTTTTACGCTTTTGGAGAGACACAATATTCTGTCTTAACTCATTTTGCAGGTATGGGAATTGGATACCTATATGTGGTAGCAGATTACTCAGGATTAATATATAAAGTAAAAAAAATTCTCGGATTGAATAAGTTTCACATCTTATAATTTATAAGAACATTCAAGGTGTTAGGACAATGTTTCCAAGTTTACAAGAATTTTTAATATTTGTATTGATAATCGTTTTACTCAACTTTACAGGAATATTGCCTGTTGTGATTAGAGCCTTCAAAGAACTCAGAGGTGACTATAGTGGAAATGAAGAAGGACAGAAAATAAGAAACAATACAAGTGTAAGCCCTCAAAGTGCAGAAATATTTTATCGTCTTTTAGGTGTTTCCCCGAGTAGCAACTGGGATGAAATCGAAAGAGCCTATCGTAAGAAGGCAAAACTTCATCATCCTGACCTGGGAGGCGATGAAGATACAATGAAAGCCTTGAATGAGGCTTATGAGATATTAAAAAAAATCTATAAGAAAAAATAATAAAAATAGGAGTAAAAAATGAAAGTAAGCCGAAGAAAATTTTTATTCTCCTCTGCTCTTACATTGGGTTTATTGACAAATTCAAGTAATATGTTAGCAGCCAGTAGTAAGAGAAGGGTTATACTCCTTGGTTTCGATGGTGCTGAATCTAGTATTGTAAAAAAGATGATGGAAACAGGAAAATTATCTAATTTGTCAAAAGTAATGGGACAGGGTGGTTTCTATAAATTGACATCAACTATTCCACCTCAATCCCCAACTGCATGGTCGAGTTTCGCTACATGCAAAAATCCTGGACAGCATGGAATATATGATTTTCTTCGTAGAGACCCGTCCAAATATCTACCCGGCGTTGCCTTAGGCTTTGTGCATACCCCTGAATTTGATGAAGAAGGAAATGTTAAACAATTGCCTTATTTTGAGACATTTCGAAAAGGAAGAACTTTCTGGAACATAGCAGATGACCAGGGTATATCCTGCAAAGTGTTGAACATGCCTTATTCCTTCCCTACTGACGACTTAAAGAATGGTTTAATGTTGAGCGGTTTGGGTGTGCCCGATATAAGGGGAGCAGAAAGTATTTTCTTCGCATTTTCAGACAAGTTTACAGATGAAGAACTGAAGGAATCTATTCCCGGGGGAATAAGAATAAAACTAAATTTTCAAGATTCAAAAGCAGAAGTAAAATTGCCTGCACTTCGCGATCCAAAAAATAAGAAGGGTTTTATAGAAACAGCAATAATATTTACAGCAGATAGAGCAAAAAATAAAATAACAATCCAAATTCCTGAACATAATAATATAGAAATTACTCAGGGAAATTGGTCAGATTGGGTGGAATGGAACTTCCCCATTACTGAGAAATATTCTGTTAAAGCAATTAGTAAATTTTTTGCAAAACAAGTGGGCGAAACCATTTTTGTATATATGACCTGTTTACAATTTCACCCTCGTTATCCCTATATCCCATTTACAAGCCCTTATAAATATTCAGAAGAATTGGCGAATAGGTATGGACTTTATAAAACGATAGGATGGAATTATGATACCCATGCCTTGCGACAGGATGTCCTTACGGAAGATATTTTTCTTGATGATGTTCGACAAACAATGGCATGGCATGAGAGACTAATGTTAGATGAACTGAACAAGGAAGATGATTGGCAACTACTTATGACGATGTGGATGGCAACCGACCGAGTAGCACATCTGTTCTGGCGTTTTCGAGACCCCCAACACCCTGAATATGACCCTGAAAAGGCAAAAATTTACGGTGAGGCATTAGAAGAAACCTATCTGATTATGGACAGAATCGTAGGGAATGCCATCAAATCAATGAAAGAGGATGACTGGCTTATTATTATGTCAGACCACGGGTTTAACACCTATCGCCGAGGTTTTAACTTAGGAACCTGGCTTATCAGAGAGGGTTATCTTGTCGTAGAAGGACAGACCGACCGAGAAAAGGCATATAACGACCATGCTTTTTTGTTAGGATATGATTGGAATAAATCGGAGGCTTATGCTCTGGGATTGGGTTCCATCTATCTTAATTTAGAAGGGCGAGAACGAGACGGGATAGTGAAAAAGGAAAAAGCGAAAGAATTGAGAGAAGAAATCAGAAGTAAATTATTGTCCGTAACAGACCCTCAAACAGGAAAACAAATAGTTAGCAATGTTTACAGTTGTGATGACTTTAAAGGTGAATCTTTAGAACATGCTCCTGATTTGATTTTAGGCTATCACGAGGGCTATCAATCAACAAAGGCATCTGCAAAAGGCACTTCACCTCAATCTTTATTTGAAGACAACAAAGACAAATGGAGCGGAGACCATGTTGCTACCGATTATAAATTAATTCCCGGAGTATTTATCACGAACAAAAAAATAAACAACGACACTCCACATTTGCAGGATTTAGGCGTTTCTATCCTTTCCTATCTGGGTCTACAAGTTCCTGACGATTTAGAAGGAAAGAACATTATTTAGAATAATTAGAACTTCTGAATACTACCCATACCATTTACGGGCACGGTCTTTGTTTCTATTAAACATTTTAATTGCAATTTTTGCATCTTCTTTAACTTGAAAATCGAACATACCTACACAAAGAAAATCCGCACCATTATTGAAAGCATAATCAAAACCATTTTTAGGGTGTATCGCACCTGCGGCAAGCACCTTGAAAGCAAACCATGGGACTTTAACCGTTTTCATAACCTCTTTCGTTTTTTCAGGGTCCAGGTCCCATTTATTATCATGAAATTCATCAGCCTTTGCAGACCAATAACTTAAAGAATGAAAAGTTTTCATATAAAAATCGGGCACAATATGTTCTTTTTCGCAGGCAATAATAACATCAATAGAATGAGCACCAATACCAGCTATAATTCCCTTATCGCGAGCATAGTCTATTATCTTACCCAAAAGTTTAGTGTCCCCTTTTTGAACAAAACTATCACCTGCCTGCCCTTGAATATACACCCCCACAGCACCGTTATCAATAGAAATATCTACATCCTTGCAGAAATTAGTAAAATTTGCTTTTTCAGGTTTAATTTGTGCAATCCACTGAATTTTCCCATTATATTCTTTCCAATAGCGATTAATAACCTTTAGGGTTTTATCATCAAGCCTTAATAATGCTGTATTAATTCCATTCTGTTCATAAATCTTCAAAGTATCCAATATCTTTTGTTCTGTAAAATAATTTTTCATTAAATCAGAAACATAAATCAGGTCCCTACTATGAGAAAATCCACCAATCAGATTTCCACCTGCCGTTAGTCTGCTAATTTCCACATTCCCAATTTTTCCCATGGGCATATCTTTTGCAGAGGTATCGGTAGTTAAAATATCCTGTTCTTCCAATAATTCTTTTGGTTCTTCTGACACTGGTAAAAAGTTATCTTGTGCAAATACCTCATTAGCCAGGATAGGGGAGAGGGAGGAACCAATAATAAATTTTCTACGACTCATTTTATTTTTCATAAAACAATCTCCTCTTCATATATTATGAAAAAATTATATGATATAATTATTATAAAATATAAGTAACAAAACGAGAAACTAATAAGACCAGAATATGACAAACATAGAAAAATATGAGAGATACGCAGAAAAAGTTCCTCTATTTAATGGATTAATGGCGGAAGAGGTGGAAGACTTAATCAAGAGGGGTAAGATAATTGTTGTAAGAAAAGGTGAAACCATTTTTCATGAAGGTCTGTTAGGCAGTAATTTATTTATAGTTTTAAGTGGTAAGATTGGAATTTATATAAAAAATCGACTCATAACAAAATGCCATGTCGGCGATACCTTTGGAGAGATGGCTGTATTAAATAAAAAACCAAGAACTGCCACTGCCACAGCATTAGAGGAAAGTAGGCTCTTATGCTTAGATGAAAGACAAATTAATGATATATTGGAAAAAGAGGTGGCGGTTCGGTTGTTATTAAATGCAATTCATGTTTTAAGTGAGAGGCTTGAAAAAGACAATTGTTTAATTTCAGAGATGCGGAAAATTCTTGAGAAGTATAATATCCCTATTCCAACAATAGAGGTTCAAAAAGAAGGTAAAGGCGAATAAAACAAATAGCAGTATAACTATTATGCAAAAGCGACTTAACACAACACATTCTGAAAGTTCATTTAGAGATAGGTTTATAACGGCTCTTGTATTAGGAGGTGTGATAGGGATACTATTGGGAAGTGCAATAAAAATGTTTTATACACCCATAAGAACGGTTCCGCAAGAAATGCGGATTGCCGCGGAGAAGAAAAAAAAAGTATCCTCTGTAACAACAGGAGGGGAATCTATACACCTGCCAGATACACATCCAGCCATGACTTATATTAAGGCATACCAGACTGGGGATTGGGATACCGTAATAGAAAAAACACTATGGATTCAAGAAAGATTAAAATATATAAGTAAATTATATGGGGGAGATACACAAAAGATAAACGCTGAGAAAAAAGAAATTGAACAAAAAATTAAAGAAAGAGACATTAATAAAAATTTTTTGACAAAAGAAGGGGTTGAAGACCAATATCTATTTTCTCCCGATGCAAAAGTGTCCGTTATAAAAATTGATAAAGAGGGTCCTTTTAATGACCCCAGAATAAAAGAAAGAGTCTCATTGTTTATTGAATATCCAAAACCTTCGAAAGCTCTTAGAAGTGAGGAAAAACTGCCTATCAAGTCTTTGATAGCAATAATTTCTCTTAACGATGAAGGAAAAGTAGTAAAATCCAGTATAATAGGTAATATTGAAATTACTTATTCTTCAATTAAACTATGGGATACAACAGAAGGAGGAAATTAATATGCCGTTAGCATCATGTGCTCGATGTGGAAAGATGTTCAATAAAAAGACTTCTCCCGTATGCTTATCATGTCAAAAAGCAGAAGATGATGATATGGAAAAGGTACGCAAAGTAGTAGAAGATGCTCCAGATTTAAATGCAGAAGAAATAGCAGAAAAAGCCCAGGTAGACATTAGAATTGTTAATAGAATGATAGATATGGGTATGTTAGTCAGTGCCGAGGAAATTGGGGGAAGTATTAAATGTGGAATGTGCGGTGCACCTGCAATAAGTCCGACCAAAAAACTTTGTCAAGCATGTTTAGAAAAACTAAATATGGATGTATTGAAGGCACAGTCTCAGATAAAATTAGATGCAAAAAAATCCCCTAAAATAGGAGAATCTTTAACCGTCCATGAAATATTTGAGATAAAGAGAAAAGAGAAAGAAAAATGAATACAGAAGAGAATGATAAAATCAGAAGAAGAATAGGAATAATGGTATTAATTGCCCTATTTATAGTCTTTATAATTATTTTGGTTTATACCATTAAACCTTTTTCTAATAATGTAAAGCCTTTTGGTGAAAGTCCTATTATTAAGCAACGAATAATAAATATTGAAAAAAGTAAATAGTAAGAATTCTCTTATAAAAAACCTATGAATAAATATATATATATTATTTTTTTCTCTGCCTCATTAGTGATGGTAAATTCTGTTTATGGCGTGAATGTAGTAATATCGTCATCTGATTCAAAGGAAACCGTTAGTATTGATTCTTTTGTTGAAGGGGAAAAATTATATATCCACTTACCTACACTGATTATGAAAATAAATGGGATAATAAGTATACAGGGGAAAGAAGTAAAGTTTGAAGTGAATAATAAAAGTGTAAATATAGATTTACAGAGTAATCTTGCAAGTATTTATGATGGGGTAAGTTCAAAACTTATTCAATTTCAAAGTCCAACAAAAGTCTGGCAGGATACTCTATGGTTGGAATTAAATGATGCAAAAACTCTGGTTCAATATGTAGTAGACAAAAAATTAGAAACGGAAACAGAACCACTTAAAACCGATGAAACAGGTAATCCATCGGAATTGAACTCGCCAAATATTGTTGCACCAAATGACAATAAATCAGAAATTGAAATGAATAATTTTGAACAGATACAAGAAACAGCACAATTAGAAAAAGATATTATTAAAAATGATGAAGAAAACAAAAAAAAATTAACATTAACAAAAGTTTTTATTGACCCAGGGCATGGGGGCGACGACACCGGAATATTATTTTTATCAGGAAAGTATGAAAAAGAAATCACAATAAATTTTGCAAAAAAAATTGAAACACAAATGAAAAAGAATGGTATAGAAACAATACTGGGTAGACAAGAAGACACGCCATTAACGATAAAAGATAGATGCAATTATATGTTAAAAGAAAAAGTAGATTATTTTATTAGTATTCATACAGAATCCCCCAAAAGGGAAAAAGTGGGTATGAGATTGTTCATTTCTCAATTTAAGAGTGATAAATTGAACCAGATAAATGGGTCCCTTGCGGATTTGATTATTGAATCATTAAAAGCAAAACAAAAAGAACTGGTCGTAGAAAGGATAGATTCTCCTTTACTTATAAGTGATAATACAAATATTCCGGGAATATTAATAGAAATATTTCCAACTTATAAAAATAATTCAGAGGAAGAGGATTGGGACATCTTGCTTGATAAAAAATCAACAATTGCTGATACAATTGCCGAATCCTTAAACAAATATAGAATAAATATGGAAAAATCACAAAAAAATGAATGAATTTCGAAAAAAGGTTATAAGAAGATTATTTTTTACAATATGGTCAGTTATTACTGTTGTCGTAATTATTGTTGTAGCGTTTATGGTTCATGGAATAGTTAAAGAAAATTCAGATTTAATTAACACATTTGTAAATACACCTTTAACTACATCCACTACAAATATAAACGACAACTCTTCAAAACCCACTTCTCCAAACAGGAATATAACAATATATGTCCTTTCCAGAGAAGAAGAATGTTTTCAACCAATTGATGTGCAAATAGAATGGAAATCAAATTATCAAGAAAATTGCAAACAAGTAATTAATGCTATGAAAAGTATAAACTCAGAAAATTATATATCACCTATTCCTGAAGATATTTCACCACGAGGTATATTTCTGACCCCGGATGGGGAACTTATTATTGATTTACCCTCAACAATTATTGCAAAGTATGAAAAGAATACAACGGCACTCTTTGAATCTCTATTTACTTACTCTATTGTAAACTCTTTATTACAAAAAGAATTAACTGCAAATGAATCTGTAAAACAGGTTCGTTTTATTATAGAAGGCTCTCTTCCTTTAGTAGAGTTTCCAAAACATATTAGTTGGGCACAATCTTTTACCCCCAATTATTCCCTGTTATGTAAAGACTAAGGAAAATAAATGAATCTTACTATATTCCCAGAAAATGATTTACCTATAGGTGTTTTTGATTCCGGAATAGGTGGATTAACAGTCCTTTTGCAATTAAAAAATTTTTTGCCTAATGATTTTTTTTACTATTTGGGTGATACAGCGAGAGTTCCTTATGGAACAAGGTCACCAGAAACAGTGATTCGTTATGCAAGGTCTTGTTCAAAATTTTTAATTGAGAAAGGTATAAAGGTATTAGTAATTGCTTGTAATACTGCTTCTTCTCACGCCTTAAGCACTATAAAAAAGGAGATAACTATCCCTGTTTTAGGTGTAGTAGAACCCGGAGCAAAAGCAGCTATAAAAAAGACAAAGAACAAAAGAATCGGTGTAATCGGTACTGAAGGAACAATTGATAGTAAATCATACAACAAAGTTATAAAAGGAATTGACCCGACAATTGAAGTGTTTTCAAAAGCATGTCCATTATTTGTCCCTTTAGTCGAAGAAGGATGGACCGAAGGGGAAGTTCCGATGTCAATAGCAGAAAAATACTTAAAAACAATAATTGATGATGGTATAGATACACTTTTGTTAGGGTGCACTCACTATCCCCTTCTGGTACCTATAATTCAAGACCTAACTCAAAAATATTCAATTGAAATTGTGGATAGTGCCGAAGAAACCGCAAAAGAAGTAGTGAACTTATTACAAACTTGCAATTTAGTAAGAAAAGATATAAGAATATATGACGGGGATAAAGTTAAATATTTTGTCACAGATGCTCCTGAAAAATTTAGAAAGATAGGGAGTAGGTTTTTAAACGAAACTATTAGTAATGTAGAATGGATTGATATCCCCGTTAATACTTGAAGATATCATTTTGGGGTTTTAAATATGTCTGCTCTTGTAAATTTACCTCAAGAAACAAAAGAAAAAAAATCTACTGCTAATCCACTAATAATTATAAGTTTATGCGCATTAACTTGTTCTATTTTGGGTTTATTGTTACTTGTCCTTTATTTAAACTTTGAAAGAAATAAACTTATAGATATGAGGGATGTTTCCAAACAGTATCATGAGGTTATTAAAAATATTATCAAACAAGCAAATGTTGAAAGTGAATTAAAAAACTTAAATGAAACAGTTGATAACAAAAGAATAGTTATAAACAGCGAATTCAATGTTTTTGTCCCAACTGTTGATTTACAAAATGAGTTTATTAAGTCTGTAAAGAAAAATTTTTACAAGGTGGGTTTAGGGGTTAAGGAACTGTATAACAATGATGCTCCCTCGCTTTTGCTATCAATAAACGGTGTGCAAATTGCTCGAGTTAATATAGAAGTAAAAAAAGAAACAGATACTAATAAATCACAAGATATAGAAAAAACTAAAGAGGTCTATAAAATAGTTAAAGACTTCCTGTTTAGTCAGTTAATATCAGAAACTGAATTTATTGAAAGCCTTCCTGAGTTATGTTCAGACGGTCAAAATACATGGTTCCACAAAAAAATGACTGTTTTTTTATCATCGGAAACAAATGAGACTGTTTTTTTATCCGATTTAAAAAACTTACTCTCTGAAAAATTATCTAAATCTGATGTTAAGATAGATTCAAAAAAAGAAGAGGGAATTACAAACTATACGATATATATTGAAGATAAAAATATACTTTCAATAAATATACAAAAATCCCCTTATGACTTTGAAAATTCAACAACGGCTCCTATAGCAACCTCATTAAAAACACAATATCCCGTAGATAAATATTTAAAAGATTATTTTGAACCCATAACTGTTTTTGCTGCTAATTATAATCACTATGAGGACAATCAAGGCCTTTCTGAAGGTATTATCACAACCGATATAAGTGATGTGGGACAGAACAATTCAGAATTAATTGAGACAAACGAAAATAGTAAACAAGAACAAATACCTAAAATTGCCATTATCTTAGACGATGGTGGTTATAGAAATCCTAAAGATGACCCGGCATTGAAATTAATTTCCCAGATTACTTTATCTATCCTTCCTGATACCCAGTATGGCAAAGAACTTGCTAAAATGGCAGAAGAAAAAGGTTTTGAAGTTATGTTACACATGCCAATGCAAACAAGGACTGGTGTGAGAAAAGGTTCATTTCCATGCGAATTATTAATTCAAATGTCAGAAAAAGAGATTAAAGAAAAAACAAACAATGCTTTAGAACAAATAACTGGGGTTAAAGGTGTTAACAATCATACTGGCGGAGTTTTTACACTTAAAGAAGAGCCATTGAAATACTTTATGAAAGTTCTCAAAAAAAGAAAAATTTATTTTGTGGATAGTGTTGTGATTGGGGGTAGCAAAGCATACCAGGTAGCAATTGAAGAAAAGGTTCCTGCCCTACAAAGAGATGTTTTTTTAGACCATGAATATACAATTTCTAAAATCGAGGAAAGCCTTCAAAATCTTAAAAAAATAGCAAAAAATAAAGGTAAAGCGATAGGCATAGGTCATTTCCGTGATTTAACAATTTATGTATTAAAAGAAGAACTTCCCAAATTTGAAAAACAAGGATTCAAATTGGTTCATGTGTCGGAGTTATTTGAATGAAATATGTTTTAGGCATAGAAACATCTTGTGACGAAACCGGGTTGGCTATCGTTGAAGAGGGCAGCCAAGTCATTATAAACTACATATCCAGCCAGGTTCCTATACATGCTACCTACGGAGGGGTCGTTCCAGAAATCGCATCACGCCAACATCTAATACATATTTCAAGGTTAGCAAAAAAGGTATTACAGGAAAGCAATGTTATTCCAAATGCTGTTGCAGTAACATGCGGACCCGGACTTATGGGTTCATTACTCGTAGGCGTAAATTTTGCTAAAGCGTTTGCATGGGCAAGACAAATTCCTATTATGCCTATACATCATATAGAAGGACATATTTTCTCTGCCATGCTATCAGAAAAAAAACCAGGTTTCCCCTTCCTTTCCCTTGTGGTAAGTGGTGGGCATACGATGTTGGTAAACTGTAAAATTCCACACAATTACGAGATTATAGGAAATACCCGTGATGATGCTGTAGGTGAATGTTTCGATAAAGTAGCAAGAATTTTAGGACTGCCTTATCCCGGAGGACCCTCTATACAGAAAACAGCAGAAAGAGGCAATTACAAATATTATTCTTTTCCACAGGGTTTATCAAATGGTGAGTCTCTGGAATTTAGTTATAGCGGTTTGAAAACAGCCGTTTTATACAAAGTCCGAGAAGTAGCCGAAAAAGATAGAACTACGCAATGGCTTTCAGATATTTCGGCAAGTTTTCAGTGGAGTGCCATTGATGTATTAATCTCTAAAACAAAAATTGCTCTTAAAAAAACAGGATTAAAAAACCTGGTAATTGCCGGAGGCGTTTCTGCAAATGCACTTCTTAGAGAAAGAGCAAAGAAGGAATTAGATGCAGAAGTATTTTTGCCTGAATTAAAATATTGTCTGGATAATGGTGCTATGATTGCTTCGGCAGCATATTCCCGATTTATGAAGGGTTATAAATCGGATTTTACCTTTACAGCAGACCCTTCCCTTCCGTTAAATTAAATTATTAATCCTTATCTATCTCTTAAAATTCCATTCTGGATTACTATATTTACTCATAGCAAGATTTTGGATTCCTTTTATTTCCTCTTCTGTCAAACTTGAAAAAAATCCATCTGCCGCAAAAGTAGATAGAATCGTTTCTACAATTTCTTCCTGATGGAGAGGTAAAAAACCAACAAATTCTCTATGGGGCCTGCCTGAACGATAATCGGGTTGGGTATGGGGCATCTTTAAAATTTCTCCCATTAAATCATAATTTACTTGATATAAAAGTGTTCCATGATGAAGTAAAACCTTACTATTCCTCCTCTGTGCATTTCCAGAAACCTTTTTACCCTTATAGCATAAATCACTAATTCCAGCAATCGTAGTATTTATCTTCCATTTGTTATTCAATATGTTATATAAAGAGGACAATAAAATATTATAGGATTCACGAATATTTCTTAATTGAGGATACCTTTCAAGATTTAAGGATAAAGAAAAATTTACACAGCCTGGACCCTGTAAAACAGCACCTCCTGCACTACACCTACGAAGAATCTTTATATTACGAGAGATACATTCATCCCAAAAAACCTCTTCAGAAACTACTTGTGAACTCCCTAATACTATAAAATAATCTTTACTTTCCCAAATTCTGAGAATATCATTTTCGCATGAATTAGTTTTTGCAAGAAAGAAAAATTCCTCAGCAGAAAGATTTTCTTCAGGAGTTGAAAAAGAATGAATAATTACTCGAATAGACATAAACAATTTTATATTGGTAAATGATTTATTAGATACTAGCAAAGAGATATTTTATAATACTTTGATAACATAATCATAAATGAAAGAAGGAATAAAAAATGCCGATACCCTTAAAAGAATTGATGGAAATGGCAATACAAAAAAAAGCATCTGATATTCACTTAAAATATAACAACCCACCCATACTTAGAATTGATGGTATATTAAGAAGGATAAGTGAGGATAATCCACTTACCGATGAAGACCTAAAAACATATCTTAATGAAATTGCTTCTTCTGTGGATATAAGCAAATTTGAAAAGGTATTTGAGTTAGACCTTTCTTTTTATTTTGAAAATAGAGCAAGATTTCGCGTTAACATCTCCCGGGACGATGGACATATCCGAATTGTTATGCGTTTAATCTCACTAAGAATATCAACTATTGATGAACTTAACCTACCAGGCGTATTGAAAAAGTTATCTAAACTAAAGAATGGTTTAATCCTTATTACAGGACCTACAGGTAGTGGTAAATCTACTACTCTGGCTGCAATGATTGAAGAAATTAACAGTTCTCGTTCTGACCACATAGTCACAATTGAGGACCCGTTGGAATTTGTACATCAAGACAAACAGAGTATCATAACGCAAAGAGAAATTGGACACGATACTCTTTCCTTTGCAAATGCTTTAAGAGCCGCTTTACGACAAGACCCAGATGTAATCCTTATCGGTGAGATGCGGGATATGGAAACGGTAAGGACTGCTTTGTCCTCTGCCGAAACAGGACATCTTGTTTTATCAACGCTACACACGGTAGATGCCGTAGAAACCTTAAATAGAATCATTGAATTTTTTGAACCACATCAACAGTTGTTCATAAGAAAACAGTTAGCAAGTGTTTTGAGAGGAGTCATTTCACAAAGAATCGTGCCTATGGCATCAGGAACCGGGAGATGTGTTGCAGCAGAAATTTTAATAGGAACAAGAGCAGTCCGCGATTTTATAGAACAAGGAAAACCATTCCGTGATATTGTATCATTAATACAAGAGGGTAAAGACCAGTATGGAATGCAAACATTCGACCAAGCACTATTTGACCTATGGAGTCAAAAAAAGATTTCTACAGAAACAGCGTTAATTTATGCAACATCACCCAAAGACTTAAAACTTAGAATGCAAGGGCTAAATGTTCATTGAACTTTTTTACTTGAACATCTAAACAATGAAATATCATAAAGAAAAAATATGTCTTTCCCTCGTATTTTTATTTTTGTTTTCTTTATCGTTTATTTCAAATTCTGAAAATTTAGTCAAAAATCCGGGTTTTGAAGAACAAACGAATAAAACACCTGCGTTTTGGTCATTATTTGTTAAACCACAGGAAGGTTCATTCGGGAAAATAGATAACAATACATACCATACAGGGGAGAACTCAGCACTTTTGAACAATGCGATGAATTATCCCCGAGAGCCTATGAACAATTGGAGTCAAAGAATATTTCTAAAAGCAAATGACAATCCAAATCTACACCTCGAAGCATGGATAAAGTCTCAAAATGTTTCCCGTAGCTATTTACTACTGCAATTTTGGAAACAAACACCTGCACAACTCCTTGAGAGTAAAAATACAGAAATAATTTCAGGAACAAATGACTGGGGAAAAGTATCATTAGAAACACCTATTACAAAAGGAACAGATTTTCTTATGCTACGCTGTGTAATTGAGGGAGTAGGTTCAGCATGGTTCGATGATATATATCTTTCTTATAGTAACGAAGAAGAAGTGAACGAAGAAAAAATAAATGAAAAAGATATAGAAAAAGAAATAGAAAAGGTTCAGGAGAAGATGGAAGAATTAAAACAAGAAAATATACAGTTACAGGAAAAAATTAACTACTTAGAGGAATCAAATAAACAGTTAAAGGATGAATTACAGAGACTCATGAGTGAAGAAAAAAATGAAACTACAAATGCTGGAGAAACTAAAACAGATACAAAAAAACAAAAACAAACAGATAAAGATGAGTGTGTTTATGACGAACAAAATGACAATGATGAATCAACATCGCCACCTCCATTAGTGCCTCATAAAAAAAATTGGAAAATAATTCTGAGAGAAAAAGAATGACACAAGAGTTAAGAATTTTATTGATTTCTATACTTGTTGGATGTTCTGTAGCAGGGTGGACTTTAATCCTTTGGTTCTTTGGCTCAATAGTGTGGAGAGAGATAAGAAAAAATAAGAAGTAGTAATATATAACACACCTATCCCAAACCTATTATATAATCCAAAATTTTATAAAATGATGTTATAATATTTATTTCGATTATTGAAATTATAATATTATAATATTGTATATATACTACAATATTAGATAAATACATAGTTTTACATATATAATATTAATCCCATATAATACATAAATACAATATATTACATATTTTCAATAAAAAAGGTCCAAAATAATGAAAGAAGTAAAAATAAAAAATGGAAATGATAGGTTTTTAATTTTATTATACATAGTTTTTGTTTTATTCTTCTTTCAATCCAATTGTCTATTTGCGACAGAAGGGGTATTCGTTCTGGGTAATGATACTTATCAATTAGGTAGAGCATCCAGTGGAATTGCAAGCCCTCGAAGTGCATACTGGGCTTATATGAACCCTGCAAGTATAGTGGATTTGGAAAAAAGATTAGATTTGAATTGGTATGTTGTAAAAACAAAAATAGAATTGGAACCCCGAGGTATTATAGGTAATCGTTTTGAATCATTAGAATCCGAAGGTTGGTTTAACATCCCTTCCGGTGGAATGATTATCCCTTTAGAAAAAGGGACACTGGGCTTTGGTTTATATCCCAATAGTGGGACAGGAGTAGATTATTCTGCTTCACGAAATTTATTATCCAGACCCTTTAATGGAGACAGAAGATTATTCTATCAACATGTGCGATTAGACATTGCTTATGCGTATAAATTCGATAATGATTGGGCTGTGGGTTTTGGTATTCAGGGTTCCATTTCTCGATTTAAAACAGACCACATTACATTAAATTTGTTACCTACGCAGGGAGATTTTGAATGGGATAATGCTCTTGGTGCAGGGTTTAATGTCGGTGTCTATAAAAAATGGGATAAATTTGCTCTGGGTGCTACATATACATCAAGACATTGGACAGAAAGATTTCATAAGTATGAAGATTTACTAACATATCCCCTTGACCAGCCACAAATGATTAATGCAGGTATTGCTTATGATTTTACAAATAAACTAACATTGACTCTCGATTTCAAGTGGATAAATTGGAAAGGAATACCTTTCTATGGAAGAAATCTTTTAGATGGCGGTTTTAACTGGGTCAATCAATTTTGCACAAAAGTAGGTCTTGAATATCGTATTAACGAAAAAACAAGAATTATGTGTGGTTATAGTCATGGAAACTCTCCTGTAACAGAAGACCATGTATTTTTGGCAGGGTTAGTCCCTGTCTTAGCCGAGGACCATTTTACCGTAGGTGTGTCAAGAAAGATTAGTGCAAATGATGAAATTACGGCTGCGGGTGTGTATTGTTTTAAAAATAAATTAGAAGACACAGGGCGGGGTGATTTATTATCCCATTTAGGGAAAGGGACTGAATTAGAAACCGGTGGCTTTTCTTTTGCTTTAGGATATACCCACTACTTTTAAATTGATATTCTTATCAAAACAATCAATTTTGTCATTTCTAATCCCTCTTCTGTCATTTCGATTACCCCTTTTCATTTCGAATGTAGCGAGAGATATTCCCCTTTATTTTTTAGCGGACAAAGTGATGTCTCAGTATAAAAAATAATTAAAAATTAAACATTTGTTTGACTTAAACAAATGTTTGTAACATAATTATTGAAAATTAGGTAATTATTTTATAAAATTATTGATAATATAGATTTTATGTATTTTTCTCTAAAATTTCGGCATGTAATACTATAAAACGGTCATTTGACTTAAACAAATGTTTATGATATAATAAAAAAGCTTTTACTTGAAAATAAGATTTTTTAGGGCAAAAACTGTGGAAATAGAAGAAACAAAACAGGAATGGTCTGGAAAACGATTAGAACTAATAGAGACAGCAGGTCAACTTTTTGCTGATTTTGGTGTCAACGGAGTATCAATCAGAGATATTGCAGAGAAGTGTGGTGTGAATGTTGCCGCTGTAAATTATTACTTTGGCTCAAAAGAAAATTTGTGTATGGAAACACTTCGTTATGTTGCATGGCAAGTTCGTTGTCAATTTACAAAAAAAATTTTAGAAGACCCCACCATTGATTATAGTTCTATGAAGGTATGTCGAGAAATAATCAAAAGTTTAGTAGAGGAAAGGGTTCAAAATTACCTTTCCGATAAATATCCTATGTGGTATTCAAAATTATTTCTCCGAAGCCTTGTAGAACCACCTTTACGGTTTGAAAATGTAGTGTTTCAAAATTTTATTCCTGAACTTAACGCTCTGGTTGAGGTCCTCTCCCGTTGTGCACCACAAAAATCGAGAGAAAAGTGTATGTTTCTATCTTTTTCTATTCTTGGTGAGATTTCTTTTTATGTGTTTGCAGAACCGGGTATTAAAATAGTGTTAAATTTAACTGAAAAATATCCTCCTGCTTTTTTACAGCAACTTCAATGCCATATTATAAGTCTTATATTAAAAGGGTTAGACTTAAAAGAGGAAAAAAATTTATATGAAGCATAAGAAAGAAAAGAATATGATAGTTTATTTTTTTAATTTTTTTAAGAGCAAAGGTTATATATTATTTGTTCTGCCACTGATTTTCCCCCTTTCCTTTTCGTGCGTCCATAAAAACCCGGAAGTATTTAGGGAAGAGTCTATAAATGAGTTACAAAAGGAATTGGAGGGTCGAGTTCCAGAAAAAGTTAAATCGGAGCAGGAACTGACATTGGACGAGTGTATTCAAATTGCCCTGCAGAATAATGCACAGGTAAAAATAGCAGAAATAGAGCGAAAGATTGCGCGTTTAGAGAAAAACATTGCCTTTTCAAACTTTCTACCGCAAGTTACATCCGATTTTCAAGTAATGTCTTATGACCGGGCACCCAAGGTTAGTATGGGATTTATCTCTACCTCTATGCAGGATAAGACAACCCGAATAGTAGATGCCCAATTGCAAATGCCTATCTTTGCACCAGCGACCTGGTTCATATACGATTTACGACAGAAAGGTGTAGATGTAAGTAATCTTGTAAAAGATTATACCTGCCAAATGATTGCTCTGCAAACAACAGCCCTGTTTTTCCAACTATCTGCACTCGAAAATATGGAAAAATCATTGCAGTTACAATTAGACGCTGCAAATAAGTTGGTTGAACAAATGAACCATTTCTACGATGAAGGATTAATTACTCAATCGCAGAAAGAACAAACCATTTTATTAAAACAGTCGAAAGAAAGAGACCTGGCACAGTGTCGAGACGAAATTATTTCTACAAAAGCACAATTAAATACAGTATTGGGAATTTCGCCACTTGAAAAAATAAAGGTAGCAAAAGATACACCTGTCCCAACTATTGACAAAAGTTTAGAAGATTTAATTTTAGGTGCGTTAAAGAGCCATCCCCAGATATTTTTAGCAGACCAGAAGATATTGGCAAGCGAAGATGAGATTCGTCTTGCAATAACGAACTTCCTGCCTGTGATTGGTGGCTTTTCACAATGGCAATATACATCAAGCACAAAATCACTTTATTCACAATCTGTAGTATCAGGTTTACAGGGGATATTATCACTATTTAGCGGTTTTGCTAATATAAATCAATATAGAATAGCAAAGGCAAGTAGAGGAAAGGCTTTTTTGGAGAGGGAAGATACTTCTCTATCGCTTATGTCAGGAGTAGTAAGGGCAAAATCGAACTGGGAGCAAGCAAAGGAAGACTTAAAATTAGCAGAACAGGCTTTTACTTATTATAAAGAAAAGTTTAGAGAAGCCAACGAGAAATGGAATGAGGGCATGATTACCGAAGCAGATATTGTTTCTGTTCAGGCAGAACTGGGCACTGCTGAAATAAACCTTATAAATGCCCAGATACAAGAACAACTTGCGTTAGCGTCCTTATGGAATTCTACAGGAAAAACATATATGGGAAATTCAATTTATTATGAACCTACAAAAGATACAAATAACAACAAGGAGAAATCCGCAAATGAATAGGTCTAAAACAGGAAAAATATTCTACTTTTTTACTATTACACTATTAACTATAACCAGTTTGAGTTGTAGCAGCAAAGGTGTAAATGCACAGGGAAAAAAAGGTGATACGGCAAAAAAAGAGGAAGCCTTGCAAACCTTTCCTGTCAGGGTTATAAAGGCTCAGAAGAGATTGTTCTTAAGAACGGTAGATGCACAAGGGTCAATAGATACTAAAGAGCATGCTGTTGTTTCTGCAAGAATAGGTGGTGTTCTTACAGACCTATTTGTAGATGAAGGAGATGTCGTAGTTGCAAATCAGACACCTCTATTCCAGATTGATAAAGCCAATGTCGAGCAAGCAGTCGAAATCTCTAAACAGGACCTGGCTGTGGCACAAAGTGTTATTCTGGAAGCAGATGCCAATTTAGCGAATATGCAGGCTCAGTTTGATAAAGCCAAAGTAGATTATGAAAGATTTCAAAGACTTTTAGAGAAAAAGGCTGTATCCAAAGATGCCTATGAACTTCAAGAAACAAGATATAAAGCGGCAAAAGCAGGATTAGACCATGCGTTAGCCGTCTGTCAATTATCAAAAGACCAATTAAAAAAGGCGGAACATGCCCTAAAAATAGCGGAAAAGAATTTATCAGATTCCCTGGTATATGCCCCAATATCTGGAAGTATAAGTTATAAATATGTAGAACAAAACGAGTATGTTAGTGGTGGTAAACCCATAGTGAAAATTGACAACCCTGATGTTCTAGAAATGTCAGTATTCTTACCGTCAGATTACTACCCTTACATCAAAGTAAATGAAACAAAATTGAGAATATCTACATTGACAAGTGAAATTGGGACTTTTGCTGTAACATATAAAAGTCCAACAATTCTACCTAATTTACGGACATTTGAAGTAAAAGCAATTATAGATAAAGGGAATGAGTATGCGGTTGCAGGTGCAATGGTTCAGGTCTCCGCAATGCTTGACCAACGCGAGAACATAGGTGTCTTAAAACAGTGTGTTGCCACACTGGCAGGGGAAAAGTATATATTCAAAGTAGTTGATAGTAAAGCAGTAAGGACTGTAGTCGAGCCGGGTTTTGATACAGAAGGTTGGGTTGAAATAGTTAAGGGAGAACTAACGGAAGGTGATATGGTAATTAGCATGGGGCAAACCTTCATAAAAGATGGACAGCCCGTTCAGGTTTTGGAGGAAAATTAATAATGAATCTCATAGAATTATCAGTTAAAAGACCGGTTGCGATGTCCTGTCTATTTATAGGACTTACTTTCTTAGGGATAGACGCATATTATAGCATGGGTTTGGAGTTTTTCCCAAACATTGATGTTCCTTATGTAACTGTCATAACTGTATATCCAGGGGCAAGTCCAGAAGAAATAGAAACAGATATTGCACGAAGAATAGAAGATGGAGTCCTTACGATTGAAGGATTAAAGCATGTGTCCTCAACATGTATGGAAAATGTATGTCAGACCTTTCTCGAGTTTGAGTTGACAGTAGATGTAGATGTTGCTGCTTATGATGTTCGCGAGAAAATAAACCTAATACAGAACGACTTCCCGGAAGACGCAGAAGACCCCCAGATAATGAAGTTTGACACCAATGTTATTCCCATTGTAGACCTGGCTTTAACCGGAGATGTCGGGGTTGGCGAACTTTATGACTATGCAGATAATGAATTGAGAGATAGATTAACTACTATTCAAGGTGTAGCCAATGTCGAATTAGTAGGTGGTGCGGAGAGGGAAGTCCATGTCTTATTGGATAGAAAGAAACTCGCTGCACGCGGATTAACATCTATGGATGTAATAAGTGCAATTCAACAGGGTGTTAAACTCATTCCAGCAGGAAGGGTAAAAGAAAAAGGTCTGGAATATTCTGTAAAGTATGATGCTGAATATCATGAGGTAGAAGCATTAAAAACATTACCTATTAAGGCACAGGATGGTTCTCGCTGTTATATCAAAGATGTTGGAAGAGTAACCTTTAGCAATGAGGAATTACGGCAATCTGCGTATGTAGATGGCAAACCCTGCATTGCAATTCAGGTGTTAAAACGGGCAGAAGCAAATCCTGTTCAAGTAGTAGATGCTGTTCAAAGTGAGATTGAAAATATTCGTTCATTTTTACCACCGGGTATGGATTTAGTCTGGATAAATGATGATGCTATTTTTATCAGAGCAAGTATTAACGATACCATAACTAACATTATTCAGGGTATTATACTTACAGCAGTAATCCTTTTTCTCTTTTTATACAATATAAGATTGACTTTTATTGTTGCTATCACCATGCCACTGACAATTATTATTGGATTATTTTTCATAAGTGTTTTGGGATATACAATAAATGTCATTACACTGATGTCTATGGGGCTTTCTGTCGGTATACTTGTAACAAATTCAATTGTAGTGTTAGAAAGTATCATGACTGAGTTCAACAAAACTCATGACCCCAAAGAAGCAGCAATAAAAGGGGCAAGTGGCGTTTTTATCGCAGTGGCAGGAAGTGCAGGAACAAATCTGGTAGTACTATTTCCTATTGCAGTTATGGGTTCCCATGTAGGGATGATTTTAGCCCCCTTTGCATGGACGATGATTATTCTGACAGCCGTATCATTATTTATTTCGTTCACTTTAACCCCTATTCTTGCTTCAATTCTCCTTAAATCCACTCAGAAGCATAGATTGTTATCTCGCATCGAGCAAGTATTTAATAAAGGTCTGGATTTCGTTAGAAGAGGTTATGTCAGATTATTAAGATTTTTTGAACATAGACGCTATGCCGCCACAATATTTGTAATTTTAGTTGTTGCTATTTTTATTCATTGTCTTACATTAGTTCCTAAAATGGGCTTTGGCTTTTTTGAAGATGCTGACCGTGGCACTCTGTTTATAAGACTTGAATATCCTACCCACTATAACCTGAATAATACCATTAGTAGAGTAAAGGAAATAGAAGAAAAAGTTAAAAATTTGCCGCACCTACGACATGTGGTAACAACCGTTGGAAAGGTCCAGGGTGTTTTGGGTATGAGTTCTGAAGGTGTGTATCTTGCTCAAATACTACTTGTATTTACACAGAAAACAGAAAGACCTGATATGTTAGTTTTCGATATAAGGGAACAGGTTGAAGATATGCTCAAAGACCATCTTGATTCTCTACACCGTGTTACAATTCCCGGTGGGACTGGCGGGGAAATGGTGTCTATTCAACTGGAAATCTCAGGCGAGAATAGAGATGAACTTCAAAATATAGTAACAAGATTAGGTGACCATGCAAAGAATTTGGATATACTTACAGATATTGATACCAGCGTTAGATTGGGTAGACCTGAATTAAGAATATACCCTAATAAACCATTACTTGCCGATTTAAACTTCTCTCCATTAATTTTAGGAATGCTTTTGCGTGGAAACCTTGAAGGTATTACTGCGGGAACCTACAAGGAAGAAGGTAGAAACTATGATATCGTAGTCAAGTTTGAAGAAGAAGAAGGCAAAAATCAAGTTGAAAACTTTTTACTTCCAGGTGTGCCAGGAAACCCTGTGAATTTAACTGCTGTGGCTAATATAAAAGAAGATGTTGCTCCTGTCACAGTTTTAAGGAAAGATAAAAGACGGGTGGAGAAGTTGTTTGCAGGTGTGGTTCATAAACAGCCATTAGGGACCGCTATAAATGAATTAAAGGATGTAATAGATAAATATGGTCAATTACCTCAAGGATACAACTATTTCTTTGCTGGAATACCCGAAATTATGGCAGAAGCACAGCAAGAATTTGCACGGGCGGGTTTGATAGCTTTGGTGCTGATTATACTTGTTCTAGCCGCACTACTTGAATCCTTTAAACAACCTTTCTTTATATTGATAACCTTGCCGTTAGGGTTAATAGGTGTAATCTGGGCATTGTATCTTACTGGTTTTTCATTATCTATGTTTGTTTTACTCGGGCTTGTTATGTTGTCAGGGATTGTAGTAAATAACGCCATTCTTATTATAGATGAATTAAATCAAATTGTGGCTGCTGGCAATGTTCCAAGACACAAAGCAATGATAAAAGCAGCAGCAGACCAGTTAAGACCTATTATAATGATTACCATTGCTGCCTTTGGTGGTATGCTCCCATTAGCAATAGGAACAGGACTTGGAAGTGAAATGCGAGTTGATTTGGGTATTTCAAGCATAGGCGGTATTGTTATTAGTGGTGTTTTAACCCTTATTGTTATACCTATTGTATATGATATGTTTACTCGTGGTAAATTAGAAGGAAAAGAAGATATTAATATTAACAACAAATAACAAAGATTTCTGATAAACGGCTAATGGGTATAACTTACCTCTGCGCGGTGCTACTTACTGTTCAAGCAGTTTTACCAGACTATATATTTTCAGATGAACAAACAAATCTAATATGGCTCTCTTCAGATTCATCAGTTCAAAAGAGAGTAATAGTAAATGAATCTCTTCAAAATTACTTTTTTATTGAAGTTTCAGAGAATAATGAAGGAAATCAATGGCACTCTATATATTATGATATACCGATGGAAAGTGAGCAGTTTATTGCCACTATTGCTTATGTCAAATTGCTCTGGAAAAAGGATTCAACCGGTGTAGGGCTTACCCTGAGTTTTATTAATAAAAATAATGAGAGGATTGATTACACAGAAGAGAGACTCACAGAACCTACATCATCTCTTGTGCCAATAAAAATATACACAAAAACACCTCCGAACACGGTTAAGGTAAGGGTCTCTTTATTCATACACAATCAAGGTGCGATGGAATGTATAGAACCTACTGTTTTTTGCCCAATTGTAAAATATCCGGAAGATAATGAACCAATAAATTTGGATATTAGTAAGAAGCCGTTCAAGAATCGCTTAATAGGGTTTGGTGCTGAAGATGACGCCCGATTTTATGATGATAACAATCGTCAGGGTGGAGTAGACGAAAAAGCAATAGAACTTCGCAAAAAAAGATTGACAGAATTGCGACCTGATTGGGTAAGGACTTTTGTGTGGTTCAAAGATTGGAATCCAACCGATGATGGAGTAACATTTACCTTCGATACCGATGGTATGCAAAGCCTATACAAAACGCTTCAAGAATATAAAGACTTAAATACAGAAGTTAATATAACCTGTGTAACCTGGGGTATGATTGAAGCATGGAAGGATATGGATAACAGGGTAAATTCAATTATTGCCTTGCTAAACTATCTCATCAAAACAAGGAAGTTTGATAATATCAAATACTTCACTTTAACCAACGAACCCAACTATTTTTTTGATATAAAAGAAGACCGTTTCAAGCAATTTGCTGAATATCACAAAATATTAAAAGAAAAGTTCAAAAAAGATGGTTTGAATATCAAAATAATCGGTAGTGATGATGCTATGGGAACGGATTGGCTTGTTTCATGCCTTACAGATAAAGATTGTCATAATATAGCAGATTTATGGGCTTCACATTTCTATTGGCACTACACCACTTCCTATTTTGCTCAGGAACTATTTAAGGAACGAATCAAACTCCTAAAAGAATACGGTTCTGGCAGAAAACCATTTACAGTTACAGAATTTGGCATAACAGACACCAGATTTGCTCCTCCTACAATTAATCCTATTATGTCAGAATATAAAGGAGCACTCTACACATGTTCCGCCTTTATAGATGGCTTAAATCAAGGTGTATCTGGTAATTGTATCTGGTGTCTTCAAGAAGTGAGATATGTTGGATGTGTAGAGCCTATGAGGTTGGGCTTATGGGGGTATGCAGATAAAAATTGGAGACTATTTCCAATATATGATGTAATAAAGATGTTCACCAACAATACAAACCGTGGCGATAAAATATATCCCATTGAGAGTTCCAATCCTGTTTTTTTCAAGTGCGTTAAGATTGGAGACAAAATACTTTGGGCAAATCTATGCGAAAAACAACTAAAAATAATACTTCCAAATAAAAACAAACATAAAACAATGTATTGCTATACGAAGAAAATTGTAGATGGGTATGATAGCGTCGAACGAAATCAACTACAACTTTTAGATGGCATAGCAAAGATACCACCTGAAAGTTTCGGCGTAATAGAGTGAGAAAAGTTAAGGGGGAAGAATGATGTGAAGGCGTTCTTTGTCGGAGGTGGTCAATCTTTCATAGCCTTTTGAAGTAATCAAAACAGTATCCTCTATTCGAACACCTCCCTTATTTGCAATATAAATTCCAGGCTCGACAGTGACTACATTGCCCTCTTTTAATATGTAATCACTATCTTTGTTTAATCTGGGTAATTCATGAATTTCCAGTCCTACACCATGTCCTAAACCATGCCCAAAATAATCTCCAAAACCTTTACTGGATATAATTTCTCGGGCAACATTGTCAACATCATTTGCTTTGACTCCTGGACCCAATGTGGACAGGGCTTTTAACTGAGCAGAAAGAACCGTATCATAAATATCCAAAATCTGTGTGTCTCGTTCAACACCACAAAAGAATGTTCGTGTCAAGTCTGAACAATACCCTTCATAAATACAGCCACAATCTATAAGAATGATATCGTCCCTGTTTAATTTCTTATCCGTGGGTTTTCCATGGGGAAGAGAAGAGTTTTTTCCAAATAACACAATGGTATCAAATGCAGACCCATCTGCACCATTTAAGCGAAACTCATAGTCAATTCTTGCCGCAATTTCTCTCTCTGTAACACCTTTTTTAAGAAAATTGAGACAATCATAAACACTTTTTTCAGTTATCTTACACGCCGTTCTAATCTTTTCAATTTCGGTTTCATCTTTGACCATGCGAAGTTTATAAAGTTCATCTTTTATAGACACCAATTCAATAGGGCAATTCTGTTGCAATCTTTCTGCCAGTTCCAGATTTATTCTTTCTGGATTTACCCCTATCTTTTTAAGATTTAGCATATTAATAATGCCAAAAACTTCCTTTTCTATATTTCCCTGTATTATGTGGATTGAAAAGTTAAAAACTTCCTTTCTGGCTTGTTCATCGTACCGCGGGTCAGAAATAAAATACCTGTCAGTTTGAGTAATAAGTATTGCCGAATCTAACCCTGTAAAACCTGAAAAATAACGGGTTTCAATTGGACAAAAAGTTAAAAAAGCGTTACAATCATGCTGAGTTAAAATATCTCGAATATAGTTGGTTCTTTTTAAGTAAATATTTTCATTACTCATAGGTAAAGCCCTTAATATTACAACTAAATATTTAATTTTGGTGATTATTTATTATAAGCCACTTTGGTTGATTTCTTTAATTTATTTAAACTTTGAAGTATCAAATCAAATAGATCTTCTTCTCTATGTTTATACCTGAATTCTAATGCTTTTAAGTAAAAAATAAACTTTTCCTTATTTATTAATATGTAATTATTTTTAAGTGTTTTTGCTTCTTTTGAGTTAGCGAAATAGACTCAAATTGAGTTTTTATCCAGCACCCACTAACATGTTGTTTATCTTTTATTTAGTAGAAAGGTTACTAAAACGGAACAGTTATCAATAGGGTATCGCGGGAAGTATTCTACCCGCGATACCTTTCATCAGGAGACAGTATAAAAGTTAAATATTAGAGTGTTGCACTTTCTATTAACTTTTTGTTAGTTATATTCTCTATTTCTACTTTATATTGGTTAGGTGCTTGTATATGATATTTTATCGTATTTTCATCTTGTTTCCATTTAATTTGCAAAGACTCTGCTTCTCCTAATGGAAGCGTTCCAGAACAATACTCTAATTTTAATGGTTGAAATACTATTTTAACTTTTTTGTTTACAGGGTCTAATTCTTTTACACCCAGGGCAACTCTATCAAGAATATATACGATATGAGAAGCAAAGCCGTGATTTAAACTAGCTTCATCACCCACATTCTCCCAAAGGGTCCCTGTTCTTTGTGCCATATAATCTAAATAACCGATAGACTCATCAAGAACTTTATCCCCTTCATCACTTAAAGTTAACAACTCTGCACGAAGCACATTTCCAATAAAGGCGTTTGCCAGATGCACTTCTGGATATTTATTGTTTTCCTTACGATGGGGTCCAAAGTCATTCTTAATTATGTTCCACAAGTCAGGATGGGTTTCTTTGGTTGCTACTTTAAAGAAGAATGCAAAATATTGGCATACCTCAGTCCGATTTCGAGTTACCTCTAATTTACCGTCTTTCCGAAGTGCATTATCCACAAAAAAAGTCCCATCAAAAGATTGTTCGCGTATTTTATTTCTGACTTTTTCCGCTTCTTGTTTATATTCGGGTAAATTGTAGAGTTCTGCTACGGTATCAAGCACTCCTGCAAATAGCATGTTTGAGGGATAATTTACATCTTGCACAAAGTCATTTGCTTTTGACCACTCCACAAACACCCAACTCGGCAATTTTTCCAGAAGTCCATCAGAATTTTTATATTGGTCAAAGAATTTAACCAGAGCAAGCACTTTGGGTTTGAGGGCATTTACTAAATCCCAATCATTGCTGCGTTTTGCATATTCGCCGAGTTCAATTACAAACCACATCGCCCAGTTAGGAATAAATGTTCCGTTGTTATGGTCGGAAGGATAACACATGGGCAACATCCCATCGGGGAGAAATTCATATTTTGGCGGTAGCATAAAGTTTTCAAAAAAATTCTTTTCCACAGAGGTATTACCCGCCAAAACGAGTGCAGCACGGGAAGTAAAGAAGGAATCACACAACCATCCTGCACGCTCTCTATGCGGACAATCCATAAATATATCCACTGCATTCTGGGCAAAAGTGGTTCTACCTGCTTCAAATATTCTATTGATTCTTTCATCGGAACAATTAAACTTTGCGTTCTGTGCCTCTGGATTTTCATACAGTTTTATCCCTGTCGAAAATATAGAAGTGGGTGCACTTGTATTAGATATTTGCATATACCTAAATGTATAGGGTTCTATAGATTCAATTTCATATTCCCCTTTTTCTGTAAGTTCTAATGCAATAACATTATGACAGCCTAATCTTTTCCAATCCACCATATTGTTTCTTAACATTTCATCAAAAGTAATAAATACCTTCGTGGGTTCCTCTATCTTTAATTTCAAAAAGACAAAACCCGTCATACTTCTACCAAAGTCAAATGCTTTGTATTGTGCAGAGTTTATCTGTATTGGGAAAGAACATTTTTCATCTTTAGACTCCCCCTTTTCAATAGTCATCTGTTGAAAATCTTTAGGTGGAGAATATTCGAGTTGGTCGAAGGGATAGGCAAGAAAAGTAGCTCTGGGTGCTACATTTTTGTTTACCCAGGGATTTTCAATAGGTTTTTGCAAATCTATTTTTCCATCCATTATTACTTTTGTAGGTAAAACTTTCTCAAAAGTAGGCATAGGAACACCGCGGGTAATAAGAGTCTTGTTTTCAAGTATCTCTACTTCATACGGGGTAAGTGTGTTTTCCTTTTTTACTATCCAATCTAAAGAGTGAGATGTTAATTTATATGCTTCGGTAAATCCTCGTTGAAAACTATATCTTTCAACCTTTTTATGTTTGTAATTCAAATCGAAACCTACAAAAGGATTTGAAGAGGAGCCTGTTGCACACAGAACATTATCACCTTGCGTAACCTCTGCTTGAATGAATCCAGGCTGATTTGTAATTCCATATCCATTTACATTGTAGACAATTGCTTCAATAGCAAGTATATTTTCACCCTTCTGTAAAAATGGAGAGAGGTCAACCTCATCAACCCGATAAAATCCATGAGGTCCTCTTGCAGGACCATAAAGCACAAACTTACCATTTGAATATACACGATAAGAATTGTGCCCCGTGCACTTCAATTTAACTCCGTCTACATTTTTAACATTAAAGATGGCTCTAAATCCTGCATAGTCATTCATCTCTTTGGTTCTACCTTTTAACCAAATAGGTTTGCCTTCCTTGAAATTTACAGATGGAACATCTGCCAGAGATTGCAAAGCCATACACAGTATCATAGCCAATAGAATTAACATACTCTTTAACATCTTTTTCATAACCCTTTCCTTTTTTTAACTTTTTCTATTTTCCCGAAATATTTTTTACAAAACCATTATCTATATTTATTATATTAATTGCAAAAAAAAAACTGTATCCCCCTTTATTCTTTAACTCTATAAAGGCACTTCTTTTCCTCTTTTATTTAAAGAAGTCCCAAAACCTTATTTTTCTGTTTACATTGTTTTTATGGTAAAAATGATTGGAAGTCGTATGGAATAAATGCTTGTCGAGAAGCGTCCTGAGTGCCGTTTGCAATAGCAACATATCCTTTTAATGATGTTGCATCAATTATCAAGTTCATTAAATTAGAACCAGAAATAGCACTTTTTTGGGTTAAAGTATATAAACCTAACTCATCAAATTGCCCATAATAATTTTGTATCACCGCAAAGATATTATCCGCTCTCTGCGATGTGTCTGCATCATATACCACACTCCCTAAAATATTAGGATAATAATTATCCCTTGTATCATTATCTCGAACCAGTATTCTATTATCTGATTTTACCATATATTTTGCTCCTCTTGATTCATACCTGCCGTCGCCAAGCAAATATGTATGTAAACGGCCTAAAGAAGAAGCACCTACCCACTCGGACATAAAATTCAATCTATTTAAGTCATATAAAGCGGTTCGGAAAGCAGTGAGCATATTCTCATTAGAGTTTATGGCTTCTCCTGACACAGGAATATCTCCATAAGAAAGTCCTGCACCGTTTACTCCTGCTCTACCTACGACCATTCCTGCGAAGGTAAATATTGCATGAGGGAATCCCTGGTCGGGAATATAGAATAGTACAACCGGATAATTTTGTTGGCCACTACTAATCAACTGCCTATTTAGAGAATAGGTTTGAATTAATGGTACTTTACCAAAGAATGAAGGCATATCTGTTGCTGTTGACCATAACAATGAGCCTGAGCATTTTGTTTTTGTATATAGGCTAAGCGTTTCAACCAATTGCAACTTACCTAAATTATTATAAGAAATCCCCGTACTGGTAGAAAGCCCTTGTAATTCTTGCTTAATTCTCTCATCCATAGTGTCTTTCTGTAAATCCCATGTAGTATTAAGGACTTCTTGCGTTACTCCAAACTGACTCAAGTTAGAAAAGACATAGTTCTCATGATTTGTAATCTCATTTTTCATTAATTCTCCATAATCAAGTCCCATTTGATATGGTGTGCCACGAAGGACTAAGTAAGGATACGGATTATTATATCTTTCAGAACTATATGTAGGAAGTTCTTCTGGGGTTATATATACTGATGTCGTATAAACAAGAGGAGGTACAGAGGTTCCTGGTACGGCCATCTGGAATCTTGCAGGATTATTAAATATTAACTGAATGAAATAGGCAGTATAACCATGGGAAGGTTTCGGAACTCTTGCCTCATATACACCAGAAGATACAGGTTCTAATGGTTGACTTTCATATTGGATACCCCACTCCTCTAACTTATACTTTCTGAAATCTCTAGCATTAGGATTGTTGCATTTCCATAATTTTACTTCTCTAATTAATGAAGTAAATTTACTATCTACTGTTACTTTGAGTATATTTGTATCTCCGGATATATTCTTTTCCCATGTAAAGGTAGGTTGTTCTATATCCTGTGTCTTTGCTAAGAACCATGCCAATAGATTTTGCACGGCATCTGTTTCCAGACTAATTTCTCCACCAAGACCATGGGAAGCATTAGGAACATAATTCAAGTATTTCTCACCTAACAAATTGCCAAAATAATACAAAGAGGAATCTGGTAGGAAAAATTCATCACAGGTAGCGTTTGTAATAAATTTGGGAATGTTTTCAGTCCTGGAGATATATCTATACGGGTCTACCAATTTTAACAGAGCCTCTGCTTCTGGAAGAAGTGCTTCACCATTAGAAACAAGTCGGTCAAAAACTTTCATTTGAGCGTACTCATAAATAGACGGAGCCCAATACCCATATACAGCCTTATGATGTTCCATTTGTTTATCTATATTAAGAACATCAATTACAAGTGGAGCAACGCCTTTAATTCTGCAATCAGTTAACCCTGTGAGCCAGGTAGTCCACCCTCGTTTAGAACCGCCGGTTACGATAAAGCCTGTAGGTGCATTATCTCCAAGTATGGCTTGTGCCGTATCCATAGCCCGGACGGCAGATTTCGCCATAGGCAAAAGCAATGGCCAACGATAATCGTCATTACCATCGTTGTATTCATTCATATATCTGTCATAACTATATGCAATAATTGCGTCTTCAGTCCGCGAATAAAGAACTTCATCCCGTTCTGCATCGTAATCATCCATAAATACAATCGGCTGACTGGGAACATTATCTATATGCACAATGATAGAACCACTCAGAGCCGCCATTTCACCCAGAAGTAATCTTTCATTCTCGTTCGGAGGAGAACTATTTATACTTCCTCCATCAATAAATAACAGAGCAGTATCATTTCGTTTACGTTCAGGAACTACAACGGCTAAATTATGTTTCCAAATTTTTCCACTGTAAATTTCTTCAGAACTACGCCATGCTTGAGAAGTCATCCGCGTTATATAGGCGGTTGCTAGCCGAATTGAAACGGAACCAGATGTATAGAGAACGGGATATTCTTGAGGTGTGGTCCATGTATATTCAGGGTCATGTTCTCTTACAAATATATCCAATGGGTCTGAATAATTACTGACTTCTACGCAATCAGGTATAGTGGTTTCAGATTCCAAACCGCCTGCTGTTTTGACTGTTAATTTTACAGTATAGGAACCAGGAGTAGCGTATTGATGAATGGGTGAAGGTTCAGTCGAAGTCTTGCCATCTCCAAAATCCCATTCCCATTGGGCAATGGGTGCTGTACCGGATGTAGATAAATCTGTAAAATATACATCACTGCCAACAATAGCACATGGGCTTTCAAGTCGGAAACGAGCCACCGGTGGCACAGCAGAACCAACGGTTAATGTTTTTGAAACTGTAGAAGTTTTAAGTTGTTCACCACTCTTAGAGTGGGTAAATAACAAATACAAATCAATCTTATATTTTCCTGGCTGCTCAAAACGATGTGTTGGATTTTGCATTGTGGATAAATCAGAACCATCTCCAAAAGACCAGACCCAACCGATAATAGGTCTTGTCCCTTCAGAAGTAGACAAATCTGTAAATTTAACTAAATCCTCAACTGTAATCCGTTTGGGTGCATAATCAAAATCTGGAATAGGTGGAGCATCTACATACACTTTAACAGATTCACTCTTAAATGTATCCAAAGGAGTCTCTACTTCCAGATATACTTCATAAACACCTGGGTTAGTGTAGACATGAGACACAGAATCTTTTGAAGTAGTAGTCTTAATAGGAGAACCGTCACCGAAATTCCAGCGGTAGGTCAAGTCTGTCTCTGTTCCCAAAGCAGTCTTATTAAGAAAAACAACATTTTTCTTTATCACAGGACTTTTTGTAGATACGCTTAATTGGGGTTCGGGTGCTTGGTGTACAGTTATATATGAACTCTTTGTGACGCTATCTTCGTTATTCGATGATGTATTTGTATATACCGTTAAGGAAACGGTGTAAACTCCCGCTTTTGTATAGACATGTTCCGTATTCCCGTTTTCATGCAAATAAGGTTGGTATTCTATGGTTTCGATGGAACTATCTCCAAAATTCCAAACCCAACGGGAAACTCTTTCTGTTCCAGGAAGAGACAAATCCGCAAAGAATACAGATTTCCCTTTGTAAAGGGTAAGTGGTTCCGCAGAAAATTTAGCCGTGGGTGACATATAAATAACTTCTACAGGTAAAGAAAAAGAACTACTACCAAATTTGTTGGATACTGTTAATTTTATTGTCTGTACACCCAGTCTGGAAAAAGAATATTGCGGTGACTCTTCAGTAGAAGTATTTCCATCTCCAAATTCCCACAACCAATCGGTTATCGGAGCACTTCCGGGGTCTGACAAATCAAAAAACTGAACGGGTATATATACAAAAGGCTTGATAATGCTAACAGAAAATTTAGCCTTAGGAGAAATACCCTCTTGAACTGTTACATATCCTTCTTTTGTCAATGACTTATCCTGATTTTCAGTATATACGGTCAGGGTAATGGAATAAATACCTGTCGCTGAGTATTTATGTCTCGGATTTACTTCCTCACTTGTTGAACCATCTCCAAAATCCCAGGACCTTTTAATGATGGTTTCCTTTTCTGAACGACTCCTATCTATAAATTGCACTTCATCGCCGAGAAGAATAATTTGTGAGTTTGCAGAAAAATCAACTGTTAAAGTCCCTCCAACTACATTAATAAAATTTTCCTTAACTTTTTTTTCTATTCCTTGCTCTGTTTCTACAGTTAAAGTAACTGTATAATTGCCGGGTTTCTGATAAAAGTGGGTAGGCTCATAACTTTCTGAGGTTGTCCCATCTCCGAAATCCCATGTAACTTTTTTAATACTACCTGTTTGAACAGCACTTCGATTGAAAAATCTTATTGCCTCATTTGCAGTTACGAACTTGCTTGAAACATCAAATTCTACTTTAATTAAATCTGTTAAAGTCACAACTACAGTAGTTGATGGAGCATTTGTGGCACGAACAATAACATTTCCAGAATTTTGACCTAATTCTGTTTTTTCTCTATCCACCTTTAGACTTATTTGTTTTTTATCCAGAGGCCCCGAACTATAACATTCATTATCAGGAGAAGAACATCCTTCTACTGTTATCCAGGGAACTTGGGATTCAACAATTATAGGACCTATAGAAGTAGAAGTCAGAGTTTTCCATACTTGAATATTTGCACTATTTTCTTGAGAACCAAAGTCTATAGATGTTGGCTTAACAACTAAATCTCCTCCCAATTCATCTCTTGGACAAGCCGTGATTGTTATTGTTAAAGCAAGGAATATAATACTCTTAACACACAATAAGTAAACAGACTTTCTCATAAAAATTTTCTCCAGTTCTACTCTTCTTAACTATAATACATATAGTATACAATTATAGCATTAATCATGTCACTCATTTATAATGCCATTTTTATTATAAATTGTCAAGAAATTATTTACAACTTTCTATCTACTATAAAATTTAATTCAAGGAAAAATTTATAATTAAGTGTGACAAAATGTAATAAAAAGTAGTCTTAATAGTAGAATATTAGCGACATATTGTAATTTGATAAGTTAAGTTATATATAATTTATATGAAGGGAAATGAAAAAAAGGCTTATGGAAAAAAACAAATTATTATTAATAACGGTCTCTTTTATTTTGTGTTATATCCTATTAATACAGGGTTGTCATATTAACAAAAAAGTAGATGCTAATGATGAGGCGAATGCCAACATAATAAAGCCAATTGCGTTTCCTGTTGAGGCTGTTTTCCCAATAAAAAAAGACATCAATAAATATTTTGAAACAACGACACGAGTATCGGCTGAAAAAAAAGTTGATGTTATATCAAAGGGTTTAGGAATATGTGAAGAGTTAATGGTTGAAGAAGGAGACTATGTCAAGGAAGGTCAACTTCTCGCTAAATTAGATACCTCTGAAGTGGAAACACAAATTTTACAAACATCAGTAAATATTGAGAAATGTAAAGCAGCATTAGAAATTGCTGAAAATAGTTTAAAAGAAGGAATTGGTTCGAAGGTAGAACGGGATAATGCACGCTTTGCTCTGGATGCTGCTGAAGCAACTCTTAAAATCCAGCAATTACAATTGAAAAACCAAACAATAGTTGCCCCTATTAGTGGAATTATAACGAAGAAAAATATTCAGAAAGGGGTATTGGTCAGCACAGGGATGCCGGTTTTTTCAATAGTTGACCCCGAATCTTATGTGTTACCGATTAATGTTCCTGAGCGTGAAATCTCCAATATTTCCGTAAATCAGGAAGCCGAGGTCATTATTGATTCCTGCCCAGAAGACAAGTTTACTGCTGTTATTTCCCGAATTAACCCTTCTATTGACCCCACTTCAGGGACAATAAAAACAACCTTACATTTTGTTAAGGGTAATAGTAGTAAAGATGAATGTATAAAGGATTCCGCATTTGCAAGAGTCAAATTAGTAATGGAAACTCATCCACAAGCACTTGTAATTCCCAAAGATGCTGTATTAGAAGAAGGTGGGAAGAAATATGTATATGTGGCAAAAACAAAAGAAGATTTAGCAATAGATAAAATTAAATATGAGGAAATAAAAAGTAAAGAAATCCAATTTACTGCTGAAAGAGTAGAAGTTAAAGTGGGTTTAGAAGATAGTTCATACTATGAAATTTTAGATGGAATAGATGAACATGTGCTGGTTATTACATTA
>CAZJTZ010000017.1:0-71204 GCA_964549105.1 uncultured Nitrospirales bacterium
GTTGATTAGTGTTTTTAGATAGTATCTCATCTATCTACATCAGAAGTTTCAAGCCATCTTCTAAACTTTTAGCGGACAATAGTGAATACTAATATAATTTTATGGAGGAAGCAATATGAATACAGGAAAGAAAACAATATGGCAGGTTTTTTGTTCTATAATGATTATTTTATCATGCTGTTCTTTTATTTGTTTTGGGGAAAATAAAGAAGATATAGAACATCAAATAATAGAAGGATTTATAAAAGAAGTTGTTGGGGATAGAATTGAAAAAATAATATATTCTGGAAATTCAGTCACTGAATCATCAAAACCTATTGGACTTGTTCCTTCAGACCTGGGTATTTCTTATAGAAAATATTATGTTTACCCCAAGGCAGATGATAATTCTTTTTACTATACAGTTTATGTGGCTGATGGAATAAATAAGGTTATTTTCTTTCGGATTACTGACAGGACACGGACAGGAGTAGATATTATAAAAGAGAAACCGAGCAAAGATAAATGGTTTACTCCAGAGGAAGCAACAAAAAGTGTCTACCCCTTTATGAAATATTTAGGTATTGATAAAAGTCCAGAGTTAACCCCACCTATGATACAAGAGGTTCATAATATAGTTGAGGACCTTCTTATGTTCAAAAGAGACGGATTATGGCAGGGAATTCTATGTTATGGGAGAGGAGTTAGTGCTCATGTATCTTTAAGTAATCGAAGGGTAGAGTTCTTTAAATATTCTCCTGTAATGCCACCCAAGAATAGGAAACCTGAAGGAGACTGTCCTGTAGAGAAGGTAAAAAAAATTGCAGAAGAATGGTTAAAGTCTCAGAAAAATTTGGACCTTTGTAAAGATTGTTCTCCTTATATAAATGAATTTGAAAAAATCAAATTGTTAATTGCCCCGGGTGTGAATATGTTCTCTCTTCCTAATGAAAAAAAGTGGATAGATGAGAATTTTTTTTATGTATGGAGTGTCCTCTTTATATATTGGGAAATGTATGATATGATGGACATTGAAACATTGCAAGTCGTCAAGGAGCAAAGTAAAGGCTCTGTGTGGGTAGAGGTTGAGAGTTTGAGAGTTATTGGAGCAACATCAGAAAGTGAAGGTTGGAAAGAAGTTAAAGAGTAAATAGATAAAAATAATTTTAATTAAAATATAAAGGTTTAGAAGTTAATTTTGATAAAGACACTTGTAATATTATTACACCATCGCAAGTTTCTTTATATAACGAAAATCATTATTACTTATTTGTTAATATATATTTATAATTGTAGATAATTTCACTTCTGTTCAATAAAAGATTAAGGGGAAGATTTCTCGCTTTGCTCAAAATAACAAAAGAGGGGCTCAAAATGACAAAGGGGAGTAGAATGAGAAAGAAGGTGAAATGACAAAAGGGATTTAGACAACAGAAGGATAGATTTGGGATGCTATAGAACACACCTGAAATGACAAGACTTTTTCTATTTTGAAATTTTTTTTTACATTAGTCGAAGGTTTCCTCTTTCCTATCATTCCATCTATCCTTCTTGTCATTCCGAGCGAAGCGAGGAATCTTTTCTTACTGTTATTAATACAGACTACTTCTCCTATTGATATGCAGTTATGAAATACACAATAATGTGAAAATAACATGTGCCAAAGTCATAAGAAAAAGACATAAGAGTTGCTAAACAGAAATGAGAAAATTGTATTTGCAAGATGTCACAGGCTATATTTCTTTGAGAATTTGTTGGTAAATTGGCAGAGGTTTGAGAATGGCACAAAAATCAACACTAAAGATTTAGACTATAAACTAATAAAACCCTTAACCTGGTGGGAATAGATAGTGATGAGAAATAAAGATTTTCAAAAAGGAGAGATTGTTATCTACGAGTCCAAGGAGGGTCCAAAGTTAGAAGTGCATTTTTCTGGTGAAACTGTTTGGCTAAGGCAGGAAGAAATTGCTAAATTATATGACAAGGAAAGGTCAGTTATTACTAAACATATCAACAAAATCTTTGCTGATAATGAAATTGATAAAAAAAGCAATGTGCAATTTTTGCACATTACAAATTCTGATAAGCCCGTAGCATTTTACAATCTTGATGTAATCCTTGCTGTTGGATATAGAACAAACTCTTCTAAAGCAATACATTTTAGAAGATGGGCTACAGAGGTTTTAAAAAACTATTTATTAAGAGGTTATGCACTTGACCAAAAGCGTCTTCTGCAAACTCAGAATACTTTAAAAGATTTGCAAGAAACCATTTCTTTGTTGCAGGAAAAATCCAAGCATGAATTGCTTGCAGGACAGGAACAGGAAATTTTGGACCTTCTTTCAAATTATGCCAGAACGCTTACTCTACTTGAACAATATGATAAGGCAAAACTTGCTTTACGACGGACAGGAAAAGGGAAGTTTATTCTGCGATACAATGACGCAAAACAGGTAATTGAGAAGGTAAAGAGTGATTTAATGGTTAAAAAAGAAGCCAGTGATTTATTTGGCAAAGAAAACGGCGATAAATTTGAAGCAATTATAGGTAACATTTATCAAACATTTGGCGGTAAAGAGTTATACCCATCACTTGAAGAAAAAGCCGCTCATCTTTTGTATTTTATTATAAAAGACCATCCATTTATTGACGGCAATAAGCGGATTGCTTCTTTTCTGTTTGTATATTTTCTGGATAAAAATAAGTATCTCTATAAGCCGGGTGGAGAAAAGAAAATTAATGATAACGCTCTAACGGCACTTGCACTTTTAATTGCCATAAGCAGTCCGGGTGAAAAGGATAAATTTATTAAACTAATAACAAATTTACTTGCAATATGAAATTATATCCCACAATATTGTAGACGATATTACTTTTGAAAACTTACCGTTGAAGTGGCAGGGGTTTGAACTTAGCCGATTTTCAAAAAGATGTCTTAATAGATTTAAAATATTATAGAATCGTGAAGCGTGAAAGAGATTTGCTATTCGCTAAAAATGAGATTACCGTTTTTTATTATCGCTCCAATTTGATTTCTAACGAGCACAAGGGGAAAAGTGTTAGAAACACTCTTGTTTTTAACTTATATCAGTAAGTATTTTGAAAAGATTAGACAAATAACCTGTCTACTGACGCAGGCACCCTTCTCAAAGAGGTAAACTTAAACAAAAGCATACTCATCTTTTATCTATGGGTGGACGACCTATCTATTTGACCCAGTCTACTTTGAGGGGTTCTTGGAAATTTCGTGCCTGCTCACTAACCTGAGCGTCCTTTACATTTCCGGAGTGTATATACATCCGATAATGGAAAGTCAGGGTATCACCTTTTTTAATTGTATAATCGCCATTTTCAGGCAGATTTTTATTATATTCCTTTTCGCGGAAATAGGAATAACCAAAGCAGTTTGCACCAAACAACCCATACTTACGCACATGCCAACTTGTGGGATAGCGAAGGTTTGAAGGGTTATCAAAAATGGCTAAACCTCTCCAACCCACATCCTTCATCTCTGCGGAATAATCACACCAGGGTGTAGGTTTGCCCCAGACCTTGTCCTCACCTGTCTCACCATTGGCTATAGTTATTATTCCCTTAGACGAAATTTCAGGGTGCATTCTTGCCGCAACAATTCCACCTTCTTTGGTATCTTTGAATACAACATCGTTTTCATCTGCAACAAAGGATACAGTAGCGTCAAAAAGCCGACCCTTCTCCGGTGTGGCATAGAAACGATATTCACGGTTTTCCTTAACTACAAGTTTTCCATCCTTATCAAACCATTTGTCGTTGCTTATTATCCATCCGTAAGCGTCGCCAGAGCCATAAGATACATTTTCAACTTGCTGACTCCCTGTTTCTTCGGTTTCTTCCCAAACATTTGCCCCATTTACATTTCCATACGCAGACCAAAAAGACTTGTGATGTGGATGGTCCTGAGCAAATTTAGGTGTTCCTTCGGGCTTCATCGGATAGTCACGCGTAATGGACACCTGATTCTCCGACATCAATGGCCAGAGAAAAGACTTTCTCCATTCTTTGCCATAATAATATACCGTTAAAAGTTTATCATCAACAATGACCTTCAAAGTATCAGGTTTATCTCCTGGAATAACCTGCACATGGGGAACATATTCCGAAGGCTTATCTACAACCTTGACATCGTAAATATGTTCCGTATTGGCTAAAGCACCTTCAGGGATACAAACAAATTCGCCATTCCGAAAGGTTGCTGGAAACTCTTTACCTGTTTTAGAGTCGAAAATGCAAACAATCTTATTGTCGGGTAAAGTCGCCTGACAGGGCAATGAAACAATAGGATTCACCAGATTATAATCGCCTGCTTTAAGTTGAATCTTCATTTGCTCTAAAGATTCCGAAAAAGAAAAGGTATTTAACAGCACCACGAGTGCCATTGTAATAACTAAAATGGGCATGCAACTCTTTACATTCATTGATTTAACTCCTTATGTTTTGTAAACTCAAAAGAAAAATAAATTGACCTTATTATAAAACTTTCTTAAAGTTTTTTCAAAAGTTTTATTTATAAGATATCTAAAAGAGATTTCTGGTTTTAAATGTGTAATGAGTTTTTAGTATTCTTACATCCAAATGTAAAGAAAGGACTAAAGGAAAGACTATGGAAACGAAGAGACGGGATTTTATAAAAACATGTGCATTAGGCATGTTTGCTGCCGCATCTTATCCTGCTATATCCGCAGAATCACAGGAAATTAAAGAAGTAGCCAGTTTAGATAAAAAGTTTCAAGGGGGAATAAGTCCCTGGCCACTTATATTAAACACGAGCACAATAAGACCTGCAACCTTACAGGATAAAATACGAGTTACCTCCGAAACCAAATGGGATGGGATTGAACCATGGAGTAGTGAACTGGAAGATTATGAAAAACAAGGAGGAAACTTAAAAGATTTAGGTAAACAGATTAAGGATTTAGGACTCATTGTGCCGAATGTTATTGGTTTGTGGGATGCTATGCCAGACGGTGAAGATACATTCAAAGCCTCATTAGAAGCAACACGAAACCGAATGAGAATGGCTTCCGAGATAGGCTCGACTCATGTGGCTGCTATTCCAGCACCTGACAGAGAAAACATTGACCTGAAATGGTGCTCCCGTTGTTATAAAGAATTATTAAAAATTGGTGAGGAAGAGTATGGAATAAGAGTTGCCATAGAGTTTGTGGGTTTTTTCAAAGGAGTGTATCGTTTTGGGCAAGCCTGTGCCATAGCCATAGATGCAGATGACCCCAGAGCCTGTATTATTGCGGATACTTTCCATCTGTTCCGTGGGGGTTCAGGCTTTTTAGGTCTGGAATTAGTTCAGGGAAAACTCATTGCCCACTTCCATTGGAACGATGTGCCCGGTGATGTGCCAAGAGAAAAACAAGGAGATGAACATCGTCTCTATCCCGGAGACGGAATTTTGCCCCTAAAGGATACCGTCAAAGTCCTGAAAAAGATTGGATACACAGGTTGCTTGTCTTTAGAATTATTTAATCGTGAACACTGGAAGCAAGACCCTAAAATCGTAGCAGAAAACGGACTTAAAAAGATGCAAGAATGCGTTCAAGGAGCCGGAGTATAAAAATCGTGCGTATAGTCTCAAACTACTCAATTGTTCTTGGAATGTCTGTTTCTGTTCTTGCTTTATTTTTCCTTTCCTGCCAGCATAGTAAGGGAATAGAAGAAGTTTCTGAACATTCAACCTCAACTTCCATAAACAGTCCTGATTTATCATTTGAAAATATCTATTCGGGTGAAGAAGAAGAGGAGATAGAAGTCCCATTATTCAAAACCAATAGCGAACAAGAAACAGAAAATCCTCCTGAAGGAATAAACTTTACTGTGGCAGTTCCCCATCTCTGGCCTGTAAAAGAAAACCTGGGATATATAAGTTCATGGTTTGGTAGTTTGAGAAGTAAAGGTGGTGGAAGGTCAAGGACTCATAAGGGGATAGATATTATTATCCCTAAAGGTACACCTGTCATTGCGACTGCTGACGGAACAGTGCGTCTATCACGAACAATGAGTGGATATGGACAATTAGTGGTTATTGAGCATGTTGAAGAAATTAACAGCGCTTATGCCCATTTAAGTAAGATACTGGTCAAGGAGGGAGATACTATAAAGGAAGGCGATGTCATTGGTCTGTCGGGTGCCACAGGAAGGGTTACCACTCCCCATCTGCATTATGAAATAAGAAAAAGAGAATCCGCAATCAATCCTGTCTGGTTTTTGCCTGCGGTTGAAGAATGAACACACCTCTATCGTTCAAAAAATAACTTTTACCAGAAAAATAAATCTTTGGAATTATGAATATTTTAAAAGTATAATATTATAATAACATTGTATCCTGGACTTTTGATTAATATTATTAAGGAGATTGTATATTCTAATTGTTGGCAATATACACGGCTTAAAAGCGAATCAGATAAAGAGGTTGGAATCACTTAAAAATAGAAAACCTGTCCCAACGCGAATTATCTCGGTAGAATTAAGTCGAACCCTCTGTGAAATATCGCATGAGATAGAGCGTCAAATTGGGTTATTAATAGACCGTCGAGGACATATAACCCATATATGCGTTGGGAATGCCCAGTCTATTCCTATGGTAGAGGTCGAGAGGCGTGCCTTAAATCGCCTGTCTGAAGTTCGACTTGTTCACACACATTTGCGGACCCATACCGGGCTGGATAATGAAGACCTGAGTTATCTGGCTATTTATCGTCTGGATGCCGTTGCCGCAATTGAAGTAGATGAAAACGCTCTGCCCAGAAAAATCCAATACGCTCATCTGCTCCCTGCAAATGAGGAAAATGAGCCCTGGCGGATTTATCCTCCAACAACTGTTCATGAATTAAAAGACGATTTTTTAGAATTGCTTCGCTCCCTGGAAGAAGAATTAGAACGAAACCGCACATTTAATAAGCCTAATTTAAATGGTGATAATGCCATTCTAATTCATGTGTCAACGCAACCCTTGTCTGTCATCGAAGACTCTGTTCAAGAACTGACGGAACTGTCTCGAAGTGCAGGGATAAAGGTTCTGGACAAAATTATCCAAAGAAGACCTCCTGACCCTAAATATGTTATGGGACAGGGCAAATTGAAGTATATACTTATTCGTGCAGTCCAATTGGGTGCAGATATGCTCGTTTTTGACCAGAACTTGACCCCTTCTCAGGCAAAATCTCTGTCCGATTTTACTGACTTAAAGATATTAGACCGAACGCAGGTGATATTGGATATTTTCGCCCAACATGCAATAACACGCGAGGGGAAGATTCAAGTTGAATTAGCACAACTAAAATATCTATTCCCCTTCCTCGGCATAAAACAAACGGCTCTTTCTCGTTTAACCGGTGGAATTGGCGGTAGAGGTCCCGGTGAAACAAAACTTGAAATTGACAGAAGACGAGCCCGTGACCGAATCGCACTGTTAGAACGAGAAGTGAAGGAATTAGGCAAACGAAGGGAATTGAGACGGCAGGTCCGAACGGTTCGCCAGGTTCCTACGGTTGCAATTGTTGGATATACCAACGCAGGCAAGTCCACACTTTTGAACAATCTTACCAACAGTTCCGTAGTTGCCGAAGATTTCCTCTTTGCAACCTTACATCCCGTTTCACGAAGGCTGCGTTTCCCACGCGAACGAGAAGTGGTTGTCATTGACACCGTAGGCTTCATTCGTAATCTACCTAAAGATTTGATGTCTGCCTTCCGCACCACTTTTGAAGAGATTAACGATGCCGATTTGCTAATCCATGTTTTAGATGTGTCATCGGAAGATGTAGAAGAAAAGCATGATACGGTGGTCAAATTATTAAAAGATTTAGAATTGGATAATAAACCTCGTATTAATGTGCTAAACAAAATAGACAAAGCAAACCCTGATATAGTTCAGGGCTTGATACAGCAATACGATGGTGTGCCAGTATGTGCATTAGACCCTTCTACTTTTGCTCCTTTACTCGAAAGGATGGAGATGCTTATATGGGGAAGACCTGTATTACACGAATCCAGAATTTAGTTCTCATTTCTTTGATATGCTGTTTTTTGAACTGTTCAAAAAATGTAGATACGGCTACTACCATAACCCTTGCAAAATCTAAAATAAATGAATATCATCAAATTCAAGAGCAGATGAAAAGTTTACAGCAGTCCCCTAATCAACAGAATCAATTACAGGAGTTGAGAATCAGAAGCCAGTCCTTAATAAATGATGTGCGAACTATGTTAGAACAGATAGATATTTTAAGTTTAAACTATCCAGAAGGCATTTCCACATACCTCGATGCACTCGAACTGCAAGGGAATTATGATTTAGCCGTAGAAGCATTAGAACAACTTGTTAGAAAAGACCCAACCAGCGGCGACCTGTGGGTGCGTTTGGGACTTGACAATATGAAGAAAGGAAAAAACTGGATTGAGACTGCCTACCGTTGCTTCGAAAAGGCAGCAAAACTAAAAATTTCTGACAATCAACAATTAAAAATGTGGCGAGCACTGGGGGATATTTATTGGGAATTGCGGCAAATTGAGCCTGCGAAAGAAGCATATTCAAGGGCGTTAGACATTAGTAGCGATGTCTGGTCAAAAGTGGGACTGGCAGGGATTGATGTCATATATGGCAATATGAAAGAAGCAGAGAATAAACTTGTATCATTAGGTAAAGAACTTCAAGGGTATGATGTGTCCGTGCGTTTAAGGATGCGAGAAGCATTAGCCCTATTTGAAGAGTTGAACAAGAATATAGATACCAGTGCAGAAATGTTTATGGCATATAGCCATATTTTATACCGTGCAGGTCGCATAGAAGACGCAATTGCGACCGCAAACCATGCCTTATTCCTCAATCCTTCCAACTGGGAAGGTTGGAATTTTTTAGGAAGCGTAAACCTTCAACTAGGCTACTTAAAAGATGTAGAACATGCCCTTTCCGAATCATTAAAATACAATTCGGAACAACCCAATATCAAACAAGTCCTCCAAGAAATCGCACAAGCAAAAAACAAAACCCCCAACAACACCAAAAACTCCCAGCCCCTAATATTCAAAAAAGATTAGAATAGCAAAGAAAACAGTAATCTTTTTTATATCTACTATTTACTAAAAGTTTAGATAAAATTATTTTTTTGGTAAACAATACCCAATCTTTTACAATGTAGGGGCGTATAGCATACGCCTCAAAAACGATACTTCCGTAAACAAACAATACCTCTGTAGCATTGTCTATGGGGGCGTATAGCAATACGCCCCTACGAAATGCAATCATGTTTAATATATCAATTGCAATGATAACAAATTGAATAGCATGTAGTAATTATTTGATGGTTAGACTTCAAAAAAAGACAGACAAAAATGTCTGTGCTACTAAAAATTCAAAAGAGAGTATCAATTTTATATTCTTAATGGAGAATAGACATTCCTGTCTGTTTCTTAAAAAGTTGCAACATGTTTCCATTTAATAGCTTTTGGGTTCAATCTAGAAGTCCTGAAATGTAGGGGCGTATAGCATACGCCTCAAAAACGATACTTCCGCAAACAAACAATACCTCTGTAGCACTTGTCTATGGGGGCGTATAGCAATACGCCCCTACGAAATTTCTTTGAATATTTATCTTCTGTGTTCGATATTTTTTCGTAGACAAGATGTCTATGTTACCCTACAACCCCTATACATGGTTATCCAGAATATATTCTCGAATGCAATTTATTCAGCATGAGAGAATAACAAAGACTCTCCCTCTTGGCAAAAGAGTGAGTCCTTATAGGGGGTGTTTGATAGGAACTGACCCCTCCGTAGCTAACGCGATACCTCCCCTTTGCAAGGTGAAGAGTTTTTTGATTTACACCCATTTATATATTTGATGTGGCATATAGAAACTGAATGTTTTTCTACTATCCAGAAAAATATACCTTTGTGGTATTTTTTTAATAAAAAAACTTGTATAAATAATAATCTTTTTCTGTTATAAATTATTACAATATAAAGAATGAAATTTTATTTTTCAATGTCTTAAAGGAACAAATAGTTATCTTTGTAATGTAATTAGAGTTGTGGGAGTGATAGAAATATGATATAATATAGTGCATTTCTTTAAATTTTTTCATTTTAAATTTGTAGAGTAGGATATGTTTGAATCTCTTTCTAAAAAATTAGAAACCGCTTTTAAGTTCTTTCGTGGTCAACTTCGGCTGACAGAGGAAAACATGAGAGAAGGACTGCAAATTATTCGTGTAGCCCTTCTGGAAGCCGATGTTAACTATAAGGTAGTAAAGAAGTTTATTGATGATGTTCAGCAGAAGGCTCTGGGACAGAATGTTTTAGAAAGCATTAATCCCACCCAACAACTTATTAAGATTGTATATGATGAACTTGTTGAGATTATGGGTGGTGAGAATAAGGACCTGGTGAAAGCCAGTACACCTCCCACGATTATTATGTTGGTCGGTTTGCAAGGACAAGGGAAAACCACCTCGTGTGCGAAATTGGCATATTACCTAAAACGGAAAAAGGGTCAAAATCCCATGTTGGTTGCTGCGGATATTTATCGTCCTGCGGCAATAAAGCAATTGGAAATTCTGGCACAACAGGTAGGTGCAGAATATTTTTCATTGGGCGATGGTGTGAGCCCTGTTGATATAGCCTTGATGTCTATTGGCGAAGCGAACCTGCGTGGTTGCGATACAATTATCCTTGATACAGCAGGGCGACTTCATATTGATATGGAGATGATGGCAGAAGTTAGACAAATATCCCAGCAAATAAAACCGCATGAAATACTTTTTGTCGCTAATGCCATGATGGGACAGGATGCTGTCCGTTCTGCAAAACAATTCCATGATAGTGTGCCTCTTACAGGAGTCATACTGACACAGATGGACGGTGATGCCCGTGGTGGTGCTGCATTGAGTATTATTGAAGTAACGAACTGTCCTATAAAATTTATCGGCACAGGTGAGAAATTTGATGCTCTGGAACTGTTTCACCCGCGTAGAATGGCAGACCAGATTTTAGGTATGGGTGATGTTGTATCACTTGTAGAGAAGGCACAGGAAGTCGTTGATAAAGAGAAAGCCATACAATTTCAGGAAAAGGTTCGAAAAGCCAACTGGGATTTGGAAGACTTTTTAGAACAGATGCGACAGGTTAAGAAGATGGGGAGTTTTGGCGATTTGTTAAAAAAGATACCCGGCATTGGTAAGATGATACCTTCTAATATGGATTTGCCTGAAGATGAATTAAAACACACAGAGGCAATCATATTATCTATGACTAAAGACGAGAGAAGAAATCCAAAGATGATAAATGGAAGTAGGCGTAGAAGAATAGCCGATGGAAGTGGCACATCCGTTCAGGATGTAAATGCGTTGTTGAAAGATTTTGAAAAGATGCGTAAAATGATGAAGGATATGATGAAAGGGGCTAAAGGCAAAATTCCCAAAGGAATGGGTCCTTTCATGCCCGGTAATATGATGTAGCAATAAAATAATAATGTTGTATAAACCTAAAAAATATTAAGGAAAGGAAAATTATGGCAACAGTAATCCGCTTAAAAAGAGGTGGAAGGACTCATGAACCCTATTATCGGATTGTGGTAATGGATGTTAAAGAAAGAAGACAGGGTAAAGAGATTGATATTATCGGTTATTATCAACCGAAATCTAAACCTGAACCCATTACTAAAATTGATGACGAAAAGTTAAAGCAATGGCTGGCGAAGGGTGCACTTCCTTCGGAAACAGTCAGCTCGCTAATTAAAAAGACAAATAACATGAAAGTTACATCACAAGCACAATAGCCTAATATAATGGAGTTTTGCAGTGGAAGACCTTGTTGAATTTATAGTTAAAAAACTTGTCAAAAAGCCCGAAGAGGTTTCTGTATCTGCCATCGAATCGGAGGAAGAAATTGTCCTCCAATTAAAAGTGGATAAGGATGATATGGGGCGAGTTATTGGTAAGAATGGCAAAACAATTAAAGCCATACGAACGATGTTAAATATTGCGTCAGCCAAAAAAGGCAAACGGATTAATCTGGAAATCCTCGAAGAAGTTGAGGAAAAGTAAATATTAAGTTTGGTTGGAATGACAATCAGGATAGATGTTTTAACAATTTTTCCAGAATATTTTACAATTCCCCTTCAAGCCAGTTTATTAGGTAAAGCGATAAAGGAAGGGATTATGAAAGTGCATGTTCATAATATACGGGATTTTGCAAAAGATAAACATAAGACGGTAGATGACACACCTTACGGAGGTGGTCCAGGAATGGTTATGAAATGCGAGCCAATTTTCGAAGCAGTTGAAAGTTTGAGAGATAAAAACTCTCTCGAACATGTGATACTTTTATCACCAGCAGGTCAGGTGTTGACTCAGGATAAGGTAAAAGAACTATCGCAATGGAAAGATTTTGTTTTGATATGTGGACGCTATGAAGGAGTAGATGAACGAATTGTTGAAAATATAGTTACCGAAGAAATATCTATTGGGGATTATGTTTTAAGCGGTGGTGAACTTCCTGCACTTGTTGTGATTGAAGCAGTAAGTCGGATGTTACCCGGTGTTGTGGGTGAATGGGAATCTATTACAAATGATTCCTTATACAACGGATTATTAACCTGTCCCCAGTATACGAAACCTGTAGAGTTCCGTGGAATGAAAGTTCCTGAAGTGTTAGCCTCTGGAAATCATGTCCAGATTAAAAAGTGGCGTGAGGAGCAATCTTTCCTACGCACAAAGAGAAAAAGACCGGATTTATTGAAGAGGCATGAAGAACAGAAGAAGGTAGACAATAGAGAAAGAGAATAACAAAAAATAAGATAAAAAACAATAATAAAACACCAAAAAAGGAGATTTTACCGTGGATATTATTACTGAATATAACGCTAAACACATGAAACCCCCCGAGCAATTGCCCGAGTTCGATATCGGGGATACAGTTCGTGTCCATTTCAAAATCGTCGAAGGGGGAAAAGAAAGAGTACAGATATTTGAAGGTGTAGTTATCGGACATAATCATGGTACAGGTCCTAATGCTACTTTTACCGTTAGAAGGGTTACCTATGGTGAAGGAGTAGAACGCGTTTTCCCATTACATTCACCAAGAATTGCAAAGGTTGATGTTGTTCGTAAAGGTAAAGTAAGAAGGGCAAAACTTTATTATTTGAGAGAACGCGTCGGCAAACATGCTAAAGTAAAAGCGAAGCAAAGACTTGTCAACAGCGAAGTAGAACAAGAATCCTCAACAGAAAATTAAATCGAAAATTTACAATATAAATACAAATACTATAGATACTATTCCAGTAAAAAGAGGTTCTTAATTTGAAAAATGGGATAAGAGAGCAGTATATTAATAAAAACACTGGAATATTTTATGGTAAATGGGGATGTTCTTGTATTAAATCGCTCATGGATTGCGGTGAATATAACCACCGTGAAGAGGGCTATGGTTTTGCTTTTTCAAGGGCATGCGTGCGTTGTTCATCCTCGAGATTACACCTTGTATGATTTCAATTCCTGGTGCGAGTTCTCTCAGCAAAAAGAATATTTTAAAGGCGGGAAATATATTATAACTCCCAGTATGAAAATATTATTACCTGATGTTATTTTGCTGACTGTTTACAATGGCTTTATGCTTCGTGAAGTCCGTTTATGCAGAAAAAATATATTCGAGAGAGACCGCTGTCAGTGTCAATATTGTGGGAAAGTGCTTCCCAAACATGAATTGACCATTGACCATGTAATTCCTCGTTCCCGTGGAGGCGAAGACACCTGGGAAAATCTTGTGCTGGCATGTGTGCATTGTAACCTCAAAAAGGGAAGCATGACCCCCGAAGAATCGCAAATGTCTTTACTTCGTAAACCCATTGCCCCAAAATGGCTTCCGAAGTTAGGTATTCAAATTAGAAAAGAACAACTTTCTTCATGGCAAAAATTTGTGGACTTTGCCTATTGGCACACAGAAATAGCAGAATAACTCCTTCCAATGAAAAAGTGAGGAAATACTTTTATTTTCTAACAGTGAATTTACTTACAAGTGTTCACTAAAAATAAGTAGGAGGACTAAGACCTATTTTGTAGTTAGTCTTTTTGTGCCGTTTTAGATTGTTAGATGCAGAATTGTCTATAATCGTGGTATTATAAATTCTATTTTTTCAATAAACTCAAAACTTAATAAAATCAGACGGATAATAAAATGATTCGTACAAGAATTGCACCCTCACCATCAGGTTTTTTACATATTGGCACGGCAAAAACGGCTTTGTATAATTGGCTTTTTGCCAGAAAAAATAATGGAACTTTCATCCTTCGGCTTGAAGATACAGATGCAGAACGGACAGATGAGCAGTTCGTTCAAGGTATGTGCGAAGGTTTCAAATGGCTTGGAATTGATTGGGATGAAGGGCCACCTTTCGGAGATGTTTCTGAAAAGGGAAATTATGGTCCCTACCGACAGAGTCAAAGAAAAGAACTGTATCAAAAGATAGCATATCAACTCCTTGAAAAGGGAAAAGCCTATAAGTGTTTTTGTTCAAAGGAAAGTCTGGAATCTTATAAGGATGAAGCAGGGAATTTATACTATCCCGGTTTTTGCCGAAACCTTACACCAGAACAAATTCGTGAAAAGGGAGATGCCCCTTATGTCCTCCGTTTTCGTGTTCCAGAGGGAGAAACAGTGATTGAAGACCTTATACAGGGAACAGTCCGTTTTAATAATAGTCAATATGACGATTTCGTAATTCTTCGTGCCAATGGTGACCCGGTATTCCATCTTGCGGTAGTGGTTGATGATATTTATATGAAGATTACTCATATTATTCGTGGGGATGACCATCTGACAAACACACCCCGACATGTTATGCTTTTTAACGCTTTGAACGCACCATTGCCTAAACATGCACATCACCCGTTGGTACTTGATGAACAGGGTCGGAAGTATAGCAAACGGCTTCATGGTGCAAATGTTCTGGATTGGCGTGATGATGGCTATGTACCAGAAGCCATTGTTAATTATGTGGCACTGTTAGGCTGGACATCAGAAGAGGAAAATCGCGAATTTTTTACCTTGCCTGAACTTATCCAATATTTTTCTATCGAACGAATTGGCAAATCTCCGGCTCGATTTGACCGTAAAAAATTAGAGTGGCTTAACGGTCTTCATATACGACACCTTTCTCCGGAAGATTTACGCAATAGGCTTATTCCTATTCTTGAAAAGAATGGTTTTGATACTTCCACTAAATCAAAAGAATGGCTGACGAAATTAGCCCAGATCTGTCAGGAGAAATTGCCTACTCTTAATCGTATTGTTTTCCTCTCTGACTTTTTCTTCAACGAGGTTGAGGCTTATGAGCCCGAAGCAGAAGCAAAGTTATGGAAATCACCGCAACAAATAATTGTATATTTTGAAAAAATTCAGGACAAATTATCTCAAATTGAGTTGTGGGAACATGATTCATTGAAAAAGGCGTATGAAGAGTGTTGCGCTGAACTCAATGTAAAATTTGGTGCATTGGTAAATCCATCTCGATTAGCACTTACGGGAAAATCCGTGGGACCAGGCTTCTTTGAATTGACCGAACTTCTGGGTAAGGAAGTAACATTAAATAGATTGAATAGAGCAATTGAATACTTAAAAGCAAAGGAGGCTAAGTCGTGAGCAAATATATTATTGGAGTAGATTTAGGTGGGACAAACATTAAAACAGCCATCGTGTCTGAAGAGAAAAAGATTATTGCAAAAACAAGTGTCCCAACCCCTGCACAAAAAGGTCCAGAAGCCGTTATGGACGCCATGGCAAAAACTGTGCATGATTTAATGGACAGGGAAAACATTTCTTTACAAGAGGTTTTATCTGTGGGTGTTGGTGCACCGGGTCCGATGAACTGGAAGACAGGCATTGTATATAGTCCTCCTAACTTATCTGGCTGGCATAATGTTCCGCTTGCAGCCGAAATGCGAAATAGATTAAAAATCCCTTGCTATATTGAGAATGACGCAAACGCAGCATGCTTCGGCGAATACTGGTTAGGTGCAGGACAGGGTTGTGAATGTATTGCTGTATTCACATTAGGCACAGGTGTAGGTGGCGGTATTGTTGTGTTTAAACAGTTATTGCGAGGTATTGATGGGACGGCGGGCGAACTGGGTCATCTTAAAGTGCAACGCGATGGTCGGCTTTGTGGCTGTGGTTCTCGGGGATGTCTGGAAGCGTATGCTTCTGTAACAGGAATGGTCCGCACGGCTCAAGAGGGAATTGAAAAAGGAAGGGAAACAATATTAACTAAACTATGCAATAATGATATGGATAAGATTACAGGGAAAATGATTTCGCAGGCTGCCGATAAGGGTGACGCATTTGCTCAAGAGGTTTTTCAAGAAACAGCAATATGGCTTGGGTTGGGAATTGCCAGTGTTGTGAATATGCTCAATCCTGAAAGAGTCATACTTTGTGGCGGAATGATTGCTGCGAAGGAACGACTATTTAAGCCTGTCCGCGAAACAGTCATGAAAAATGCTTTTGAAGTTCCAGCCAAACGCTGTGAGATACTCCCGGCGGGATTAGATGAAGATAGTGGCGTTTTTGGTTGTGCAGGTTGTGCCCTGACCCGTTATTATGAGGACAATAAACAATCTTTCAATCATAACTATTAGTCCAGTAGGGTATTTGTGTCCCTATGTATCTAACCGTTACACCTAATCCTTGTATTGACAAAACAATCTATATACCACACTTTAAACCGGGCGACAGGGTGCGTTCCAACAAATATACGCAAATTTCTGGTGGAAAAGGCAATAATGTAGCACGAATTCTAATTTCTCTCGGTTTTCCTGCTGCGGCTATTCTATGGGTCGGTGGATACACAGGGAAACAAGTAGTTAAAATGCTTCGAGAAGATGATAAGGTAAAATGCTTTCCTGTGTGGACGCATATCCCGACCAGAACAATAACAACCGTGCTTGAAGAAGAATTAGGACGACAGACTGCATTCTTTGAACCCGGACCTAAAATATCAGAACAAGAATACAATAATTTGATAGAGAGATTTAAGAAAATCCTACAAACTCATTCTGTTCCTGTGGCTACTTTTTCGGGAACTGTTCCTGACCCCAATGTAGCCTCTCTGTATAAGGTATTAATAGATATTGCCAATAAACAGGGGAGTATAACAATCCTTGATTCCTACGGAAATGAGTTTTCTGAAGGTATTCAGAGTAACCCTTTTATGGTTAAACCGAATGTAGAAGAGTTATCAAAATTTTTAAAAACTGAATTGTCCGATAAGAAGTCCCGAATAGACGCAGTCCAGTTCATCAAACAAAAATATAGAATTCCACTGGTGGTTCTTTCTCTGGGCGCAGAAGGTGCGTTCGTCTTTTATGAAAACATCTTTTTACACTTTGTGCCACCGCGGATAAAAGAGGTTAATCCTGTGGGGTCAGGTGATGCACTTGTGGCTGGTTTTGCCGTGGGATTGGCAAAGAAATTTTCCATATATGATACGGGTAGACTGGGTATAGCCTTAGGAACAGCCAACGCAATGATGTGGGACATCGGGAAGTTTGATATAAAAAATTTATTGGAGATTTATGAACAGGTTAAAGTGTATTCCATTAATCCCATGAATAATCAGAAAGCCCAATGCAAAGAGCATACACCTCTACATTTGCTTCTTCCAGAGTTAGCATATTCTTCTCCGTAGTCAAAACGATTCTTTTCTCTTTCATCATTGCTTTTGGAATGGGCGTATGGTCTCTATACACATATACATTCTTTACACACACTTGTAGATTTTTCAGAGTATTTAAGAATGAGTCTGGATTGCCAATAGCACAATATATATCTGCCTCCTTGTTCTTGAAACTATCCAGAGGTAAGGTTTGATTTGTATTGTGTTTCCGCCAGAATAAAGACTTATGATAGGTCCAACGAGTTTTTTTATCAGGATAATTCTGTTTAAAAAAATTTTTTAATGTCTCCAGTTTTTCTTTGGGAACCTGGTCGCAGTGTGAGACCCAAATTTCCGTGGCACGCGACATAGCGTTCAAAGGTTCTCGTAATATCCCTGCGGGAAAAATCAATCTGTTGCCCCACGGATTCAGGGCACTTAATAAAAGTATATTTTCATTGCGAGCCAACATAAGATATTGATAAGCGTCATCGAGAATTATTACATCAAAATTCCTGTACTCTGCCCAGTTTACGGCATGCACGCGATTAGGATTTTTTATTACGGTAACTTCTGGCAAACGATATAAGATTAATGTCAACTCATCTCCTAAAACTTTGCAAGCCTCACCCCAGGAAAGAGTTTTTTCTTCAAATGGGTTCAATTCTTTTTCTGATGAATAAAATCGAGTTAAAACCTTTCCCTCTTTGTAGATACCTTCAACAATGGCATGAGATTTTTTTGAACCATACCCCCGACTTATAACACATACCCTTTTGCTATTTACATTAATCTCTCTCTCTGCCCTTTCAATAACTGCTGGTGTCTTTCCTACCCCACCCACAGTAATCCCACCAAAACTGACTGTATATATTTTGGGCGTATAGGTATGCTGCTGAGAACGAATCCATATTCCCAATCTCTGAAAGTTGCTCAGAACCTTTAGAGAGGGTAATAGGATTTTTGGAGGACCTTTTGCACTATTAAGATATCTTTCCCACAAAGTAATACCCGTATTCATAAATTTTATATTAATTCATTAAATAACACATTACCAAAATTCAACCCTGCTTCAAGAGCAGATATATACTAAAAAGTCCGGGAGTAAAACCTCCCGGACTTATACTTCAAAAAACTAAAAGGAACGAACTAATAATTTGTTCTTCCCTGAGTTCCCACATTAGATTTAATTTGTTTCGATGCAGGCTCTTTGGGACGTAATTCTCTGCATGCTTTACCCGCACGCCACATTTCACTGTTTGCCATTTCTGACAATTCTTTTTGCAGTTGTTCTTTATAATTTGGATTACCTAAGGACTTAAGCACTCGCTTTGTTTCTGCACCTTCCTTTACGCGTTTGTAAAGTTCACGGAAGACAGGGAGGGTTGCTTTTTTAAATTTCGGTTTCCAATCCAGAGCACCGCGTTGAGCCGTAGCAGAACAGTTTTGATACATCCAGTCCATACCCTTTTCATCTACAAGCCGAATCAGACTCTGAGTCAGTTCTTCCACTGTTTCATTAAAAGCCTCACTGGGTGAATGTCCATGCTCACGCAAAGTTTGATATTGTGCTTCCATAATACCAGCCAGTGCGCCCATAAGCACACCCCTTTCACCAGTCAAATCACTATAAACCTCATTCTCAAAGGTTGTCGGGAAAAGGAAACCCGAACCGATACCAATACCCACTGCGAGACAGCGTTCTAATGCTCTCCCTGTATAATCCTGAGCCACAGCAAAACTGGAATTAATGCCTGCACCACTTAAAAAGTTCCGACGGACCGAAGTGCCTGAACCTTTAGGTGCAACCATAATAACATCTACAAAATCTGGCGGAACAACTTTTGTCAGATTCTTATAGACGATAGAAAAGCCGTGAGAGAAATATAAAGCGTCTCCCGGTTTAAGGTGTTTCTTAACGGTAGGCCAGATTGCCTTTTGTGCAGCGTCAGAAACCAACAACTGAATGATAGTTCCTTTTTCACATGCCTCTTCTATATTGAACAGAGTTTTCCCTGGTTTCCATCCATCTTTTACTGCCCGGTCCCAATCCGACTTAAATTCAGGAGCCTGTCCTATAATAACATTAAAACCATTATCACGAAGATTTAAACTTTGTGCAGGACCTTGTACACCATATCCGATTACCGCAATTACTTCATTCTTCAAAACCTTTCTTGCTTTCGCCATTGGAAATTCTTTTCTCGTAATAATCTCTTCTTGTGTTCCACCAAAATCCATAAGCATTGCGATACTCCTTCTTTAAAAGTTAAAGTTTATTCATTTTGTTCATAAAGTAATTTTACATCGTATAAATATAGAACATTATAATTATAATATTCTATCGCTTATAAACATTGAATTACAAAATTAAAGTTTTTTTATGAATCATTCCTTGCCCTCTGAAAATATATCTGTGATAGTAGATACGACTCCTTTGTGTGGCGAAAAAACGGGAATCGGAAACTATGTCCATTATCTCCTTAAATTTTTGTTAAGTAATAAGTTTAATCTAAGCATGCAGGGAGTTTCTTTCGGCTTACACAAATTTCAAAAAGATTCTTTGGAGATAGTTCAGCAGTTAAAGCACAATACTCGTCTTCCAATTCCTGTAAGGATTTTGAATCAATGGTGGAGATATTTTGATTTTCCAAAAATAGACAATTTAATTTCAGGTGTTAATATTCTTCATTTTACTAATTACTATCTCCCTCCTATACATTCTGCAAGAACAGTTCTCTCTGTATACGACCTATCTTTTTTGACAACTCCTCAATGGGTAAGCCCCCAGATTACAAATCTGTTTAAGCCTACCATTGCTCGTTCTGTTCAAAGGGCAACACGGATTATTACTTGTTCTGAAAAAAGCAAAAAGGACATAGAAAAATATTTAAATGTTCCCGGAGAAAAAATATCTGTGGCATATCCGGGTATTGATAAAACAATTTTTCATCCAGAGGAATGGGAAGAAGCACAAGATTATATACAGAAACACTACAATGTAAAAGTGCCCTTTCTTCTGTTTGTTGGCACAATTGAAGAGAGAAAGAATGTTATAGGCTTATTAAACATGTTTGAAAAAATATACAAACAAATTCCGCACTCTCTTGTGTTGATTGGTAAAAAAGGATTTAAGTCAGATGAAATCTTTTTAAAAATACAAACGATGGAAAGTAAAGATAGAGTATTTTATTTAGACTATATTCAAGACCATTCCGAATTAAGATGGTTTTACAACGCTGCGGATTTGTTCGTTTTCCCAAGTTTTGAAGAAGGTTTTGGAATTCCACCTCTTGAAGCAATGGCTTGTGGATGTCCCGTAATGGTCTCAAATCAAGGTGCTTTGCCTGAAGTGGTAGGTCCCTCAGGTATACAAATCTCTCCTGACGATATGGATACCTTTTCAACCACAATTCTTGAAATACTGAACAATGCAGAAATAAGTGCAAAACTTAAAAAGGAAGGGACGATACAATCAAATAAGTTTACATGGGACAAAACCGCAAAGGTTCACTATGAAATTTATAAAGAGTTGGCAGAACTATGATTCGCATTTTAATAAATGGAATTCAAATAGGTAATTTAAGTGGCACAGGAAGGTATACAGAAGAACTGATAAAGGCTCTGCTGGAACTTCCTGAGGAATTAAAGATTTATCTTTCTGCTTCCAAGCCATTTATTTCTTCAAGTGATAAATTACAAATTTTACCCTTCCCCCATAGCAAATATTTGACACAACTTTTGCAACCCTATTTGCTTAAAAAACATGTAAAACAATGTCAACCAGATTTGCTCCATTATCCTGCTTCGTATGGATATAAAGTAGGTAGTACCCCTAATATCACTACAATCCACGACCTTGCCTTCCTTGAAAATCCTGACTGGTTTCCACCGCATTATCGTTGGTTCTATACAAAAAAGGTTTACGATTCTGTCCAATTTTCTAAAAGGATTATTACGGATTCCAACTTTTCTGCACAGCAATTGCAAAGACATTATAATATGAGTCCTGAACAAATAGATGTGATTTATCTCGGGGCTAGTAATCAATTTAAGCCCTCTGAACAGGAACAGATAAATACAATTAAAAATAAATACAAACTACCCAATAAATACATGCTGTATATGGGGACTTTTGAACCACGGAAGAATATACCCAACCTCATTACGGCATGGTCAAATATTGCACATAAGATTGAGCATGACCTTGTCCTCGTAGGAAGGAAAGGCTGGAATGTAGGAAAAATAGACGAGAGTATCCAGAAGTCGAATTTTAAGGACCGTATCCACAGATTGGGTTATATTTATGATGAAGATTTGCCTGTTATTATAAGTGGTGCAGATTTATTTGCTTATATAAGTTTCTATGAAGGTTTTGGATTGCCACCCCTCGAAGCAATGAGGTGTCAGGTTCCTGTGCTTGCTTCCAACTCTGGAAGTATGCCAGAAATACTTGACGACAATGCCATGCTGGTCAATCCAGAAGATATTCAAGAAATTTCTGAAGGTTTATATCTGCTTTGTGAGGATACCGTATTGAGGGAAAAACTTGCATATAAAGGATTTATTCATGCACAATCTTTCACATGGGAACGCACAGCAAAAGAAACACTGACGGTATATAAAAAGTGTTTGAATGAACCTTAATGAGGTTTAACCAATGAATCTACTTGCAAAATATTTCTTTATATTTGGCATGATATTCATCATAATTGGTGGTGTGATATGGCTATCAAGTTTTCTGCCCTTCAGGTTAGGTAAACTACCCGGCGATATATATATTGGAGGCGAAAAGGGTGGTTTTTATTTTCCAATCGTGACCTGTCTAATTTTGAGTTTATTGCTAACAGTCGTCATCAATCTTATCTTTTTACTGTTTAGTCTATTTAACCGTTGAACACTTTTCGTTATTATTTTCTTTCTTCAACAGTTCGATTGAAAATTTACCTAAATCAGATAGAACCAGGTCTGCCGGTGAAACATCCTGTTTGGGACGGTCATCTCTTGCTAAAGCCACGCAAATCATTCCTGCTGCCTTTGCCGCTTTGACGCCCACAGTGGAATCTTCAAATACAACGCAATTTTCTGGTTTTACATGAAGCATTTCAGCCGCTTTCAAAAATCCTGCAGGATGAGGTTTGCCAGGGTAGTAATCTTCTTTACCAAGATATAAGGTGACATACTTTTCTATTTCCAACCGTCGAATAGCCTCTTCAATATCTTTCCGATAGGAACCTGAGACTATCACACATTGATAGTCCCGAGATAAATCCTTTAATAATTTAATTGAACCTGGAATGGCTAATGGCATTTTTTCCGCATACTCATTAAAATAAGGATAAACCCTTTCAATAAAATTCGGTATCTCCTCTTTTAATTCTGGATAATTTCTTTCCAGTTCGTCATAAATATATTCCCAGGGGTTTCCATACACTAAATCTACGGCAGACTCATAACTGAACGGAATCCCTTTATTCAATAAATATTTGTGAACAGCATAAACCCAGATAATCTCTGAGTCCATCAGAGTTCCATCTAAATCAAAAATAAATACTTTTATATCCATGCTTTTCCCTTCTTAAATTTATTAAAATTTTAATATATTTCGTACGGGTCTACATCAATTTGGAGTGTCAATTTATTACTTGTTTTTTTCGTCTGAAAATGGTTGTTAATATCTCTTGCAATTCTGTTTATCGTCTTTGTGGCTTTTCCTAGTAAAGCGAACTGCCAACGATATTTGTTCTGGACCCTTCGTATCACCCCGGAAGCAGGACCCAATACGCTACATTCACTCCTATTTTGACTCAAACTGTTTCGAGCATATCGAACAAGGAGATACGCCATATCACGAGCCTCCTTTTCATCTTCCGATTCTATGCCAAATTGAATCATCCGATTGTAAGGGGGATAACCCATTGCTCTGCGATTTCTCAATTCATATTCTATAAACATTTGGTAATCGTGATTTTGAACGGTCTTAATTACATAATGTCCTGGCATAAAGGTTTGAATCACAACTTCTCCTGGTATTTCTCTTCTTCCCGAACGACCGGCTACTTGCATTAACAGTTGGAACACAAATTCAGAGGAACGAAAATTGGGTAGGGTTAAACCTATATCGGCATTTAGAACGCCTACCAGGGTTACATTAGGATAATCGTGCCCTTTTGCTATCATCTGAGTACCGATAAGAATATCTATCTTCTGTTCACCAAATTTTTTTAGAATAGAATATCCTCTATTTTTTGAGGCTGTAACATCTGTATCCATTCTTGAAATAGAGGCTTCGGGAAAATATTGGATTAACAAATCTTCTATCCTCTGTGTGCCAACCCCTAACAATATCAGCGGGGTCGTTCCACATTCCTCACATTGGATAGGTCTTTGCTGTTTGTAATTGCAATAATGGCAACGAACTGTCCCATCGTTTCTGTGATAGTTCAAACTTGTATGACAATTGGGGCAGGACACAATCCAGCCACAAGAAGGACACAACATAACAGGTGCAAAGCCCCGACGATTAATAAGTAACATTACCTGTTCATGCCGTTTCAGTTTTTCCTGTATTTTTTCTCTTAATATGCTAGAAAGAATAACATCGGCAGATGACTTTTCTGTTTCCAATTTCAAGTCAACAATATGAATTGTAGGGAGGGAGCCCGAAGCAACTCTCTGGGGCAATTTTAGCAACTGATATTTTGAATCTAAAGCGTGGACATACGATTCAAGGGAAGGTGTGGCTGAACCTAATATACACACGGCTGAATTGATTTGTGCACGCATCACAGCAACATCCCGGGCATGGTAGCGGGGTGTTTCTTCTTGCTTGTATGTATGCTCGTGTTCTTCATCTACGATAATTAATCCTAAATTTTGAAACGGTGCAAATATAGCCGAACGAACACCTATTACAACGCTTACACGACCCTCTTTTATCTTTATCCATTCATCAAATCTTTCTCTATCACTTAATCCGCTATGTAATATGGCTACTTGTTCTTTAAACCTGGAATATAGTCTTGAAACGGTCTGTGGCGTTAATGCAATTTCTGGGACAAGGAATAAAGATTGATAACCCCTGTCCATGGCTGTTTGGATTGCCCGTAAATACACTTCTGTCTTGCCGGAACCCGTAACCCCAAAAAGTAGGAAAGTTTTGAATTGGTGCTGGCAAAGGGTATTAGAAATATCTTTTACTGCAATTTCTTGTTCATCTGTAAGCGTTATATCCTGTGTATTTTCCAACGATTCTATATATTGATATAGTCTCGGTGTTCGTAAAACCTCCTTTTCTACTAACTCTATCCAACCCTTCTTTTGTAGACTTAATACCGTACTTTTTGTTATTTGCTGCTTTTTAAGCAAATCTGAAAGCGGGTACTCCTCTCCTTTATGCAACAGTGATAGATATGTCTTTACCTGTTGAGGCGATTTTTTCTGCCATACTAAAATTTCTTCTTGCGAAATTGTTTTATCTTTTTTAAGTCTGACCCACAGTTCTTTCTTTATCTTTTCTCTAAGTTTTATAGGCTCAAATATAAGTTTTAATGTTCCTTCTTTTACAAGGGCTAAAATCTCCTTTTCTATCTCCTGTCCTTTAAATTTTTTCTTTAACTCCTTTAATTCTGATGGCTGATTTTCAAGTGCCTCCATAATTTGTTGTGGAAGACTGCCAGGCAAATACTCACTCTTTGCTTCGGGATTTACTATATATTTTGGTTTTCCAAGGGTGCGAAGAAATTTAGGCACGGCGATTTGAAATGCTAAACCCAGAGGGGATATATAATAATCTGAAATCCAGCGACATAGTTTTATCATTTCCCCATTAACAATAATCTCTTTATCGGGTATATCAATAATTTCTTTTAACTCTTTTGTAACATCCTCTTTCTGTTCAGATACATTCCGGACATCAATAACAATACCTACTTCAATAGAGTTTCTAACAGGAACAACCACACGCACACCCACAGACACTTTTGACTGAAGATGTTCTGGAACACTATAACTCAAAAAATTTTCAATAGGTAAAAATACAACTACATCTACTATCATAGACACATCACCGCTACATGGATATCATTTAAGTTTAGAGATAAAAGAAAGCATTATTATAGTAAATTTTACTTCTTTTCTCTAAAATATTTGGGGAAGGGCTATTATAGAGGGTGTTTAAAAGAAACTGACCCCTTTGTTGTTAGCGAGACAGGGGCTGTTTAAAAAGTCTGAAAAAGTAGGGGAGTATTGCGATACGCCCTCTTTTTATTACTCTTTCAACAAGGTAGCGATAGAAAAGAATATGACATTTATAAAAGGACAAATCGTAAGAGGTTTTAAAAGATACCGCGAGCGTCCACACTCGCGGAAGTATCTTGAAAGCAGGCTTTGATATTCATATTCTTACCGATGTAAATTATCCTCTTAAAACCCGACCGAGTAGCAACTCTAACTCTATTCTTATGCTAAATTGTCGTAATAACTAAAAACCTATCTTTCAGATATCTCTTCATATCAGTTAATTTGTGGGAAGTTAGAGACAAATTTTTCTATATGTGTCTTTCTTTATTTCAACAGTATGAGAATGCAATTGTATAAAATGTTACGCAAAAAAGCAATATACTGCTTTGAGTTCAAACTTTTGATTTTCTTCCACCCATTGTAGTATAAAGTAGTATAAAAGGTAAGAATTTTGGCTGAGGAGAGATGGCCGAGTGGTTGAAGGCGGCGGCCTCGAAAGCCGTTGTGCCGGTTTTCTGGCACCGTGGGTTCGAATCCCACTCTCTCCGCTCTATATATATTCTATGCTCTATGTTATATTTTCTTTTTTACCTTTCCCAAAGTAGAAATATCATATATACCATACTTTGTCCCTACTTAACACATACTATCCCGCTTATATTTATAGTAATTTCGTACAGACTTGCTTTTGTTTGTATAGGCAACTGAAATATTGAGTAAAAACTACTATTTATATTCTCAACTAACCGTTTAATAATTATTTTGAAATGTCCAATTGTTAAATGTTATATTTAGAAAATGTTAAATGTTTAGTTCTTTATAAATTTACAATGTGCCCTATAATTCACTATAATATGATATATAATGTTAAATGTTGGAAACTATGACTGCAAATTTTAGACATACTGATTTACATTTAGTAGAACCCCCATTCGGGTCAAATTTGACTACGCTTGTGTTAGAACTTGATTACCTGCGTAAAAAACCAACCCATGGCACGACTCATCCAGTTATTTTTATTCAGTTAAAGAAAATTTTTCACCTTCTGGAAAGTATTGGCTCGGCAAGAATTGAGGGAAATCGCACAACCTTAGCAGAGTATATTGAAAGAAAAATTGAAGGTGGCAAAACTAAGGATGAGAGATTTTTAGAAATTGAAAATAACGAAAAGGCATTAAATTTTATAGAAGAGAATATTAATGATTATGAAATAAACCGTGCTTTTTTAAGTGAAATACACAAAATTATTACTAAAAATCTTACTCCTCCTCCAAAGGGAGAAGGAAGTAATGAGCCAGGGAATTATAGAAAAGTTAATGTGTCTCTTACTGGTTCTTCGCATATTCCGCCAGATGTTTCAACAGTCAATTCTTATATGGAGGAACTTTTCAATTTTATAAATAAGCCAGACCTGCCTCAATGTGACCTCTTGAAGGTTGCAATTGCCCATCATAGATTTGCATGGATACATCCTTTTGATAATGGCAATGGTAGAGTGGTTCGATTACTTACTTACGCAATGCTTATTAAATATGGGTTTAGAGTCCATGTTGACGGTAGAATTTTAAATCCAACGGCTGTTTTTTGCAGTGATAGAGAAAAGTATTATTACTATTTGTCTCTGGCAGATGAGGGTAGTGATAAAGGGTTGCTATCCTGGTGCGAGTATGTGCTTAATGGATTGAAAAATGAAATCAATAAAATTGACAATTTGCTCGATTATCAATTTTTACAAACAAAGATTTTATTGCCAGCAATAAATTCTGCTTTGGAAAGAAAATATATAACTGAAAAAGAATATAAAATTCTAAAGGTGTCAGTTGAAAAACAAATTATAAGAGCAAACGATATAAAGCAACTTTTTCCAGAAAAGATACCTGCTGTGATTTCCAGATATATCAAAAAATTAATAGATAAAAAAATGTTGCAACCAGAGGAGGACAAGAGCAGAAAATATGTCCTTTGCTTTGAAAATAACTATTTATTGCGTGAAGTTATAAAAATGCTCGATAAAGAACAAATGCTACCTATGTCTATTAATCAGTAGATACATCATGTATCTTTGGTTTACTGTTAAAAAAAGTTTTTCAAAAGATAATATGACAATTTATAAAACCTTAAAGAGTGATATAAAATAAACGAAGATGAAAAAAATGATAAAGAATTCAGTCGAGGTTAATTAATTATGTTTAAACTTTGGAGTGAATTAAGTCCAGAAGCAATGAAGGAATTAAAACCAGATTTAGGTATTAGGAGTTGGGATTCTTTAAAAGAAGATGAAAAATATAAAATTTGGAAGCATTTAGAAATATATTTTTTTGAAAATAGAATAAGGACAGACTTTGAAACAGAATATTATGAATTTTATGGAATATCTTCTGAAGAAAAAAAACGAAAAATGAACCGTATTTTTAATTCAATAAAGGAACTTAATAATAAGTATAAAACAAAAAGTTACGCTTCAGAATATTTAGAAAATAGAGTATTTAATTCGTATAACTCTGATATTTCAGCTTGTTCTGACTTTTACAATATTTTTATGAATGAAAATAAACATGTTGTGCTGGAATTGCTTTCTTTATACTGCGCTCAATTGATTTCTGAGAGAGAAAAGAGTTCTCCAATCAAAAAGGAAGAAAATGAATCAGAAGAAGATTTTCAAAATAGATTAGAAGCTTGGAGATGGGAAGAATTTGATAGATTTGCGAAAGATTTAAATGAAGTTTTTACCGCTTTTGGTGTAGATGTTTATTTAACACGACAAGGTTTTATTCCGCGCCAGGACGAAAAAATTATTAAAGAAATTTATGAACCAGTTTTACAATTTTTATCGAATCCAAAGTGGAAAGATGTCAATAGAATTTTATCAGATAGTTTTGATGAATATAGGAAAAATACCCCTATAGGATATAGTAATTGCATAACTTATACAGTCTCTGCCATCCAGGCATTCTTACAAATTTTAGTTTATGGAAAAACTAGCAAAGGGTCAATTAGTGATTTAATTGCAACTGGACAAAATGAAAATTTAATCCCTAAAGATTTTTTTACAAAACAGATTTTTAAAAATATGGAATCTATTTTTGCAAAAGAGAGGAAGGATAAAGGGACAGCACATCCTAATAAGGAATATGCGGATGAAAAGGTTGCTCGAACAATATTAAATTTAGCAATGGTGTTTCTACAACATTGCATTCAAAAATGACTATGCATTACAAGATATATAATTTAATAAAAGAATTATTTGGATAATGTTAAAATATCAAAATTCGATAGAGTGTCTGACAAGTTATTATAAAATTGCTGTAGCAAACTTATTTGTTAAATGTTATATTTAGAAATTGTTAAATGTTTAGTTCCTTATAAGTTTACAATGTGCCCTAAAATCGGCTATGATATGATATATAATGTTAAATGTTGGAAACTATGACTGCAAATTTTAGACATACTGATTTACATTTAGTAGAACCTCCCATTTAGTTATCTCTATCAACAACAGACTCCTTATATGAGAGTTAATGCTCGTGCTTATTTTCACCATCTACACATTTTTCACATTCGGATTGGATTACAGAATGAGTAATGTTGTATTTTGATTTGACCATTTCATTTATATCCGAAACTATTTGATTGATAGACTTAATGTCCTTTTCATCTATCAAGATATGAGAATTGAGTGAATATAAATCTGAGGATAAACTCCAAACATGCAAATCGTGAATTTCTTTAACACCCTTTATCTTTTTAATGTCATTAGATAAATCTTTCAAATCAATGTGCTTCGGTGTCGCTTCCATGAGAATATAAGCAGACTCTTTTATGAGTTGCAGGGAACTTCTAAGAATGAACAGCCCAATCATAATGCTTATTATAGGGTCGAAAATGTAGTTATTCGTAATAACAATTAGAATACCTGCAATAACCACACCGATAGACGATAACAGGTCGCTTAATACATGAAGATACGCCCCCCTTATGTTCAGATTTTCTTGCTCATACCCCTGCATTTTTATCACAACATACAAATTGGCTATAAGCCCAACGATTGATATGATAAGCATCTCCGGACCTTTTATTGACTGGGGCGAAAGGAACCGTCTATAAGATTCATAAAAGATGTAGATAGTTACGAGTAACAACACAACACCGTTTGTAATTGCCGAAAATATTTCACCCCGATAAAAGCCAAATGTAAAATTCTGTGTTGCCCTTTTTTGTGAAAGTCTCATTGAAAAATAAGTCAACAAAATAGCAAGCAAATCAATAAGAACATGACCTGCATCACCCAACAAAGCCAGACTATTCGTAAAAATACCTCCACCTACCTCTACCAGCAAGATAAACAAGGATAGAAGAATGAAAATTCTAAATTCCTTTTGCAAAATATCCCTTGAAATCATACCATTACTTCCTTAATTAATTCTTTAATCCTTTCTTTTACTTCAATAAACGCTTTCTTGCCCTTTGCCGTTGTTTTATAATATTTCCGTATCTTTCCCTCAACAAGTTTTTTATAAGATTTAAGGTATTTTTCCTTTTCTAAAGAATGAAGTATAGGATAGAGTGTGCCAGGACTGAGTTTATACCCATGCCTGCCCAATTCTTCTATTAACCAGAGTCCGTAAACAGGTTGTTTAATAGCGTGGTAAAGGATATGTATCTTTATAAAACCCAGAAAAAAATCATGTATCATAATATATTACTATCACTTTCCGTTATCGTTATCCGTTATCGTGATACAATTATAACAAAAAGAATTAAATTGTTCAAGACAGAATTTAAACCCAATAAATTCTATTGTCTTTAACACAAATTATTTGTATAATTAATTACTTAAAATAGTTGAATATAAAGGCTTCAAAAGGAAAGGTATATCCAACATGAATTTCGACAAATATCGTAATAAAAAAATAGGTATTGTTGGTGCAGGTCCAGGTGGCCTTACATCTGGTATGTTGCTTGCAAGTAAAGGTTTTGATGTAACTATATTTGAAAAAGCAGACCGTGTCGGTGGAAGAAATGCTTCCTTTGACCTTGAGGGGTTTAAGTTTGACTTAGGTCCAACATTTTTAATGTTAAAACCTATATTAGATGATGTTTTTCGAGAATCAGGTAAAGATGTGAACAATTATCTGACTTTTTATGACCTTGACCCAATGTATGAATTAGTATTTAAAGATAAAAAAGTTTCTATAAGTCGTAATCATGATAAAACCTATGAAGAAATAAGAAAATATTTTTCAGGAGAAGAACAGGGGTTTATAAAACTTTTAGAAAGAGAAAAAATACGATTTGAAAAAGCCTTTAATTGTTTAAAAAAAGATTATAGTTCTATATGGAAACTTTTTAATTTAGATTTAATTCGTTTTATTCCCTGGCTTTCTTTTCCTAAAAGTATGTATGAGGAACTCGGTAATTATTTTAAAAGTGACGAATTAAAAATAAGTTTTACATTTCAGTCAAAGTATATAGGCATGTCCCCTTGGGATTGTCCAGCAGCATACATGATTATCCCTTATATTGAACATAATTTTGGAATTTATCATGTCAAAGGTGGATTATCAGAAATCTCTGAAGCAATGAAGAGAGTGTTTTTAGAATACGAAGGTAAATTATTATTAAATACAAAGGTAAAAAAAATTCAAAATAGCGATGTAACATTAGAAAATGGTGAAAACATTCATTTTGATAAAGTAATAATAAATGCAGATGTAGGCTATGCTTTCAAAGAACTTCTTGATTACAATGATTTAAGTCATAAAAAATTTTCTTGTTCTACATTTATGCTCTATCTGGGGCTTGATAAGAATCCTAATACTGCTCACCATACAATATTTTTTTCAAACGATTATCATCAATTTGTAGATAGCATATTTCACACAAAAAAGTTAAACTATGACATTTCCCTATATGTACGAAATGCTTCTGTTATTGACCCAACATTGGCTCCCGATGGCATGTATAATGTCTACATCCTTGTTCCTACTCCAAACAATAAAGCAAACATTAATTGGGAGAAAGAAGCAAATGCTTATAGATATAATGTGATAAAAAAATTTTCTGAAAAAGTAGGTTTTGATGTAGAAAAACATATAGTTACTGAAAAAGTTATTACACCACAAGATTGGGAACAACAATATAATGTTTTTCTGGGTGCTACCTTTAATCTTGCCCATACATTAGACCAAATGCTTTATTTTAGACCACATAACAAATTGAATCCATATCAATACCTTGTAGGAGGTGGAACAAATCCAGGGAGTGGCTTACCTACAATTTATATGTCCGGTAGAATAGCAAGCGAACTTATTACTAAAGAATTTACTGATTAAATGCCATTAAAAATAGTTTAAAATAAAGAAAAAATAGAAACCATGAAAGCACTTTCTTTTGATGGCGCAAAGTTGAATTTTGTTGATATAGATACCCCTCTACGAAGGGAGGGTGAAGTTTTAATCAAGGTCCGGATGGCGGGGATTTGCAAGACAGATTTGGAAATAATAAAGGGGTATATGAATTTTCAAGGGGTATTGGGACATGAATTTATAGGTGAAGTAGTTGAGGCGGATAATAAAAAGTTAATTGGTAACCGAGTGGTTGGGGAGATTAATTGTCCCTGTTACTCTTGTTCCTTTTGCATGAGCGGGATGGGAAACCATTGCCCGAATAGGACTGTTCTGGGTATCTCAAAACGGAGTGGTGTTTTTGCAGAATACACAAGTTTGCCGGAGAAAAATTTACACCTTGTTCCTCCCGAGCTGTCTGATGAAATTGCCGTTTTTACTGAGCCTGTGGCAGCAGGCTATCGCATATTAGAGCAAGTGCACTTTAATCCCAATGGTAAAGTGGTTGTTTTAGGTGATGGTCGAATGGGTCAAATCATTTCACAGATTATAAAGCCGTATGTTCAAAAATTGTTGTGTGTAGGGAAATACACGCATAAATTAGAATTCTTAAATAAGGTGGGAATTGAAACATGTCTGCTTGGCCAGTGTAAAGTTAATAATATGGATGTAGTAATTGATGCAACAGGAAATCCATCTGCTCAAACCTATGCTTTGAATCTATTACGCCCACAGGGAATTTTGGTTATGAAAAGCACCACAGAAAGTCCAAATAATATTAACCTGTCCAAATTAGTCGTTGATGAAATCACTCTTATTGGTTCTCGTTGTGGTCCCTTTGAACCTGCATTAAGAGGATTATTAGATAAGACAGTAAAAGTAGATTATATGATTAGTCATAAATTTCCTTTTGAAGAATCATTGAGCGCATTTAAATTAGCCCAGCGTAAGGACTGTATGAAGGTATTAATAGATTTTCGTAAGTAAAGTTATTCTTTCATTGAAGGAGACCTATATGAACAAAAAAGAAGGTAAATTACAAGAGTGGTTTAGCAAATATCCAACGGAGATAAAAAGGTATGTGGGGCAAATGGACCAACTTGCAGGGATTCAAACATCCATACTCCAAAATGGCAAGGCATTTCCTTCGCGTTCTGCTTATGTCTACAACGGCTCTGGTTTAGAATTCACTGTGTATTTAGACCGCTGCATGGATATTTCTCATGCGGTATTTAAAGGTATTCCTTTAAGTTGGCGTGCCACACCAGGAGATGTGGCACCTTTCTATTACGAGCCAGAAGGCACTCGTTGGTTACGCAATTATTTTGGCGGTTTAGTAACAACTTGTGGAGTGACAAATGTCGGACCTCCCTGCGAGAATAGCGAACTAACAGGCGAAGGTTTGCATGGAAGAATAAGCAATACACCCGCGGAAGATGTTTGTATCGAAAAGAATTGGGAACAGGGTAAATATGTTTTACGCATAAAAGGCAGAATGCGTCAAACAGCCCTTTTTGCAGAGAATATCGTTGTTGAAAGAGAAATTAAAACCTTTTTAGGTGCTTGCTACTTTCAAATAACCGACACCATAACCAATGAAGGCTTTCGTAAAACCCCTTTTATGATGTTATATCATTGCAATATGGGTTGGCCTGTGGTTAATGAAAACGCCAGGGTTTGTATCCCTGCTAAAAAAACTATTCCCAGAGATGATATTGCAAAGATGGGTAAAGACCCCTGGTTCGAAATAACTGCACCTGAGGTAGATTATCTAGAACGGGTCTATTTCCATGATGTCAAGACGCAGAAAGATGGAAGTGTAATTGTAGGAGTATTCCATAGTAAACCTATGTTAGTGCCAGATTTTTATGGCGTGTATATAAAATACAAAAAATCGCAACTTCCAAAATTAGTTCAGTGGAAAATGTTGGGTGCAGGTGAGTATGTAATTGGACTTGAACCCTGTAACGCAGGTGTTTTGGGTAGAGATGAGACAGAAAAACGAGGCGAATTGGAATATCTGCAACCTGGAGAAGTCCGAAAGCATGAAATTGAGATTGGCGTAATTGATACCAAATTGAGCAACTATTTCCAGAAAAATTGTGAGGAAATTGTAGGGAAAAGACATTTTTAGTATTGACTTTTATTTAAAGAATTTGCTATATTAAAAAAACATTTTTAATATTTATAGTTTTTATATAATTTAACACCAAGAGTTACGGGATAATCGCAAGGAAAAAATTTTATGTTTATAGGTAGTCAATCTAATTCAACTATACTTGATATTTTGAGAATTGGGCTTCATGAAGTAATTAGAGCGACCGGGATACCTTCAGAAATAAAAATTTCAACAGAAGGTTGTTCTATCATCGCTAAATCTAGTGATTTAAGTAAAAAAGTTGATTCGATGCAAATTACCTTTGTTTCCAAAGAATCAGAGAATCAAAATGAAATAACCAGGTCTTTTGAGGATACAAAACTGGGTGTTCGAGTAAGGTTTGAAGATGGTTTATGTAGAGTTTTAACACCTGGCTTTAATTGGAAACAACTTCCTCTTTTACTTCCTCTTGATAATGTTATTGAGGAACACGCCAAATCTTCGTTACGTTCCCGTACCTGGCAATTAGAAGTGATTTCTTATGTAAACACAGGTTTTAATATCAATGTCATGCTCGAACAAATGAAAGCCCGAAATGCTTCCGATTTACATTTGAGAGCCGGTGCAAGACCTTATATCCGTGTAGATAACGACCTGACGCCTCTCGATATGCCCCCTTTAAACGCAGAAGACATGAAAGAACTGTTATATCAGTTGGGGGGTCAAGAACAAGTAGACATGCTTTTTACAGAGCGTGAAACAAGTTTTCAATACCACGCCGCAGGAGTGGGCTATTTGCGTTGTAGTGGTTATATTAAGATGGAAGCCCCTGCTCTGGCAATTCGTTTAATTCCCGAAGAACCTTTACCTTTTGAAAAATTAAACATACCCGAAGTAGTTCGGGGTATTTGTAATAAACAAAGAGGTTTATTCCTGGTATGCGGTATTACGGGAAGTGGTAAGAGTACAACATTAGCCGCCATGGTAGATTATATAAACTCAACCCGTCCTGCAAATATTATAACGATTGAAGACCCTATAGAATATGTATATTCAGATAAAAAAAGTATTGTTTCTCAACGACAGGTAGGTAGAGATACATTATCCTTTGCAAATGCCTTACGCGGTTCCTTGCGTGAAGACCCAGATGTCATCCTTGTAGGTGAAATGCGTGATAGAGATACCATTCGTGCAGGTCTGAGTGCGGCTGAAACCGGGCATCTCGTTTTTAGTACTCTCCATACGACAACCGCAGTGGATACAGTAAACCGTGTTATTAGTTATTTCCCTCAAACGGAACGAGACCTTATTCGTCAGGAACTAGCATTTACTTTACAGGGGGTTGTATGTCAAAGACTATTGAAAAGAATTGGTGGCGGAAGAATCCCTTGCCTGGAAATATTATTAGGTGGGAAACCTATCGTTCGTGATGCTATTATTGAAGGTGACCTGGATAAACTCTATGGAATTATTGAAGTAGATGGGGATATGAAGAGTTTTGACCAATATGCCGTTGAACTGTATCAGAAAGGTTTGGTTACCAAAGAAGAAGCCATGAGTGCCTGCTCTAATGAAGAAGCATTTGAAAGAATTATCTCTGGGATTAAATCTTCTGAAGGCAGAAAAATACTAAAATAATTTCTGCTATTTTACAAAGAAGAATCCATATATTATACCAGCTATAATTAGAAAAAGAGGGGGGACTCTATATATGAAAAACAGGAAAAAACTGCATAATAGCAAAACAATTAAATCTACACGAACTGGGATAAGTATATCTATAAAAAAATGGTAAGACAATAGTAATAGTTGTCCAATTATTGCAATATTTATACCTTTTAAGAATGTTTGAAGACTTATGTTGTCCTTAAATTTATTTTGAAAACTAACTAAAAGTTGCATAAAAATAAAAGGGGGCATAAAAATAGCGAAAGTTGAAATAAAAGCACCAATAACACCCTTCAAATAGTATCCCATAAAAGTAGCAATTACGGCAAAAGGTCCCGGTGTTACCTGGCTAATTGCCATACCAGCAATAAAATCATGATTCGATATCCACTTTAACTTAGTAACGAATATATTTTGTAATATAGGTATAAGAGAATACCCTCCTCCAAAAAAGATAAATCCTATTCCAAAAAATACAAATCCGATGGTAAAAATAGACGGTGCATTTGTTATAGAAAATAAGATAGGTATACTTCCATATAAATTTTTCGGTTGATTAAGACAAAAGAATAATAAGTTTACGGGGGGAGATATATTTGAGTTATCTTTTCTGTTGATAAACTTATCCATAAACAGATAAAGCAGTCCTGAAAATAGCAGTAAAACCACATAATTTACTCTAATCAAACCACCCCCGATAACTATAAAAAGAATAATAAAAAAGGGAATGTTCTTCTTAATATTGACAGATAAATCAAAGGCAGTTAAAACCAGAAGTGAAATAATAACAGGTGTAATTCCCTTTAATATGTCTTCTAATGCAAATAGTTGATTCGACTTAAAATAAAACTCTGCGAGGATACAAACAATAACAAAAGAAGGAAGTAAGAAGAAGAAAACACTTAGAAATGCTCCAAAGATTCCTCCTAACCTTCTTCCTACAAAAGAGGCGGTATTAACAGCAAAAGCCCCTAATAATTGGCTAAGACTTACACCAATGGCAAACTCTTCATCACTTATAAGTTTTTCTCTTTTTACAAACTTTTCACGGATAAGGGCAATGATAACCCAGCCCCCTCCAAAACCAAAAGTGCCAATCTTTAAAAATTCCCAACAGAGAAGGGGTAATGATATTCGACTCGGTTTAGGATTTCCGCTATGATTTGTTAATTGCATTTTTTTTGCGTTCTATTCAGATAAATCCAACAAAATGATACTAAAAAATAATAGGAATAGATTATAACATTTTTGTATTTTCTGTGGTCTCTATGATAAATTAAATAAGATATTTCATGTAATTTGTTACCAGCAAGACTCACAATAAGAAATAAACAAAAATTAGTTCAATAAAATTTTTTTATTAATAAAAGGTAAAAGTTTATGGAAGATATTTTGGGACAAATTGCAATGTGTGTTGAACGCGGAAAAGTCAATAAAAATTCTCCCTACCCACCAGACCTTCGTGGACAGGATGGAGTGGAAGAATTAGTCCAACAAGCCCTCGCTATGGGTACCCCAGCCGCTAAGATACTAAATGAAGGACTGATGAAAGGCATGAGTGTTATAGGTAAGAAGTTTAGTCGTAATGAAGTTTTTGTCCCGGATGTATTAATGTCTGCACGCGCAATGAATGTAGGCATGCCCTTTTTAAAAACTGCATTTGAGACAGGTGAAGCAATACATAAAGGAACATTTATTATCGGTACAGTCCAGGGCGACTTACATGATATAGGAAAGAACCTTGTTAGAATGATGATGGAAGGTGCGGGATGGAAGGTAATAGATTTAGGTGTTGATACTTCACCTGAAAAATTTCTCCAAATTTTAGAAGAAAATCCAGGTGCAGTAGTAGGAATGAGTGCTCTGCTGACTACAACTATGGTAAATATGGAGAAAGCAGTTAAAATGTTAAAGTCCAAAGTCCCCGATGTAACCATTGTTGTCGGTGGGGCTCCTTTGACACAAGAATTTTGCGATAAGATTGGCGCAGACGCATATTCCCCAGACCCACAGGGTTGCATTGAATACCTTGACGCAAAGTTAGGTATTGCCTCCAATTAAAATATAAGATGTAAAAGGATTCATTTCTTATGGAAACGGAATTAACAAATTTATTGGCTTTGAAATATGAGCCTGTTGCAACTATCTGGACAAATCAAAAACCTGAGCGTGCAATAGAGTTTAAACCGGGTCGTTGGGGCTGTGTCATGCGTTGGTTTGTTAGTGCCGCTAAAGGGAAAACGGCTGTTTTCTCACGCCAAACTTATGGATGCTGGGGGGGCGGAGTCGGATTGGGTTTTGGAAATCTATACAAAGAATTTCCCGGTGGTGAAGAGTGCTTCCACCGGTTTCTTTCCTCGGGAAATAGGGGAGACCCTAAGGGGGAAGTAGTAATGGAAAAAATTAAAGATTTTGTTACACCCGATTTTTTACAGGATTTTATGAATGGTGAAGGCTACCTTTCTTCACCCGAAGCAGTCCGCAATTTTATTCAGAAACTACTTCCTATTCGGGACATTCCTTTCGATTATGTAGTATTTAAACCCCTTTCACAGGTAGACCTGCAAGTAGAACAACCTGAGGTAGTGTCATTTCTAGTTAGACCACCTCAATTGTCTGCTTTAATAGTTCTTGCTCATTTCCGTAATAACACAACATCCCGCGTAATAGCCCCCTTTTCCGCAGGCTGTCAAAATATAGGTATCTGGGCGTATGCAGATAATAAGGATAAGGAAGCGAAGGCTGTAATCGGGTTGACAGATATATCTGCACGACTTAATGTAAAAAACCAAATAAGTGACGATTATTTAACCATCTCTTTCCCCTGGCACATGTTCTTAGAAGTAGAAGAAGACGCCACAAAAAGTTTCTTAACCAAATCTTCCTGGAAAGAACTCATTGAAGAGGGAAATAAAGGAAAATAATTAATTGGATACTATCTATTCAACAATAAAATCTGGAAAAATATTAGTAGGCGATGGAGGCTGGGGCACATTATTAATTGCAAACGGCATGCAAGCAGGCGAATGTCCTGAAATGTGGAATATTGACCATCCAGATATAGTTAAGGGCATTGCTGTTGCTTATAAAGAAGCAGGAGCAGACATCGTTTCTACTAACAGTTTTGGTGGAAATAGAATTAAATTGAAATCTTATGGATTAGAAAATAAAGCAAAGGAGTTAAGCCAGAAATCTGCTTACTTATCCCGAACTGCAGTGGGAGATAATTATCATGTCCTTGCATCAATAGGTCCTACTGGAAAACTCCTAATTATGGGTGAAGTCTCAGAAGACGAATTATATGAGGCGTTCCGAGAACAAGCCATCGCTTTAGAAGAAGGTGGAGCAGATGCTTGCATTATTGAAACGATGGCAGATTTAGATGAAGCAAGGTGTGCAGTTCAAGCAGTAAAAGAAAATACAAATCTGGAAATGGTTGTCAGTTTTACCTTTATGCGAAGTAGCGATGGGATGCGTTTCAATACCATCATGGGAGTAACTCCTGAATCATTTATTGATAAAATGAAACAATTAGGCGTTTCCATATTAGGAGTAAATTGCACCTTAAGTGTGGAAGATATGGATGTTTTATTACAAAAAATGTATGAGCATGATAAAGAAACACCCTTTTTAGTTTATCCCAATGCAGGTAAACCCCAATTGACAGACGATGGTATTGTATACCCTGAAACACCCGAAGACTTTGCTAAATATGTTTTCCCTTATTACAATCATGGAGCACGAATTATCGGTGGATGTTGCGGAACCACACCAGAACATATAAAGGCAATTCAAAAAGAAGTAGAAAGAATTCAATCCGCATGAAAATCGGTAATTCCGAGGGTAGAAAAGAACATTTCCCTACACTGATAGAGATTTATAAGACCTTATCCAAATTCTATGGTCCCACAAATTGGTGGCCCGGCGATAGTCCCTTTGAGATAGCAATCGGTGCAATACTCACGCAAAATACCGCATGGACTAATGTAGAACGAGCCATTCAAGAATTAAAAAAGAAAAACTTACTTGACCCTCATAAAATTGTTAAATGCAAAAGAGATGTTTTAGAACAGGCAATCCGTTCATCTGGATACTTTCGACAAAAAGCAGAGAAACTCATCATATTTTGTAATTACCTTATTGAAAAATATGGTGGAAAAATTGAAAATATGCGACACAAAGATACAATTATTTTAAGAGAAGAATTACTAAACTTAAAAGGAATAGGTCCTGAAACAGCAGACGATATTTTGCTCTATTCGTGTGAACATCCTGTCTTTGTAATTGACGCCTATACCCGTAGAATATTTTCAAGACATGGGATTCTGGACGAAAAACTGAAATATGAAAAAATACAAGAAATTTTTCATAAACATTTGCCAGATGATGTTTATGTTTACAAAGAATATCATGGACTTATTGTTTGGACAGGTAAAGATTTTTGTAGAAAAATACCTAAATGTTCATCATGTCCACTAAACAAATATCCAATTGTAAATCATGATTTTATATAAAATATTTGAATTATCTGCCATATAAATGTTATAATAAAAAAACTTTTGTTTATCCTTTTGATTCATTCCCAAAAAGAATAAGTCTAAAACTATAAAAACAGTAAGAATAATAATTCTACAACAATAATTTAACAATAAGGAGAAAAATATATGCCATTAGTTCCGATGAGACAAATACTTGATGAAGCAGCCAAAGGTGGATACGGTGTTGGAGCGTTTAATGTAAACAATATGGAGCAGATACAAGCAATTATGCAGGCTGCAAACGATACAAACAGTCCTGTAATTATTCAGGCAAGCCGAGGTGCTTTAAAATACAGCAAGATGATTTATTTAAAGAAATTGATGGAAGCAGCGGCAGAGGAATATCCTCATATACCAGTTGCACTACATTTAGACCATGGAAACAGTGTCGAAACCTGTCTACAAGCAATAGCCCTTGGCTTCACCTCAGTTATGATTGATGGTTCCTTAAAAGAAAATGGAAAAGAAAAGAATACTTATAAGGAAAATCTTGAAATAACAAAGAAAGTCGTAGAGTTGGCACATCCGTTAGGAGTCACTGTGGAAGCAGAATTAGGCTGCCTGGGTGGAATTGAAGATGGTCATGGCGCAGGCTTGACAGATAAAGAACTTCAAGATTTCTTAACAGACCCCGCAGAAGCAGAAGCATTTGTGCAAGAGACAAAGGTAGATGCACTCGCAGTAGCCATTGGAACAAGTCATGGTGCCTATAAGTCTACGATTAAAGACCCTAAAACGGGAGAAGTATTACCGCCGAAACTTGCGATGGAAAGAATTATAGAAATACACAAAAGAATGCCAAATTGCCACATGGTAATGCACGGTTCAAGTTCTGTCCCTCAATCATTGGTAGATATTGTAAACAAGTATGGTGGAAAAATGCCAGGAACAAAGGGAATCCCTATTGAACAAATTCAAGAAGGCATCAAGAACGGTGTTCGTAAAATTAATGTTGATACAGATAGCCGTCTTGCAATGACAGGGGCAATTCGTAAGGTATTATGGGAAACCCCAGAAAAATTTGACCCCAGAGACTACTTAAAACCCGCCAGAGAAGCCGCTTATCAAGTCTATGTGGAAAGAATGAATGCGTTCGGACAAGCCGGTCATGCAGGTGATTATAAGCCTGTTACCCTTGAATACATGAAATCATTTTATAAAAAATAACTTTTATTTTTTATTAATAGCCTCTATACAGAACCGTAGACATATCTAAAATAATTCCACGAAGTTTGGTGGTTTGTAAATTTTAGAGATAAAAAATAATTAAAGAAAGGAGTTCTTTAAATGTGTGGAATTGTCGGTTATATTGGTCCTAAAAATGCAGTAGAAGTAATTCTTTCGGGTTTACATCGCTTAGAATATCGTGGCTATGACTCTGCAGGTATTGCAGTTGTAAACGAAAAGGGTCTGGAACATGTTAAAAGTGTTGGTAAACTTAAAATCCTTGACGCAAAATTAGAACAGCATCCCATTAAAGGTGGTTTAGGTATAGGACATACACGCTGGGCTACGCATGGTGAACCGTCGGAGGTAAATTCACACCCTCATTTTGATATGAATATGGAAATTGCCGTTGTTCACAATGGGATTATTGAAAATTTTCATGAACTCAGAGAGCAGTTGGAATCAGAAGGCGTCAAATTTAGAAGTCAAACAGATACAGAAACGATTGTTCATCTCGTTAGAAAATATTACAATGGGGATTTATTCAAAGCGGTTCAAAGAGCATTGAAAGATTTAAAAGGTGCTTATGCCATTGGAGTTATATGCAAAAATAATCCGGATGTATTAATTGCTGCAAGAAATGGTAGCCCCCTTATAGTAGGAATTGGTGAAGGTGAAGGATATATCGCTTCAGATGTACCAGCCATCATGAAATATACCCGAAAAGTGATATACATTGATAATGGGCATGTCTGTGAGATAAAGAGAGACACTGTTTGTATTGAAGATATAGATGGCAATTCCATTCCTGTTCATGTTCATAATGTAGAGTGGGATGATGCCGCCGCAGAGAAAGAAGGTTATCCCCACTTTATGTTAAAAGAAATCTTCCAGCAGGCAGAAGTGCTACAAAGCACCCTTCGTGGACGTGTGGATGAAGGTTTGGATGAAGTAAAACTTCGGGATATGAATATTTCTGAAGAAGAATTGAAAAAATGTCAGAAAATATTTGTAGTTGCATGCGGAACAGCCTGGCATGCAGGAATGGTGGGTAAATATTTAATAGAGAAATTTGCCCGGGTTCCAGTGGAGTTAGATTTAGCCTCTGAATTTCGATATAGAGACCCAATTATACCACCCAACACCATTTTGATTGCGGTGTCTCAATCAGGTGAGACAGCAGATACACTGGAAGCAATTCGCATTGCGAAAAGTCGTGGTGCCAAAGTTGCTTCCATCGTCAATGTAGTGGGTTCAAGTGTGGCTCGTGAATCCCATGGCGTTATCTATCAGCAAGCCGGTCCTGAGATAGGTGTGGCTTCAACGAAGGCATATACTTCCCAATGTATGTGTTTTGTCCTGTTTACTATATGGTTAGGGCAAATTCGGGGCACCTTGACAAAAGCACAGGCAAAGGAAATGATTACTCAACTACGGACTATTCCAGGTAAAGTGGACCATGTATTGAAAAATCATGATAAAGTTAAAGAATTAGCCAAACGCTCAGAATATAAAGATGCTCAGGGTTGCTTCTATTTAGGCAGAAATTTTAATTTTCCGAGTGCATTGGAAGGTGCCTTAAAATTAAAAGAAATTAGTTATATCCATGCGGAAGGATATGCCGCTGGTGAAATGAAACACGGTCCCATTGCATTAGTTACGGAAACATTCCCCGTTATTTGTGTTGCAGTGAAAGGGGATACTTATGAAAAGATGGTTTCCAATATTCAAGAGATTAAGGCTCGTAGGGGGTTGGTGGTGAGCATAGCGACCGAAGGCGATGAGGATATTGTCGCACATAGTCGAGATGTAATCTATATACCTGAATGTTACGAGCCATTTAGCCCAATAGTGGTAGCGGTGCCATTACAACTTTTTGCGTATTATGTGGCAGTAAATCGTGGATGTGATGTAGACCAACCACGAAATTTAGCAAAGAGCGTTACTGTAGAATAAAGTAGATTATTATAAAAAGAAATTGGCGAACCTTATTTATAGGCTCGCCAATTTTATTTTTAGAATAGATAATATATTAAAAATTAATAACGATAATAGTCAGGTTTGTAAGGTCCTTCTATCGGAACACCTATGTAATCCGCTTGTTTTTGATTCAAACGATCCAGCTTTGCTCCTAACTTTCCAAGATGTAAGCGTGCCACTTCTTCATCTAATTTTTTAGGTAAAGTATAGACTTTTCCTTTTTCATATTGTTCAGACTCAGTAAATAGTGCAATTTGAGCGAGGGTCTGGTTCGAGAATGAAGAGGACATTACAAAGGAAGGATGTCCTGTTGCACAGCCAAGGTTTACTAATCTTCCACGCGCTAGAAGAATGATTTCTTTACCATCGGGGAAAATAAACTTATCTACTTGTGGTTTTATATTTTCTTCGCGAATGTTTTTTTGCGATTCCAGCCAGGATATATCAATTTCTGCGTCGAAGTGTCCTATATTGCAAAGAATGGCTCTGTGTTTCATTTTAATAATATGTTCTCCTCGAATTACATCACAGCAGCCCGTCGCAGTTACGAAAATATCACCGATGGAAGCAGCGTCTTCCATTTTCATCACTTCATAACCTTCCATAGCCGCCTGTAAGGCACAGATAGGGTCAATTTCTGTAATAACGACTCTTGCCCCTAGACCACGCATGGCTTGTGCACATCCTTTGCCCACATCACCATAACCTGCCACGACAACTGTTTTGCCAGCAATCATGACATCAGTAGCCCGTTTAATTCCATCACACAACGATTCTCTGCATCCGTAGAGGTTGTCAAATTTGGATTTGGTTACGGAGTCGTTTACATTCATAGCACGGGTAAGAAGTTTCCCTTCTTTCATCATTTGATAAAGTCTATGAACGCCTGTGGTTGTTTCTTCGGATAGACCTATCCAGTTTTCCGCAGTGCGATGCCAGCGTTCTGGGTCCTCCTGGTAAATCTGGTGTAATAAATTATCAACAATTTGAAGTTCTCTATGTCCATCACTAATAGGCGGTAATTTCCCATGTTTCTGTGCATACTCTTCTAATTCATAGCCGCGATGTATAAGTAGTGTTGCATCACCTCCATCATCTACTATCATGTTGGGCGTTTCACTATTGGAAAAACACATCGCTTGATAAGTGCACCACCAATATTCTTCTAACGATTCTCCCTTCCATGCAAATACAGGAGTTCCTGTGGCAACTATTGCAGCGGCTGCCTGGTCCTGTGTGGAGAAAATATTGCAGGAAGCCCAACGAACATCGGCACCCAATACTTTTAGCGTTTCTATGAGAACGGCTGTTTCGATGGTCATGTGAAGAGAACCCATGATACGAGCACCTTTGAGAGGTTTTTTTGCGGTATATCTTTCACGAATTGCCATAAGACCCGGCATCTCATGCTCTGCCAAATCAATTTCTTTTCTGCCCAGTTCTGCCAATTTAATATCTTTTATCTTGTAAGGCAAACCAGAATGGATTTTCGGGAAAGTTATTGCTGTTACTGCCATATTAAAAACTCCTTTTTTAAGTTTCAAGGGTTAATTACCAAATAATGTAATTACCAGATATGGTAATTACCAAATTGAAAAGTCTTATATATAGTTTAACCTATTTGGGGTCTCTCTTTCATGTTTAGACTATTGGAAAGTGATGTTACTAAAGTAGGCTATTCCCTTACTCTTTTCTTGACTGGGTGCCACTTCAATTGTAATGGTATGTTGGCTACCGCCCCATTTTTCAATGTTTATAGATAGGGGTGTCCAATCTGTATTCTGAATGTTTTGTTCAAATTCTACTCGATAATCTATCCTTAAACGAAGTAGAAAAGGGTTGTCCGCTGTGGCACAGGTCTCGATTACTAATTGCTTTGTATTCTGGGGGATTGCAGAGGAGTATTTAAGCATGGCTGGAACCCCGCCTTCTGGTGGAGCGACAATTAAGACTTTTTCTTTATTCAATTTGTTGTCAAAGAGGCCTGTCTCTTCTGATTTTTTGCAGGACTTAACTTCCCAGATGGGATTCCATTCCTTTACCTTTTCTTTTGGGATTGGAGGGATAAATATTTCAGATTTGTTTATCCACTGTTCTAATGTGGCTGGGGGAGCAGGTTTTTGTATGGGTAGTTGATAGATATCATTTTCAACTTTCCCTCCTGCTTTAGTAATGACTTGTTCCGCAATGCGAACAGATGCGTCTATAAGGGTTTCCCATGAATAATTTGTGAAGATGAATTTATTTTTGCTTACTTGTGGTAGATATTCTTTCCAGAATGGTTCTAAATTTGAAAATCCTTTCATACAACATAAAATACCCGCGGCAGAGGATGGATTGCAGTCAGCATCTTGACCACAACGGGTTGTAATTTCTAATGTTTTTTCCAGGTCTCCTTTCCCGTAAAGTAAGCCGATAGCAATATATGCACCATTAATTTTTGCATCAATGTTTACCAGATTGCCGGGTTCACAATCCACATCGTCCTGCCACCTGTTTTCAACATATTCCCATGCTTTTAACCAGTCATCGGGGTATTCTTTGTAAGTGGTCAAGACACCTTCTATACATTTCCGATAAGTGCTTTCAGGGGGTAAGCAAGCAATCCCTGCTTTGACTACTTCCTCAACATTATTGTCTGTGAAGAAGGCAGATGAATACATACCTGCGATGTAGTAGCCTCCGTATAAGCCATCGCCATAATTCATAATAGAGCCAAATATTTCTCCCAGCGAGTGCATTTCTTTGAACAGTCCAGGACAGATAATTCCGAAAAGGTCACTCTCAATCTGAAAATCAATGTCGTCTGCATGTAGGTTGAAACGGGGATGTCCGGATAAGGGTGGCATAATCCCATTCCTGACATTATCCCTACCTGCCCTATTTGCATGCCAGAGAGGATATTTCGATTCTGCAAATGCTTTCCCTGCTTGTTCATACGAGATATCCAATCCATTCTTTTCGAGCGCTTCCAAAAAAGTCATTTCTACATACAGGTCATCCTGTCCAAAAGCCCTTTCTAATGAGTTAGAAGTCCATTGGTCCATAGGGTCAAGAATAGGAAGTCCATTAGAGCGAAATTCATATTTGTCTCCATAGGTTACACCAATCATCTGTCCTAACCACGCACCCTTACATTTATCCAGATATTTTTCACGACTCAGGGTTATAAGGTTGGGGTTCGTATCCTGAGCGAAAGAAGTAAAGGATAACAGGACAAGTAAAGGGACGGTTAAGTAGGATTTCATAGATTTTTCTCCTTATCCATTGGTTGTTTTTATAAATCCGGGTTCAAAGTCAACCCATACAGGGTCATAACCCTTCTGTTTTATTGTATGGACCACTTCTTCTACGGAACGATAGTCGTCAATCTCAAATTGTTCAAGGACAGGTCGTTGAGTTGCTTCTACATCATGGAATACCTTATATCCCCCTGGACGCGTCGAGGAACCAGCACTAATGGAGGTAATGCCCAGAGGGATTAAATTATCTCGAATTTCAGCGCTTTCTCGTGTGCTTATATTGAAAGGAGAACGGGGAAGGAAAAGACGCATAGCCGTTATGATTTGAACAAGTTCGTTAAGATTGACGATATGAGGAACATTAAAACGCGGCGGGGTATGTTTTAATCGTGGGAAAGAAACAGATACAAGGCTTTGCCAGCAAACTTTTTGAAGATACTTAGCATGTAAAGCAAGCCAGACAACATCATATTGCCAATCACTTAAGCCTAACAATGCGCCACAGGTAAGACGGCGTATTCCGGCTCTACCTGCTTTTTCCAGAGCATCCAGACGATACTTAAAATCCTTTTTCTTTCCAGCAAGGTGGACTTTGTCGTAAACTTCTCTGTCATAAGTTTCCATGTAAAGAGTAACCCCTTCGGTCCCGTTTTCAACGAGTTGAGTATACTGGGGTTCATCCATTGAATAGACTTCAACGCTTACGGATTTGAAATATTCCTTTGCAATAGCCACTGCTTTACAAATGTAGTCTATCCCGGTTCTTTTAGGGGCATCCCCGGTCAGAAGTAAAACAGTCTGAATGCCTCTACTGCTTAGTTCTATACATTCTTCTCTAATTTGTTCTTCTGTGAGGGCAACCCGTTTTTCATGAATTCCTGCATGGGAAGCAAAGCAACAATATGCACAGTCTGACGCACAAAGATTTGACAGGTAAATCGGAGCATAGAGGGATAGGGTTCTACCAAAATACTGTCTGGTCAAATGATGTGCCTTCTGGGCAATCTGTTCAATGAAAGGGGTTGCTTTGGGTGATAAAAGGGCAATGAAATCTTTTACAAAAAGATTTTCTTTCTCTAATGCTGCCAAAACATCGTCTTCTGTAATTTGGCTATATAAATCGGCTATTCGGTCTTTACGCCAATTTTGAAGTATTTCTAAAAAAGAGTAGGGAGTTATTTTCATATTGCATCAAAAATATAGTTAAGGGTTATTGGTTAGAAGTGAATAAGAACCCCGTTAAGGGAGAAGAGGCTTCGGCTGTTTCCCGTTGAGGTCCCAAGCCTGCATGGAAGGCTAATCTGCCTGCTTCGGTTGCTAAACGGAAAGCAAGTGCCATTTTTTCATGGTCCTGGGCGTCTGCAAGTGCTGTGTTTACAAGGACAGCGTCAGCACCCATTTCCATAGCCTCTGCTGCATGGGAAGATGCACCTAAACCTGCGTCAACGACCACAGGTATGTTGGACTCTTCAATAATTATTCTTATCAATTCTTTCGTCTTTAAGCCTTTATTACTGCCGATAGGTGAACCTAAGGGCATTATAGTGGCTGTTCCTAATGCTTCTAATTTTTTTGCTAAAATGGGGTCTGCCTGAATATAAGGGAGAACAACAAAACCATCTTTGATTAATAATTCGGCTGCTTTAAGTGTTTCAATCGGGTCAGGGATAAGATACCTGGGTTCGGGAGTTATCTCCAATTTTACCCAGGGTTCCAATCCTGCGGCTCGCGCAATTCGTGCCAACTTTAATGCTTCTTCAGCGGTTCGTGCACCACTAGTATTAGGTAAGATAAGCACTTCTTTCGGGTTGAGAACAGAAAGAATACTGTCGTTTTCAGGGTTTTTCAAGTCAACTCTTCTTAATGCAACGGTTACAATTTCAGTGCCTGATGCTTTTATCGCTTTTCGTAATGCCTCTGCCGATGGAAACTTACCCGTACCAATAAGTAATCGGGAATGAAATTTCCTGCCTGCTATAATTAAAGTGTCATCATAGTTATTAAAAGATAAACTAATATCCGTTTCTCTCATTTTATTTGCCTTATTTAAAAATACTTTCTATATTAAACAACGAAATCTGGATTATCATTCTCTATTATATTTTATCAAAAATTCAGGTAAGAGGGGTATGTTAGTTTTCGGGAAGGTTGAGGTATGAACCTTCTTCGCTGGGTTTTATTTCTATCCATGCTTTTTTAGGGTCAAAATTAGGGATACGCCAGAGTAAGGCAGGAGTTATATTTTGGGCATAAATTGGACTTGTCATTGCGTAGACTTCAACATCTCCAAAGCCTTTTGTCTGTTGTTCTGGTGGACCAATGACACGGAGACGATAGGCTCCACTTCTTGTGGGCTTATCTGTAAAACGGAGCGTAAAATTATCGCTTTCTATTATTTTAGTTACTATCGGTCTACCGTTAAATAGCACTTCCAACTTTTTACCTTTCGCATTTGCGACTATTGCTTCAAAACGGATATCCACTTCTAATGGGACTACGCCACCTATGCTCACATCAATTTTGTCATCTGCTAATGTATCGGCGATAAAACTTAATTTGACTCCACCCGAGCCAGAAGCGACAAAAGTTCTTCCTAATCGAATACCTTCAAGGATTGCACCTAACGACTTGTTTTCTGCACGGACATAGGTAATAGGCCTACCTAAAGGTACGGAGGGGTTTGAGGAGTGACTTCCAGCAATTCCACAGGTCATAGCTCCACGAGCAATTTCATAATCCCAAAAACGAGAGGCTTGCGAGTTTGCAGATACAGAGACAATATTTGATTCATTAACCGCAGCGGCAAGTGAGTATACAAATCTTCCGTCTTTTTTTTCTTTTATCCAATCGTCTAATTTATCTAAGGTAAGCGGTGGAACGGCTCTCCACTCCCTACACCAGACTTGAATCGCATTTACATAATTTAAGCCCCATTGCCAGAAGCCCACAGGAAAGCAAGGGTGTGCAATAGCAAAAATTCCACCCTGAGCCTGAACTCTTATACACTCTGCTTGTGCTTCAGGTATTGTGGTAGGTGCGTCTAATGGCGTTCGTGGACAATAGACAAGTGCATAGCCTTTCTCATCGTTGCCCCATTTTATTGCAGGGATAAGAACGAGCTTGTCAGAATGATATTCTGCATCTTCGATAGATTTTAATGTGTTGATATCCGTAATAGCGAGAAAATCAAGTCCGTCCCTTTCGGCTCTTTTTATCAGTTCCCCAACGGTTTCGCTTCCGATACTGTATTTGGAGAAACAACATAGTTCGCCTTTATACCAACCCGGTTTATTTAGTATTACTTTATTCTCAACAGGAATAGTTTTTTTACCCGGGACATCGGTGGGATTGTAGGGGTCAGTACCTGAGTCTATTTCCACCCTATCCAGGACAAGGTCACAATCGCTGTCGAAATCTCTTAACACCAGGGGACCGGTTGTTCCTTCGAGAAGAGTTATAGGAAGGAAAACAGGCTGATTTTCTTTTATAGAAATATCCTTGATTTGAACCATAACAGGAACACCATTGTCATAAGCATAAATATAGGCGCGAAAAGAACCAACGGGAACCTGCTTTTCTCCTTTTCCTTCAGGAAAATCAAAGCGGTATCTTTTGCCTTCTTCCATGTCAAGCAAATCTACGCGGGCACCCCAATACTTTCCTACCGCATCGGTAACATCAATATCCAATGTGCCTTTGGGACCAGAATATTCATTGTAAGGCTGGTTTTCATATTGATTTGTCGAAGCAGATGGTTTGGGAGTAGTTTCTTTTTTTATCGTTTTTTTCTTAGCATAACTGTTGCTTGAGATAATTAAAAGGAAAATTATCAAAAGGAGAGATAAGTAAAAAACTAAGTTTTTATGCTTTATCATTATTTAATTTCCTACGCAAAATTTCATAGATTTACTCTTTCTCAATTTTTTTGTAAAAATATTATTTAACCTTTATATTATTTTATTTATGAATGGTTTTGTTCAAAAAACTCATCGGCTTTCTTTAATACTTCGGTAATTTGTTCTCCGTACATTTTTAAACGAACAGGTCCTAGAATTTTTAATTTTATCAATTCTTGATAGGTTTTAGGACCATGAATTGCGAGGAAGGCTAATTTACTTTTAGGTAATACAATATCTGAATCAACATTTCGTATGATGGCTTGCTCTTTCCGCCATTGCATTAGATAACAGGTCCGTTTTTTTATCTGCTGGTGATTGTCATTTTTTGGAGGAATGGTGATGTCGTTATTTGTTGGAAGGGGTTTTGAAATTATATGTAGTAATTCTTGCTTATTCACATTCTTTGCTATTGATTGTGCTCGTGGCATTTCGTTTAATTCATCTATTGTTGTAGGAATAGTCTTTGCTATATTTATAAGACATTTATTTGAAATTAGGTGGTTGGGAGGAATATGTAAGGATTTTCCTAACTTTTCACGATACTGATAAAGTTCACAAAGAATATGTATATTTTTTGGAGACAGGCTGTTATTACGAATCATTTTTGATAGTTGTGTGGAATTCTTTTCTTTTTTGACGGTTTCTTTAGGTAACTCTTCAAAAATTTCTTGTGCCTCTTCCCATAGCCCTTTTTCAATTAGTTGTTTTTTTAAGTTTTTTTCTAATGGTATCAAGTAATGGGAATCACGAGAAGCATAATTTAATTGCTGAAGAGAAAGAGGGCGTTTTTTCCAATTCGACTTTTGAAATTTTTTGTTATGCTGAACATTTAGTAGTGACTGTAAAAAAGAAACCAGTCCTAATTGTTTATAACCTAAAAGTTTTCCAGCCCACATAGTATCGAAAAGGTGGTTAACAGTCCAGTGGTATTGATGCCAGAGAAGGCGAAGGTCATATTCGGAAGCATGAAAAATTTTTTCTATTTTTGGGTTTGATAATAATTCGCCCAATTCAGGAAAAGGAAAATTTGTTAAGGGGTCAAGAAGGAAATCATACCCACGCGTAGAAATCTGGATTAAACATATCTCTCCTGGATATTCGTATAAGGAATTGGCTTCAATGTCAATAGCAATTTTGGGTTCAATTGAGAGTATTTTTAGAGATTGTTCCCAAGCATCTCTTGTCTGGATAATGTTATAACTGGTTCGTGTAAAATAGGTGCTTTTATGAGGCATATAATACTAATAGACTTGATTTTAATTCGTTATAAATGAACCTTAGAAAAAGAAATTCCATTTTCAAAAATCTTTAACCCACTTCCTGGTCCTTCGAGTTTAAGGCGATTCCACAAGGGGTGTAATTTAGCATCCCAGAATCCTTCCGGATGAGGCATTAACCCGAAAATCCTCCCAGAAGGGTCGCAGATACCTGCGATGTCTTCTATTGAACCGTTAGGATTAACGGGGTATTCACCATTTGCTAATGAATTATCTTGTTTTCCATATTGTAGCACAATTTGTTTGTTTGTTTTAAGTTGAGCCAAAATGTTGAGGTCTTTTGTAATAAATTTACCTTCACCATGACGGATAGGTAAATCAATTTGTTCTATGTCTTTTGTCCAAACACAGGGGGAGGTTGTGTTTACCTTTAAGTGAATCCATCTATCTTCAAAACGACCTGAATTGTTGTTAGTCAATGTTACACTTTGTTTGAACTCCTGGTTGAATAAGGGTAAAATCCCCATCTTGACCATAACCTGAAAACCGTTACATATCCCAATAATTAGTTTTCCATCCTGTATGAACTTTTGTATCGGTTTTTCTAACCTATACCGAATACGGTTCGCAAGAATTCTACCAGAAGCAATATCATCGCCGAAGGAGAAACCTCCAGGAATGGCAAGTATTTTAGATGTATCCAGGTAATCTGGTTTTTCAATTAAATCGTTTAGGTGAACAAACAAAGGTTCTCCACCTGCTTTTTGAAAGGCGTTCGCTGTTTCGCGTTCACAATTTATTCCAAAACCTGTCAAAACAAGAACTTGTATCATAATCTATCCTTATATTCGAAGTGTTTTCTGCCACGCTTCTTTAAGTTCGAAAACGGAACTATGAACTATGGGTTTCCCAGAATTACCATATATGGTAAATTGAGGTTGTTCGATAACTTCGCCTATGTAGTAAATGTTTATGCCGTCCATTAATTTTAGAAAGTCGTTCTCATATTTCGTAGGAACAGAAACGATATGTCGTGAGGGCGTTTCACTAAATAGTGTGACTATGTAATCATTCAATCCTATGGTTTGCAAGTCTATTTTCATTCCTAATCCACCCGCTAAAGCACTTTCTGCTAATGCAACGGCAAGTCCTCCATCAGAACAATCATGGCAGGAAGAAATCCACCCGCTCCTAATGGACTCGTAAATTTTATTGTATTGTTTTATTGCTTCTTCGGGTATAACTTTGGGGACGCTACCGCCATCAAATTTGTTGATTTCTGCCCATTCACTACCACCCAGTGCTTCTACTGTCTTGCCGATGAGGTAAATCTTATCGCCGGGATTTTTTACATCCACAGTCATTGTTTGATTAATATCCTCAATAAAACCAATTGCAGTGATAAGTAAAGTCGGTGGAATGGAAATTTTTATATTGCCAATTTTGTAGTCGTTTTTCATACTATCTTTGCCACTAATTAATGGTACTTTGTAGTGTAGGCAGGTCTCATGCAACCCCTTACAGGTTAATACTAATTGAGCAAGTTTGTGAGCACCATCTGGCGTTTTTTCACTTTCTACAGGGTCAGGCCAGCAAAAATTATCTAATCCTGCTATATCCCCCAATTTCACGCCGACAGATACTAAATTTCGTACTGCTTCATCCACTGCATTTGCTGCCATCTGGTAGCAGTCAAGGTCGCTATATTTAGGACAAATGCCACAAGATATGGCTAAACCCCGATTTGAGTTATATACAGGTCGAATCACAGAGGCGTCTCCGGGACCGTCGCAAGTAACGCCTTGAAAAGGTTTAATCACAGATTGGGCTTGAACCTCGTGGTCATACATGCGAACAAAGGTTTCTTTACTGCATACATTCAGACTGCCCAGAACATTTTTCAAGTCTTCTGTCAAATCAGTTTTATGAGAGAGATGGAATTGTTTTTCTGCGGAAGGGGCTAATTGTGCCCTTAATTCCATCATTGGAACGCCTTTGTGTAGAAATTCCATGGATAGAGAGGCAATTAATTTGTTATTGAAGTAGCATTCAAGATAACCAGAATCTGTAAAATTGCCAAGCACAGTTGCTTCTACATCTCTCTTTTTTGCGAGATAGAGAAATTCGTCAATGTTTTGGGGAGGAACGGAAACGGTCATTCGTTCCTGAGATTCGGACAGAAAAATTTCCCAGGGTGCCAGACCTGCGTATTTCAAGGGAGCACGGTCTAAATATACCTTTGCTCCTCCTGAATCTCTTGCCATTTCACCGATACTGGAAGACAGACCCCCTGCACCGTTGTCTGTTATGGAGTTGTATAAAGAACGGTCTCTTGCTTCGAACAGGAAGTCAGATAATTTTCTCTGAGTAATTGGGTCTCCAATCTGAACTGCTGTTACAGGTGAACCTTCATGCAATTCTTCAGAGGAGAAAGTAGCACCGTGAATGCCGTCTTTACCTATTCTGCCCCCAATCATTACAATAAAATCGTCCTTTTGTGCTTGTTTCTCGTGACTGGGTTTATTGTTAATGGTTGTAGGAATAATACCCCCTGTACCACAGAATACTAATGGCTTTCCTAAAAACCGTTCATGGAACACAATCGCACCGTTTACGGTTGGGATACCGCTTTGATTTCCTCCATCACGGACGCCGGCATGCACTCCTCTTAACACCCTTCGTGGATGGAGAAGTCGCTCTGGAATTTTGCCTTCATAGAAAGGTGAAGCAAAACAGAAGACATCTGTATTTAAAATGCAACGGCAACCTAACCCTGCTCCTAAAATGTCTCTGTTTACGCCTACAATCCCGGTAATAGCACCGCCGTAGGGGTCAAGGGCAGAAGGACTGTTGTGGGTTTCTACTTTCATGGAGATAAGATGGTCTTTATCAAATTTTATTAATCCAGCGTTATCATGGAAAACGCTGACCAGCCAATCAATGTTTGACTTTAATTTTTCTGTGGTGGATTTGATATAGGTTTTGAAGAGACTATCAATAATAAAGGAATTTCCATTGCCGTCGTCATATTTAATTCTGGCATTGAATATTTTATGCTTGCAGTGTTCTGACCAGGTCTGGGCTAAAATTTCCAGTTCAATATCCGTAGGTTCTTCTGCAAGGTTGAGGTCCTTTCTATGCTTTTTAGTAGTAGGACTTTCATAGTATTCTTTAATGGCTTTCATTTCTTTAAGGTCAAGGGCTAATAACCTTTTTTGACTGAGTTCTGTCAGTTCTTTATCGGATAAATTTAAAGAAATGGTCTCTACAACGGCTTCTGTCTTTCCTGTTACTAATGGGATAGGGAGTAAAGATATATTATCTTTTGATTTTAGTTCTTCGATGGAGAAAACAACGCCGAGTTGTATTAGTTCATTGGCGAGAAGTTCTTTTGCAATACGGGAACATTCTTCCTTTGACAGTCCAGAAAACCAATACATAGTTGATTTAAATACAAACTCTCCAGATTTCAAATCCCTTGATAGAGTATCCTGAATCCCTTCTCGAGCACTTTTCCCAACATTATCTGTGACTCCTGGACGGAATCCGACTTCAGCCACAAATGGGTAGTCAGGGGAGAAGTAGATATGTTGATTTATGGAGGAAATTTGTATTACAGAATCAGTAAAGAGTTCATTGGCTACTTTTGTTAGTTCTTCAGGAGTTAATTCGGCTAATATGGTGTATACATCTACGACACGAACAGATTTGCACGGAATAGATAAATCGTCTTTTATCTGAGCGCATAAACTTTTCCCTATAGGGTCTTCTAAATCGGGACGAATTGCAACTTCAACTCGGTTGAGCATATTTCAAATTTCCCTTATAATAAACTTTTCTTTCTCCTTGAATTGTTTTACCAATAATATGTGCGGTAACACCTGCCTGGTCGAAGGCTTTTAATACCTTTGACAAATGGTTTTCAGGAATGATGAATAGTAAACCAATACCCATATTAAATACGCGTAGCATCTCTATATCTTCCACTTTTCCCGCTTCTTTTAGAAAGCGGAAAAGAGGAGGGACTTCCCATGTAGACAAATCAATTTCAGCACCGATTCCTTCCGGAAGTATGCGAGGTAGGTTTTCTGTAATTCCACCACCTGTTATATGAGCCATTCCCCGGACATCTACTAATTTCATTACGATTTGCATAACTTTTGAGTAGCAATAATGGGATGCCATCAAGGTATCATAAACTGTTTTTTTGGTTCCCGGAAAGGTGTCTTCTAATTTTAAGCCTGCAATTTCAAAGCATATTTTTCGGGCAAGGCTATATCCGTTCGTATGGAGTCCTGAAGAGGATAAGCCAATAATAATATCCCCAGTCTGAATGTTAGAACCATCAATAATTTTTTTGCGGTCAACGATTCCAACAATAGTGCCGACCAAATCATAATCATCAGGACTGTAAACATCAGGCATTTCTGCGGTTTCACCTCCAATGAGTGCACATCCTGCCTGCCCACAACCCAGGGTTAAGCCTTTTACTATTTCAATTATGGTGGAGGGGTTTAGTTTCCCCATAGCAATATAATCTAAAAAGAAAAGGGGTTTGGCGCCTTGAACTAAGATGTCATTGACACAATGGGATACAAGGTCTACACCTACGGTGTCGTGTTTATTTGCCATAATGGCTAATTTTATTTTCGTTCCTACACCATCGATACTCGAAACGAGAACAGGTTCTTCTATCCCATGAAGGTCAACCTGAAAAAGCCCTCCAAATAAGCCGATGTTTGATAATACCTGGTCATTAAAAGTGCGTTTGACCAGTTCTTTTATTTTACCCACGGCTTCATTCGCAGCATCAATATTGACACCTGCATCTTTGTAACTTAACTTTGAATCTTTATCCATTATTTATTCCTCTATTAATTTGCCCAGTAGTTTGAAAGTATAATAACATATATAGAATATTATAAATCTAATGAATTTTAATTATTAAATCTATAAGTAATTCTTATGGAAATATTTTCGTATGATGCGCTTCAATGCTTCTGTGCGTTAGTCGAAACGGGCTCCTTCGGAAAGGCTGCGGAAAGAACAGGTAGAACACAACCTGCCTTAAGCCAGAGAATAAAAAATATAGAAGAGAGTCTGGGGGAGGAGTTGTTTGACCGTAAAAGGAAATGTCTAACGCCTCTGGGAAAAAGTTTTTATGAATTGGCAAAAGAATTTACATTGGTGCAGAAAAAATTTAATGTATTATTCCAGGAGGTAACACGGGGATTTTCTCCCGAACTGAAAATAGGGACCAGTGATACCTTTGCCTTGCATCTATTACCGGGGGTGATTCGTGAATTTTTGAAAGTTTTTCCACAGGTTCAATTGTCTATTATAACTCGTTCCTCGGAAGAGATTGAGAATATGGTACATGCCGGGGAATTAAATATAGGTGTAGTTACACAGCCAATACATCATAAGAATCTTCGAGAAACAAAGGTATGTGAGGACCTTGTATATTTCGTAACTCCCAAAAGGCATCCATGGAAAAATAAAAGGCATATAGAAGTGGATGATGTTAATAAGGAGTCTGTGATTATGATAGACCCTAAAACGAGAACGGGACGAATTATCTATAAATATTTTAAGGCAATGAAAATATCTCCAAAGTGTGTTATTGATGGGGGTTCTTTTCAGGTTATTATGAGGTATGTGTCGGAAGGGTTTGGTATCTCATTAGTTCCGAGAATGGTGGCTATGGAATGGAAGGATAAGGTAGAGATTATCAAAATGAGGAGAATGCCCACAATCCCGTATGTTTGTATTTACCCTCGGTTTTTGTCTCTGTCAAAAACGGAGCAGGTGTTTTTGCAATTGTTAAAGAAAATCTCAAAAAGAATAACGACAGGTTAGAATCGTTGAAAGAATGGTATGAATTTAACGGGGAAGGATAAGTTGGTTGGGAGTTTACTCTTTTTATCTATTCTTATACCACCGTTAGTGTATTCTTTCGAATTTACATCCTTCCTTTATCCTAAAGAGATTGCACTAAGCATTTTCCTGATTCTATTATTTCCTTTTTTTATGGACCAAAAAGAAAGATTGTTTATCCCAATTCCACTGTTGTTTTTTCTTGTTTTAATTTTATTTTTATGTCTGGGAATTATTTATGCAAAAGTACCAGAGCAAACCTTGATTCGTTCTTCAGAATTATTCCTTGTGTTAATGTTTATCATTGTTATTGTTGCTTTTTATAGGGAAGAAAAATATAGAATGGTGGTAGATTACGGGGTGTTGTTTTCAGGTATAGGTATATCATTAGCGATGATTGTGCAACACCACAATCTATTGCCTGTGCTATTTCCAACATTTTCGGACTATAAACAATTATATTCTGTGTTTGGCAATCAAAATCTAACAGGAACTTACATATCGCTGATAATGGTGTGGTTGCTTGTTAGGAAAGACGATTTGTTAGAAAAAAATATCTACAAGGTGCTATGTTTTTTTATTCTGGGTTATGGACTTTTTTTGAGTAATTCCCGTTCGGCTTGGCTTACGACTTTTCTGGTATTCGTTTTGTTTTATATGAAATTGTTTAGGGATAAGAAATTTAGTATTAGACAGTTTTTAATTGTTATATCAGGAATATTTTTGGCTGTTGTGCTAACCTATCCCTATTTAATGGAGCGTATTACACAAAGTTTTTCAAAAGAAGATGTTGGTTTTCGAGTTCGTTTTTGGGTGTATGACGGGACAATTCGTATGTTTATTTCGCACCCAATTTTAGGAGTTGGTTTTGGAAACTTTTATTATTGGAGTCCCAGATATTTAGCCCAGGCTTTGCATTCCAGTTATGGAGGTATCCACATTAGAAATGAATTATTAACCTTGCATGCACACAACGATTTTTTAGAATTGTTGGCAGAAACAGGAATTTTGGGGTTAGCGATGATTTGTATCTTTTATTTTCTGTGGTTGTTTATATATAGAAAGTCTTATGTATGGATAGCGTTTGTGCTAATCTCATTTTTTAATCCTATTCTTATAAGTGCTTCACATATTATAATTGCATTCATATCTTTATTTGATGGGACAAGAGAGGAACAGAATGAAATTAAAATGAAGTTTAGTGGGGTAAACTTAAAGAAGAAGTCGAGGTATATTGTTTGTTTGTGTAGTTGTTTCGTCATTATTTTTTTGGCTTATGCTTTATGGATTCCCGATTATAGACTCAGGCAGGCAGAAAAATCTTTAATTCTGGGACGGGATTGTATAAAACAATATCAAGAATTGGTTTGTTCAAGGTTTGCAACATACTCGATGTATGAAGGGTATGCTCATGCCTTGATGGAAAAAGGCGATTACGAAACGGCATATAAAGTATTAAAAAAATCATTAACTAAAACTGATTCAGGACAGGTTTATCTAATGTTAGGTCAATGTGCACAAAATTTAGGGAAAAAAGAGGAAAGTATACAATGGCACAAAGAATATTTATATCGTTTCCCTGACAGATAAGACATATAGGACATATAAAAAAATTGTCATACAACATAGTTTTTTATTAGTCCTGCAAGTGTAGACTTATTTGTTAATGATTTTTCAAGATGTTTTAATCATCAGCAATAAATAATCATAATATCGTGATGATGTAGAGGCTTTTTATTATAGCGACAAAAGGTGTGTTGTTCTCTGTAGATATTTTTAAGGTGAAGGTGTCATTTGTATTGATAAGGCAAGGTGTTTTCCATTTTTCAGCATGAAGTTTGTTATATATGATGGGTTTTGTTTCACCTTTATTAACTTCAAAAGTAAATGTATCCACAGAGTCTAAAAAGACTTCTAATTCTATCTTTTTTGCTCTCATATCTAACCAATAAGAGTCTGTGCTTTTGAAATTTATGTTTCGAATTAGTGGGGACCCATCAGGACTTTTTAGTTCGATACTGTGGGGTGGTTGAATATATAAATTTTTGAAATATCTAGCAGTAGCAGGGATTTGGGTAACTGGGTTTATGAAAGTATTTAGAAGATATGATTCGACAGCTGAAAAAGAAATTACAGCCAATAAAGATAGGACCAAAAGATGAAAGAGACAGAGGTTTAGTGTCTTTAGAATAGAAATTCCAAAAGTTCCAAAAATGATTAAGAAAGATATAAAGGGAATAAATATAAACCCCCAAATGATTAGAGATTTAGGAAGCAAGGAAAATAAAAAGATAAGGGAAGGGATAAGCAATCCGATTAATATAATAAGGTTGCGTGGTATTTTTTCTCTTATGCCTATAATATTTAACCCTATTTTTAGAATTAAGGGGGAAAGGATAAGAAATATAATACCTGTGGCAACACGAGAGGGAAATAGTTCATTACGGTAAATATCCCAGAAAGTTAAACTTATGTGGGATGATTGGGAAGAGGCGAACCAAAACTGTAATGACATGAAAATATCTATGGATAGGGATGTAATTGTAACCAATCCGAGAAAAATGGTTATAATTTCGGGTGTTAATATAACGAGTAAGTTTTGTTGAAATTCAACGGAAGTAGAGGCAAGTTGGCCTGTATTGAACCCGAGCGGTTCAGCACATTTCCAACATCGGTCACTGTCGCCTTTATTTTCTGCACCGCACCGTCTACATATAGTTTCTGGCAATAAATCAAAATCTGAACTGAATGTGAAAGGGAAGGGAGTATTTTTAACAGTTTTTTTGTCCAGGAATTTTTTGAGTTTTTCAACAGCAATAGAAGCCCATCTATGCTCTGGACAAATTTTGCTAAGTTTTTCATAAACCTCTTTTGCTTCTTCAAATTTTCCTGCTGTGATAAGTGCCCTCCCTAATTGTTCATATAAACCGGGCTCTTTTTCCCAAATTTCAATGGCTTTTTTTAACTCTTTTATCGCTTCGTCATATTTTCCAAGCCGATACAATGTGGCTGATAAAAAACGATAAACATTTATATAGGATTCCCATTCGTTTTTAAGGACAGTAAGGTGTTCCAGTGCTAAAACATAGTCTTTATTCTGATAGAGTTTTTTTGCCAGACTCCATCTTTTTTCGTAGTCTTTTGGATTTTTATCTACATAGTCAAGTAAATCAAGTAGATTCAATTATCTTTCTCCAATAATGTAACCATTATATTAAATTCTAGTTGTTCTTTTTTTTCTTTTTTCGTATTTTCTTTTTTGATTCTTTGTATTTTGCCAGGTTTCTTCTGTAGAGTATGTCATTTACAATCCATGCAAAAACGGCACCTACAATGGCTGCTGCCCCTATCGTCAATCCGATACGAACTCCCATAGAATTATCATAAATAAGAAAGCCGGATATAAAATAACCTGGTATAAGTAATAGACAAGTGGAAATTGCCCAAAAAATCCATCCGACGGACTCAATATCTTTGAATTGTTTCATTTTACTCCTTTCCCCGAGTTTCTACTGTTTTTTGTGGAATTATAATTTTAATCTGGGTTCCTGAATCTACTTGACTTGCGATAAGAATTTTACCGCCATGTTCTTCTACAATTTTCTTGGTAACGGATAAACCTAAACCTGTGCCCCTGTATCCTTTGGTTGTAAAAAAAGGTTCAAATAAATTGTTGAGGTGTTCTGGAGAAATCCCTTTGCCGTTGTCAGATACAGTGATAATTAATTCGTTGTTTTCTGATAGTTCTCCCGTGATATTAATAATCCCTGTTTCTTCGGGGACGGCTTCCCCAGCATTTAATATCAGATTGGACAAACAATGGAGGATACCGTTAGGGTCAAGAAAAACTTTCCCTTTGACTCTGGATATATCCACTTTTAGTTGTATTTGTCTATTGGAGAAGAGGTCAGAGAAAAATTCAGAGGCTTCTTCTATTATGTCTTTGAGATTGCAGTATGTTTTTTGTGGAATGCGGGGTTTTGAAAATATTAGTAAATCTTGAACAAATTCGAATACATAAAGAGATGTCCTTTTTAGGACAGGCCAGGCTTTATGAACCACAGGGTAATTTTTTTGGCTTAGTGCTTTTTCGATAAGTTCGGTGCTTGTTAGCATTCCAGTTAATATGTTTTTTAGATGATGAGCCAGTGCGGTTAATGTATAGCCAATGGCTGCAAATCGTTCTGCTTGAAGTTTTTCTTGTATCAGTTGTGAATTGACTACAGCCGAAGCAGCCCAGGATGCAAGAATTTCGAGGAAACGGAGGTCCTCATGAGAAAATGAGTCACTTCCAATTTTGTTGACCATCTCAATTACACCAACCAATCGCTGACGGTCAATCATCGGGACCGCAAGGATGTTTCTTGTGGAGAATTGGGTAGCCGAATCTACGCCCGCAAAAAAACGAGGGTCATTTTTTGCATCATTAACAATAATCGGTTTTCTTGTCCTTGCTACTTCGCCAGCAATTCCACAGTTTATAGGTAAACGGATTTCTTTTTTTACAATTTCAGAACCAACGGGTCCTAATGTTACCTGGAAAGATAATTCTTTCTTTTTGTCATCATAAAGTAGTAATGAACCTGCTTCTGAATTACAGGCATTTTTGCATTCTTCTGTTATGACTGTTATCAATTGTTCTATATCTGTTAGGTTTGAGTAAAAGTGTTGAACACGGTATATGGATTGGATGTATTTACGAAGGTCATCATCCAGCCAATGGAATTGGGTAATCTCACTATCCGATTGCCTATCCATAATTTATCATAAGACCCTTTTTATCGTTTGTTTTTTTAGATTATTAAGATGTTGTTCTCTTCTTTCTTTTTGAAGTAATTGTATTTTGTGGTAAACGGAATCCAGTTCATTGTTGGTCAATTCTGGCAGAACAGAAAAAATAAAATTTTTCAGAATATCTTCCTCAAGAAAATCACAAAAAGAATCATAAATCTGAATAAGATTCCTAATCTTATATTTTATATCAAGATGCTTTTTTATTATAGTTGAATCCAGGTCTACCAAATAAATTTCTTGCCCATTTATAGTGAGCAAGTTTTTACCTGACAAGTCTTTATGGTATATCCCTTTTTCCCAGAGTGAAAGAATCATTTTGCTCAATGTGTTGAAAAAATTGTAAAAAGATACACCTTTCTCCTTGTATATCTCATTTTTGATGAATACTTCTATATTATAACTATTATATAAGAACTCGGAAATAAAGTAATGTTGATAAGGCATAGAATAAGTAAGAGCCTCTATATATGCAATGGGTTTAGGTGTTAAAATTTCATAGTTCGTTAAATAATTGCTTATATACCATATATTTCTACATCTGTTGGATAAGAATAAATGTCTAAATCCGCCTTCAAAAGGATTATATTTTGTTTTTTTTATAAAGTAATTGTCAAGTTGCAATGATACAGATTTGCTCGTTTCTTTTATTATCTTCCCATTCATGGGTATCTCAGATAATAAGTTTTCAAAATCGAGATTTTGTATATTAGACCATATTTGGGAAGACTTTCCTCTTGTGTATTCCATTATAAATCAGACCGATTTTTGGTTTGAGTTAGCAATATATTTTTTTAATTTAATCCATTTTAAGTGTGGGGAAGCAAGTAATTGGGCACAAATAGAAAGGTTATATGTTCCGTATCCGGACAAAAGGATGTCGAAAAAGTTCAAATCAATGTTTCTCTTGACAAATGAGCGTTTTAGTCTCAAGAGATTTTGGGAACGATAAAAATTGTTTAAGTTTGTTTTGCTTTCTGCTTTGTCAAAATCAATCAGAAAAATAGAATTTGTATTTGTTTCAATAAGAATGTTTCTCAATTGTAAATCATTATGCAGGATTCCAATATCGTGCATTTCTTTGATAACGGACCCACATTTATTAAGTATTTCCTGCTTTTTTGATAACGAGAAAGAGTCAGAGTTTAAGAATTCTTCAAGGGTATTTGCAGATGGGATATATTTGGTAATAATTCCACACTTGTATAAACCGTACTTTTTTATCCAGAATCCACCTAAATATTCAGGAGTGGGGAGATTATTTTTTATTTTATTTATATATAAATCAAATTCGTGTAGAAACCGATTTGTCAGGAAATAAACATTAAGAAAAAAATTACCCAGAGTGCCTCCATGAGTGTAAAGTTTAAATAAGGTCTGATTCTTTTCACTTGACTGAAATAAAAAAATGCCATTTCTTCCACGAGTTAACAGAGTAAGTTGTTCCGATGAACCCTTTTTAAGGATATTTAACGAAATATCTACAAATTCCTGAGGAAGGTCTTCTTTTAGTAAGAGGAAGAAATCCTTATTTTGTTGTAATATATAGCCTTTGGGTGGAGTAATGAGCATAGAGTAAATACAAGTTATTTTTGTTTGTTAGAATATTTGTAATTATAAATCAGAAGAGGAACCGATAGAAAATAGCAATAAAGGAAAGAGGCGGCAGGCTTTTGGGCATATCCCTGCCGCCCACAATAGCGGGGGGTGTCTGAGAAATTGCTCTGTAGGCGCAAGAGGAAAATTATATTCAATTATAGAAGTTTTGGGCTGGTCTGAGGAATTGGGCATATTGCAATTCCCAAACACCAGATATATAGTAGCACAATATATAGTGGTTTGTCAAGAACAATTTTACTTTATATAAATATTACTTGAAAATAGGGATTAATGTTAATAAATAGAAAAAAACTTGTCTTCATTTGAAGTATATGGCTGCATTTTCTTATACTACCTCCATCGTTTCTATTCGTTTCTTAGTTTGAATAGATGAATTTAAAAAGTTTTTTAAAAGGGTATTTTTATGATTTTTATTCCAAAAGAAACTTACCCAAAAGAGACCCGAGTACCTATTGTTCCAGACACTGTAAAGAAATTAGTAAAATTAGGTGCGGAAGTAGGTATAGAGCCGGGAATGGGATGGAGTTGTGGTTATTCCGATGACCAATATTTAGAAGTAGGTGCTAAAGTTATGCCCCGTGGAGAGGGTTTGAAGAATGCGGATATTGTTTTACGGCTAAGAAAGCCACTTATTGAAGAAATTAAACTTATGAAGAAGGGTTCTTTACATGTAAGTCATTTAGAGCCATTTTTTGATTTTGCTATTCAAGATGAGTTTATTAAGTATGAGATAAATGCAATATCTATGGAGATGATACCGCGAACCACTTTAGCCCAAAAGATGGATGCTTTGAGTTCACAATCTAATCTGGCAGGATATGTTTCAGTTATGGTTGCTGCGAATAGGTTGCCAATGGTATTTCCTATGATGATGACACCCGCAGGTACATTGAAACCTATTCGTGCCTTTATTATAGGTTGTGGTGTAGCAGGACTTCAGGCAATTGCTACGGCAAAAAGGTTGGGTGCAAGAGTGGAAGCCTTTGATACAAGACCTGTAGTAGAGGAACAGGTTTTGTCGTTAGGTGCAAAATTCTTAAAAATAGATATAGGTTCCACGGGTCAAACGAAAGATGGGTACGCATTAGAATTGACAGAGGAACAGAAACAAAAACAAAGAGAGGGGATGAAGAAGGCTGTTTCCCAATCGGATGTTGTAATTACTACTGCACAGGTTTTTGGGAAGAAAGCGCCTCTATTAGTTACAAATGATATGATAAAGGCGATGAGACCCGGTAGTGTGATTATTGACCTTGCTGCGGAAACAGGTGGAAATGTTGAAGGTTCTAAACCGGGAGAAGAAGTAATTATTGACAATGTAGTTGTAATTGGTGCAGAGAATTTTCCTGCTCGCGTTGCTGTTCATGCAAGTCAAATGTATTCAGCAAATCTGGGTAATCTCGTGGAACACTTCTGGAATAAGGAAACAAAATCGTTTAATTATAATCTAGATGATGAAATATTAAAGGGTTGTTTGATTATTTACGAAGGTAAACTCAGAAATGAACTAATTCAAAAAGCAAGGAATACACAATGAAGAGAAAATTAAACAAAGTATTTCAAATTCCCTTGATGGGATGGATGAGTTTGTTAATATTTTTATTTATCCCTCTATTATTATTGTTAGGTAGTTTTTCTAAAGTTAATGCACAGGAGACAGCAGGTAGTGAAGTTTCAACTCCTATGGCTCTTGCCGTTGTAACACCGGTTGCAAGTGATTCTCAGGGACAACCTGGAACAAGCAGTAGGGCACTAAATCCCATGACATTGCTTTTATTTACCTTTTTGATTGCAATATTTCTTGGGGTAGAGTTAATATCAAAAGTGCCTTCACAACTACATACGCCGCTGATGTCCGGTTCGAATGCTATATCAGGAATTACAGTAGTAGGTGCATGTCTTGCAGCAGGTCAGGGACGGGATTCACTCCTACTTATCGTTATCGGCGTTATTGCAATGATTTGTGCCATGATAAATGTTGCGGGTGGTTATCTTGTAACAGATAGAATGTTGAGAATGTTCAAAGGGAAAGAAAGGAAATAACAGTGAACGAGACAATTAAAATATTAATTGAAGTAGGGTATATGATTTCTGCGGTTACCTTTATTTACGGCTTGAAAATGTTAAGTAAGCCGACAACCGCAATAAGAGGAAACATTATATCTGGTTTGGGTATGGCTCTTGCCATAGCCATTACACTTTTTAACCCCGTTATAAAGTCGTATGAGTGGATAATTATTGGTGGACTCATAGGAACAGTTATAGGGACTATTGCTGCTATCAGGATACCTATGACCTCTATGCCGGGTTTTGTTGCGTTTTTTAATGGCACAGGTGGTCTTGCGAGTATGCTTGTGGGCTGGTCAGATTTTCATGTGAATTATACAGGGGCAGGCTATGGTGCGTATACACTTGAAAATATTGTGCTCATACTTGCTACTTATCTCGCTATGCTCATTGGCGGTGTTACTTTTTCTGGCAGCATGATTGCTTATGCAAAATTAGAGGAAAAGATGAAAGGTAAGCCTATTTTATTTAAAGGACAGCAAATAGTTAATGCAATAGTATTGGGGTTATCAATTTTAATTTGTATTCTTTTTTTTGTAAATCCGAATGGCAGTTTTATGTATCCAGCGGTTATCCTTCTTATGATTCTCGCAAATATACTTGGAATTTTGGTGACCATTCCCATTGGCGGGGCAGATATGCCTGTGGTTATATGCTTATTAAATAGTTATTCAGGGATGGCAGGATGTGCCTCGGGTTTTGTATTGAATAACACGGTGTTGATTGTGGCAGGCTCGTTAGTAGGTGCAAGTGGTATTATCTTAACAGCAATTATGTGTAAGGCAATGAACCGTTCTCTTACCAATGTTTTGTTTAGTGGCTTTGGCTCCTCTGAGGGAGCAATTAGTTCTTCGGTAAAAGGGGAAGTAAAATCTTTGACACCGGAAGATGCGTATTTTGTATTGGAAGCGGCTCGTTCCGTAGTATTTGTTCCGGGTTATGGTATGGCAGTAGCCCAGGCACAGCATGTAGTTAAAGAACTGGCTGATTTGTTAGAGAAAAATGGTACAGAAGTAAAGTTTGCAATTCATCCTGTTGCGGGTCGTATGCCGGGACACATGAATGTATTACTTGCTGAGGCAAATGTGTCTTATGACAAACTGTTAGAAATGGATGATATTAACCCGATTATAGATACGGTTGATGTTTGTATCGTTGTAGGTGCGAACGATGTTGTGAACCCTGCGGCAAGGGAAGACCCTAAGAGTGCAATTTATGGAATGCCTATTATTAATGTGGATTATGCAAAGACTTGTTTTGTATTGAAGCGTTCACTCGCGTCGGGGTTTTCAGGAGTTGAAAATCCGCTATTCTTCAAAGAAAATACACGCATGATTTTTGGTGATGCCAAGCAGACTATAACGACAATAGTTAACCAATTCAAAGAAGCACAAGAGTAATAATTGAGAAATAAAAAAGCCCCTTGTTTTTATGAAAAGAACAAGGGGCTTTATTTTTCTAACATTTCTTTGATGTTTGAGCAGGCTTTGTCAATAAGTGCTTCACCGGTTCCTGGTGGAACCCATGCAAACATCGGGTCTGCACCATATCCCCCTTCTTCCACTGCTTCAACCGTAGGAATATAAAGAGAATGACCATTGCAATAGCCCACAAAAATCGTTTTTTTAGCAGGTGAATTTGCCTTTAATCGAAGGGCAAGTCCAGAAAAAAATTCACCAGAGCCACCCACGATTGCTAATTCTTTATTGATAAGAGTAGTGGTTAATGTTACAGGTATAGTGTTATTAGAATATTCTTTTAATAGTGCGTTAACAAATTCAGGGAAAAATCCCTGTTTATATACAGCAATAACCATTGGATTAGAAGTGTCCATTCGTGCAGGATATGAAAATCGTTCTGATTTGTATTGTATCTGTGGTTGAGCAGGAACATGAGTGGGAGTTTTTTGATATAAGTCTGCGGCATATTCGCCGATTGCATTTCCAAAGCCTATCATTCCCTTTCGTTGTTCATTGGTATTTGGAGACATATCACCCGTAGAACCTTGAAGAAAGATACACGGGACATTTGTAAGTTCCTCAAATCGTTTTTTCATAATTCCAGGCCAATCTGCACTCCATTTGCGGTCAAGTATATTATCCAAAATAGCATGAGCAGAAAAATTTACAATGGCAGCAATTGGTTGATTATCCACTGTATCTATTCTGATTAATGTAAGTTCAGGGTCACGAACCTTCGGCTCTTTTTTAGAGGTACGATTTCGATTCAAGTCAGTTTGTTCACTTATCCAACCAATTTTTGCAGGTGTAAGTTTACTACATGCTTCTGAAATGGCTTCACAAATTTTATTTTCAAGGTCTGCGACATATTGAATAGTAGCGTCAAATTTACCTTTGCCATAATTTGGTTCATCAATTAATTCAAGAACAGGTCCGTGATGTGTATGCGAACCGACAAGCATAAGTCCCGAAACCTGACATTGTGTTTTTACCTGTTCTGATATTCGTTCTATAGACTTTTGTGTAGGTGAACGACCTAAATCCAATCCACCAATAGCAATGCGATTTGTTCCGTCATCAATAACAACAACTTTGAAAAATAATGGAAACTTTGCTCCTTCGGCGGGATAGTCATGTCTTGCTCCGTAGCCCCACATAGGAATACCGTTGGGCGGCGTAATATCCTTTGCAGCAAAACCTGCCTTAAATATAGGTTCGGCAGAGACTGGAGAAGATAAAACAGCAAGTCCATTAAATAGAATGAAGGAAAATACGATTAATCTTATAAGTCTATACATTATTATCCCTTTCTTTGAATGTATCTATTATGACTAAATATGGACACTACCTGTTTCAAAAACAACTATTTACAGAAATTGAAGATTAAAAAAGTAGAGGATTCAAAAATTAGGGATTTGTGTATTTTTTTAATAAATTGTTGGAAATTTCACAAAATTTTATTTGTGCAGGAAATTCAGGACCGTTATCGGACAACTTGTTTATGTTGGGGATATTTAAAAATTTTATTCGATTCCGGCGCCATGTATAAGAAATAGCAATACCCTTTTGAGTTGTAATTATTGAAGGATAAGAATATTCATGCGTAATAATTGGGTCATTTTCGAGGTGAACCAGTCGTGTCCATGTATTTCCGTTATCTTTAGAGAAGGCAAGTGTTAAGGGGTTCCGAGGACCTCTGTTTATAGAAACAGGGTTATAAACCAACCATAAAATACCATCTACATTTTTTACAAGGTCTATTCCACTATTATTATTAGGAAGTTTTGTTTTATATACTTTGCCCCAGGTTTTCCCTCCATCTTTGGAGTCGCACCGAGCGATACGTCCACCAGTTGAACGCATAAGAGCATGAACATGGTTAGGCGAAGATTCCCAAAAGGTAGGCTGAATAACACCCTTACCACGGATACCTGACGATTTCATATCCCACTCTTCACTTCGTATCCATGTTTTCCCTTTATCAGTGGTTCTATCGGCAAAACATCGCCATACCGTGGTCTCAATTGACGCAGGTGCAAGCCAGGCACCGTCAGAAAGGATAATAGGTTTATTTTTTACAGGACCTCTTCCGCCAATGTCTCCGGGGACTAATTCTACTGGCTCGGTCCATGTATTTCCGTTATCAGTTGATTTCATCCAATATGTTGACCAGACAGGGACATCCTTCCCTACCTTGAAGAATAGATAGATAATGTTATCCTGGTCTTTGAATAGCACAGGATTCCAATGGGCTTCTTCACAAACTTTAGCAACTTTTACAGGTTTTGACCAAACCTCGTTGTTCCACTGGGAAAGCCATATAGCAACATCAGGATTTTTTTCTTCCGTTCCTCCAAACCAGGCACAGAGGATTTTACTATCCGCAGTTTCTACAAGGGTTGAAGCATGACACTCGTTAAAAGGTCTGTCATCGGTAAATACATAATTAACCATTCCCCCCTCTTTTTGGACTGTTTCAACAAAATCGTTGGTTGATAGAATAGGAGAATTCTGGAAAATTATACATTGAGAAACAAGAAATAAAGCAAAAGACATAGCCGAAACTCCTCATTAAGTTTTTAATACTATTTATTATAGCCAAATTAGCAGGGCAAAAATCGAGGCAGGAATAACTGCGATAAAGGTAAATGGCACTGCAATTTTTGTCCATTGTAGAAATGAGACTGGGTATCCTTCTTTATTTAACAGTCCTGTTCCTACGATATTTGCGGATGCACCAATCGGGGTCATATTCCCTCCAAGACATGCGCCCATGAGTAGTCCAAAGTAAAACAAGGTAGGGTCTCCACCGCCCTTTTCCGCAAGAATAGTTGTTACAGGCAGCATTGCAGCAAGGTAAGGAACATTATCAATGAAGCCAGATAAAACAATAGAAATAATTATTAATGCGATGTAGATGGTAACTCGATTATCTCCCATATATGTATGAATTGCTTCAGCTATGTCATTTGTCCAGCCAAATTTATTTAATGTACCTACTAAGATAAAAACACCTGCCAAAAATATGGTAGTGTCCCAATCTAATTTTTTTGTAGATTTTACTATGGAAATATTGTGTGATAATTTTGCCCAGGTCAAACCAACAAGTGCTATTACCATGCAAATAAAACCAGCAGAAGTAAATAAGGTTTCTTCAAAGAAAGAGGAGACGGCGAGAGAAATAATCAGAAAGATAAGGAAGAAGGTTGGAACCCATGTCTTTATAGGTTCTAAAGGGACTTCTTCTTCACTTTTATATTTCCTGAACACGAAGTAAAGATAAGTTAGAGATGTAATAGCACCTACTTGTATTGCAAAAA
>CAZJTZ010000018.1:0-49977 GCA_964549105.1 uncultured Nitrospirales bacterium
ACCTTTCACCTGAATATTACGAAATTAGACACTATCCAATCCCTAAACAAGTGATGAAACTTCATAAATCTAATAGACAAAGATAGAAAATATAAACTGATATTGAAAAAGGTTATTAAATAATATCCCAGGGGGATTTTTTGGGGCGATGAATGAGTTTCTGCACATTATCGGGTAGTTGGATGGGGTCTGTAATAGTTTCTTTTTCAGTGTCCCAATGAATAATTTTGCCAGTTCTGATAGCAATATCACTTAATAAGCAGATATGATTGGAACGGACTGCTACATCAATGGGACTTACGGTTTGTTTTCTGGTCTTAACACAATCAATAAAGTTCTGCAAATGGTTTTTGCTCTGATAGAGACGAATGTCCGTGGGCTTGAATTTTATATCCATAAGCGATTCAGGATTGGTATTCATTGTTTCGCGTCGGACAAAGACGGTTCCTTCTGTTCCTTCAAAAGTGATACCATGCGGATTTAAGTTGGGTTCTTTTTTCTCAGTCTGCTCGCTTGTGAAATGTAGAATAACCCCATCAGCATACTTTGCCTGAACATCCCAGAACATAGCGCAATCGCATACGCCCTCTTTTGGAAATTCGCCTTTGCCTTCATATTGGACGGGTCCGGATTTATCGTCGTTCCCGTGTCCCCATTGGGCTATATCAACATGATGGATTCCCCAGCCAGCAATAAATCCCATAGCATAATCGGAAATGTGATACCAGTTTGGTCGGATAATCCTATCTCTGCAATAAGGCACAGTAGGAGCAGGTCCCAACCACATTTCGTAATTAATATCCTCTGGAACAGGTTCTTCTTTGCATATAGGACCAACCATTCCATAAGGAACACCAACCCGAATTTTCTTAAGTTCACCAATGTATCCGTTTAGCACCAGTTCGCAAGCAAACAGGAATTTTTCGCTAGAGCGTTGTTGTGTTCCAAACTGAAAGATACGGTTATGCTTCTTGATTGCTTCACGGACTTTCATATCGTCTTGGAGAGATATACACAGTGGTTTTTCAACATACATGTCTTTGCCTGCTTGTGCAGCAAGAACGGCTGCAATGCCATGCCAGTGGTCGTTGGTTGCTATAAACACAGCATCAATATCTGAGCGAGATAAGAGTTCTCGAAAGTCAGTGTATAATGCAACATCTTTGAACTTTTTAGAAGCAAGTTTGTTTGACTCGTCCAGATTCTCTTTGCGCACATCGCATAAGGCACGGATTTGTGCATCTTCTACTGAGAATAATGAGTTCATTATTTGTCTTGCTCGGTCACCACTGCCAATAAAACCTACGCCTACCTTTTCACTGGGCTTGGGTTGCTCGCCAAAAAGGGAAAATGAAGGCAACAAAGGAAAAGCAGCAAGCGTTGTAGTGGTTTTTAAAAATTCTCGTCTTGAAGTTTTCTTTTCACATCTCTTTTTACTCATGTTCAGGCTCCCTTATCTTGTTTCTTACTCTTTTTCAGTCAAGGGACGAATCCAGAAGTTTCTGTATGCGACGGGACCATGGTCTCCCTGCAGCATAACAGGTCCTTTGGTGGCTTCATCGTTGTATAAAGCGGCACGCGTCGGACCGGATACCTCTTCGTTCTCATGGACTACAACGCCATTGTAAACCACACGCACAAATTTTGCATTGGCAACTTTCTTTCCTTCGCTATCAAATCTGGGTGCCTTAAAAATTACATCGAAACTTTGCCAGGTTCCTGGTGGCCGGGATGCGTTTATCCTGGGAGATTTGCCTTCATAACCGCGTTGGTCTTCGGAAAGTCCAGGTTCCTCATGCCACCGTTGATAAATGCCGCCACAATCGCTATATTTTGGTTCGGCAACCCCCCAACTGTCCAACACCTGTATTTCATATCTCCCCTGAAAATATACACCCGAGTTTGAGCCTTTGGGCACCATAAATTCAATATGCAACTCAACATCACCAAATTCATCCTTTGTTATAAGATGATTTGTTTTCCCCTCTTTGCCATTGATAAGCACACCTATACCGGGCAAAGAGGTTAACCGAGATTCATCATTAGGTTCAAGGATAGCATCTCCACCTGCATACCAATCACCTGTGGGCTCACGGAAACTTTGCAAATCATCAGTAGAAATCCGTATGGGCTGATATGTAGAAACAGACGCTACTAATTTTTTCCATGCTTCCATAGAACGAGGCAAATGTCCCTTCACAGGCTCCTGAATGCCATAGCCCTGCAAACCAATAGGTCCTGTATATCCAACCGATTTCAATGTTATTAGCAAAGGTTTCAGGTCAAAATTGCCCTTGTCCAGCGGTTGAATTAGTTTGTCCCAATCATTGCCCGGAACTTCTGCACCATTTATTGTTATAACAAACAACCTGGTTTCTACTTTGCGGATGAGCAAATCTAGATTGGTATCTTGCCCATCTGATTTCAAGGAATGACACAAATTAAAGGAAATACCTACATTGGTTTTACCAGAATCTTGTGCCAATTGGAAGGCTTGTTCTGTCTTTTCTAACCAGCAACCCGCGTGTGGATACAGGGCAATCTTCACCCCATACGGTGAGACCTGGTCTGCCATAGTTCGTATTAATGCTAGTGCCTGTTGTCTGGCTTCGGGCTCATCTGTTTTCCATGTCTGACTATTAATGGTTAGCCAGAGGAAATATTCATTTCCTTTCATTGTTTCCAACACTTCCGCTAAGCCGGGCTGAATCTGAAATCCATCTTTTTCAATACTCCCCCAGAGATATATTGCATACAATTTTAAACCGTGGGTTTGTAGTGCAGATTTTAACTCAGGTAGTTGTTCAAAACCTGTCCATGCCATACCTGTAAAGCCTAATTCTTTGACAATAGTAGCCTGTAAATCAGGTGTTGCGTGTTCCGCATCTTTCGTAGCAGTATCCATTGCAAAAAATTCCTTAAAGAAAGGTAAATCTTCTGCAAAAGAGATGTTTCCGACGAATAAAATCAACAATAAAATAGTTGTAATAAATATTTTTCTATTCATTGTATTCCTTTCTATTCTTAACTTATTACTTATTTTTTTCACTTTTCTCTGCTGCCCATAAGATTGCATTGTTCATCATTCTTCTGAATTGTTCATTTTTAAAGGATTGAGGTCCATGCCCCAACTCCATAAAAAAGACCTCTGTATTTTCATACTTATTAACCCATGACAAAAAAGAGGCACTATCAGGATGATTTGTAGTAAGAAGAACATGAACATCTGGAAAGATTTGATATTGGCTATATACCTCATCAATCTCTTCAAAATCATCTACACCCTGTGTGATGGGATGATTTTTATCAACAACATGTACAGGCACTTTTACATCATGCTTATATTTTGACCTCTCATACTTTTTCCCATCCCAAACCGTATCTTCTGAAAAATATTTGGCACCTATAATCTTTGCAAATTCATCCCACTCTGGAAAAGCAGATACGGCATGATGCAGGACAATTAGTTTTTTACCGCTGTGAAGCATATCCAGAAAGTTTTTTTGTTGCTCTTTTGTTATCTTTTGATGGAAGTTGTATAGAACAATCACATCAAACTCTTTATAACGGTCATTATCGAAAAATGCACATTTCCCAGAACTATAATCAAAATAATTAGGCTGGATATTGCTCATGCTTGCCCACATTTCGTTGAAGGGTTCTTTATCATAATCGTGTCCACCGGTAATGATTGCAACACGAATAGCCCCTTCTTGCTTATTATCTTGTGCCTCTGCGGAAAGTAAAGGCATGAAAAATATACCTACGAAAAGTAAAATAGAAACGGCCAATACAAAGTTGCTTTGCTGGTAAACAGATAACATTTTTTATCCCTTTCTACTCTTGTGTTTTTTTATAGTTAGATAATTATACAACCAATAAAGCATAATAGGAAATAGAAAAAAAATAAAATTATTATTTATCTATGTAAATGTAGATATTTAACCCATAAGAATAAATTTGTTTTTCCTTTTACAAAATATTTATAATATAATATTTCATAAAAGATTAATTTTTACACCTCTATCTTTCCGCGGCTGTGAAAAAGAGTGTGTGCATTTTTTTGTTTATTGAAAAACACAAATTAAAGTAAGGAAGCAACAAAATCTATGGGAAGATATTCAGGTCCGAAACACAAACTGTGTCGGCGTTTGGGTTCCTGTATTTGGGGAAGCCCAAAGTGTCCATCAAAAAAGCGTCCCTTTAGACCGGGGCAACACGGCAGAGACCCGAAAGGGAAACTTTCTGTCTATGCAAAGCAATTGCTTGCAAAACAAAAAATTCGTATGCACTATGGCTTAATGGAACGACAGATGCGAAAGATATTTCAAGAAGCCAAGCGTATTACGGGAGATACAGGTGTAAACTTGATGAAATTGTTAGAGTCTCGTCTTGACACGGTGGTATATCGTTTAGGTTTTGCTCCTACTATTTCTGCGGCTCGTCAATTGGTGACTCATAGCCACTTTTTAGTAGATGGGAAAAAAGTGAATATTCCCTCCTTTTTAGTTAAACCTGGAATGAAAATAACAGTTCGTGAAAAAAGTCAGAAAATTCCGATGATAGTCGAAGGGGCAGAAAATCCGTATCAGGAAATTCCGCCACATTTGTCGCGTGAGGCAAAATCGTTTGAAGGACATGTGGTTGCAGAACCCGCTGAAGAAAGTTTACCTTTCCTTGAAGATACACCTGGAGTTATTGGGTTCTATTCGAGATAATAGTTTTAGGTATAATCATAACGCAGAAACGGGTCGAGATGAGTTTCGGCCCGTTTTTTTGTGAAGATTACAATATAGTTAAAGGGTATGATTATGAGTATAAAAATTATTGTGGGAGCCAACTGGGGCGATGAAGGCAAAGGACGCATGGTAGATTATTTCGCACAAGATGCGGATTTTGTAGTTCGGTATCAAGGGGGAAACAATGCAGGACATACCGTTATTAATGAATATGGAGAGTTTAAACTTCATTTGATTCCTTCCGGCGTATTTAATAAAAAAGCAGTGAACATATTGGGTCCGGGTATGGCAATTGACATGGAGAGTTTAGTCAAGGAAATAGAGAGTTTCAAAGAGAAAGGGATAAATCCACAAATTATGATTTCTGAGCGGGCAATGATTTGCTTCCCCTACCATCGCCTTGAAGACGCATGGGAAGAGGAGCGATTGGGCAAGAACGCTTATGGCTCAACCCGACGCGGTATTGCCCCGGTTTATGGAGACCGAACCGTAAAAAAAGGTGTTTTGATGGGGGAACTTTTTTATCCTGAATGGCTCAAAAATAGGATGGCACAAATAGTGGAATGGAAACTGCAAATTGCGAAAGGTGTTTATGGCAAGGATAAGCCGTTCGCCTTTGAAGAAATCTGGGACTGGACACAAAAGTGGAGCAAATCATTACTCCCTTATATCCAGGATACAAATGAAGTGCTCACCCATGCTGCAAGCAAAGGAAAGAATATACTTTTTGAAGCACAATTAGGGACATTAAGAGACCTTTACTTTGGAATTTATCCATACACAACCTCTTCATGCACCCTTGCGGCGTATGCTCCTATTGGTGGCGGACTTTTTGGTTTTCAACCAGACCAGGTGATAGCAGTAGTAAAAGCCTTTTCCACTTGCGTTGGTGAGGGACCCTTTATAACCCTAATGGAGTCGGAAGATGCAAATCAATTGCGGGAAGTCGCAAAGGAATATGGTGCTGCGACAGGCAGACCCCGGACTATCGGACACTTTGACGCCGTAGCCACAAGATACGGTATAAAGATTCAAGGTGCTACGGAAGTGGCTCTGACAAAGTTGGACAGTCTCACAGGAAGAAATTCTTTGAAAATCTGTACTCATTATAAATTTAGGGACAAGTTAATTGACAATTTCCCAATAAATCCTATACTTGAAGAGGCAAAGCCTGTATACATTGAACTTCCGGGCTGGGATAAGGATATTTCCAAAGTTCGACGGTTTGAAGACCTTCCCCAAAATGCACAAAGTTATGTACTGGAAATTGAAAAAATGATTGAATGCCCAATTAAATATATTTCCGTCGGACCTGAACGAGAAGCCATTATTATTCGTTAATATATAAAAGGATTATTATTCATTTATATAATGTTTGCCATCATATTGTGGGGGCGTATAAAGGTGTTCGCAGTATATAACCTATGAGTGTCTCTATAAAAAACTTTAAAATAGTTGAAGGGCTAACCGGGCAGATACAGAAGTCCAATCTTGTGCAAGTAGTAGGACCCTGGGGAGCAGGAAAGAGTGTAATTCCGTATCTGGTTGGTTCGCTGTTAAACAAGCCTATGCTTGTAGTTACTGCTGACACTCAAACCGCAGAGGGGGTATATGAAGATTTTATAACTCTATCTTCAGAGGACGATTGTGCCTTTTTCCCGCCATGGGAAACTCTACCCACGGATATTATTGACCCTGCTGAGGATATTGTTTCTGAACGGCTGAACCTACTCACTCGTATTGTTTCCGGTAAACAGATGCCTAAAATTATTGTTACCTCAATACGCTCCCTTTTGCAGGTTGTGCCATCACGCAAATCGCTGGAAAGTCAGAAACTACATGTAGCCGTGGAGCAAGAATACGATTTAGAAAAATTAACGGAAGTATTAATAAATTCTGGTTATGAACGGGAAGCAAGTGTCTCTCAACACGGCGAATTTAGCAGAAGGGGAGGTATCCTGGATATATTCCCTTATGCCCATGAGTTGCCTATTCGTTTAGAATTTTTTGGAGACATAATTGAATCCATTCGTGAATTTGACCCCGAAACACAAAAGAGTATTGCCCCTGTTGATTATGTTGATATTGTCCTTAAGACAGAGAAGGATTTGTTGTTAAAAAATACTGTTCCTCATGAAAAAAACAGTCTATTAGAATATTTACCGAAGGAAACAATAATAGTATGGGATGAACCACTGAATATCACAACTCAATCTGAAAAGATTGAGTATGAATTTGGCGAGAATGCTTATACATTTACTTCTAAAGAGATTGCTGAGGGAGTCAAGGCATTTACTAACATGGAGATAGCGTCTTTATCCCTGCCTGACCGTTCTGTTCCACGGATTGTCATCCCGATGAACTCCTTGCAAGCATGGACAAAAAGTTTAAGCGATTTCTGGGAACAGTTAAAACAATGGGATATAGAAAAATATCAGGTGCGTATTCTGTGTAATACTCCCTCAGAGCAATTGAGAATGTATGAACTGATTGCTGAACAGGGGTATCGCTTAGACAAGGATTCGTTTGACTTAAAAGTAGAAATTGGTAAAATCCGTTCAGGCTTTATCTATCCTGATGAGAAGTTTATTCTTCTTAGTGAAAGTGATTTGTTTGGTAGAAGATTTGTTCGCAGAAGAGGTCGTTTTTTCCGAAAAGGCACTCGTGTTTATTCCTTAACGGATTTGAAGCCCGGTGATTATGTGGTTCATGAGGTTCATGGAATTGGCAAGTTTACAGGGCTTCATCGTCTCCCTGAAAGAACCAGTGATTATCTTGGAATCGTATATCGCGATGGGGACATGCTTTATATTCCTATTACCCAGTTGGACCAGGTTCGGAAATATATTTCAGGTGAAGATGTTACTCCAAATCTCGATAAGATGGGTGGAAAGACATGGAGCAAAACAAAAGAAAAAGTTAGGGAATCGGTCAAGCAGTTTGCAGAAGAGTTATTAAAATTGTATGCAAAACGCCATCATTCTACTGGTTTTTCTTTCTCTCCGGATACACCCTGGCAAAGGCAAATGGAAGAGGCTTTTGATTATGAGGAAACGCCTGACCAGTATCGAGCCATTGAGGAGGTAAAGCAAGATATGGAATCGCCCAAACCTATGGACCGCCTGATTTGTGGAGATGTAGGTTTTGGCAAAACAGAGGTGGCAATACGGGCAAGTTTCAAAACGGTAATGGACGGCAAGCAGGTTGCAGTTCTTGCACCTACAACAGTGCTTGTTCATCAACACTGGCATACCTTTCAGGAACGGATGGCAGGGTTTCCGATTCGTATTGCAGTTCTGAGTAGATTGCGAACAACAAAGGAAATAAAAAAGGTGCTGGAAGGTTTAATTACAGGCGAAGTAGATATAGTCATTGGCACACACCGTCTATTATCAAAAGATGTTCAATTCAAAGATTTGGGACTACTTGTGATAGATGAGGAGCAGCGTTTTGGCGTTCGGCATAAAGAGCAGTTGAAAAAACTTCGTGAGCATGTAGATACCCTTACGCTTACAGCAACGCCGATACCACGAACACTTCAATTTTGCCTTTCTGGGATTCACGATATGAGTGTGATTAATACTGCACCGAACGACCGATTGCCCATACATACTTGTATTACCCATGCTTCACCGGAAGTTATTAAGGAAGCCATAGAAAGGGAATTGCGAAGAGAAGGGCAGGTTTATTACTTGCACAATCGCGTACAAACCATTGAATTTACTGCTATGAAACTTCAACAACTACTACCCCATGCTCGTATAGGGATTGGTCATGGACAGATGTCTAAAAATGAACTGGAGCGTGTAATGACGGCATTTATTAATCGTGAGATAGATGTGCTGGTCTGTACAACAATTATTGCCTCGGGGATTGATATTCCAAATGTAAACACGATTATTGTTGACCGTGCAGATAGGTTCGGTTTGAGCGAGTTGTATCAAATTCGCGGCAGAGTGGGACGATATAAACACCGAGCCTTTGCCTATCTGCTTGTACCATCAGACAGGTCATTAACACGAGAAGCACAAGAACGATTGAAAACCATCGAAGACTTTACAACCTTAGGTTCGGGTTTGCAAGTAGCCTTAAAAGATTTAGAAATTCGTGGAGCAGGTGATTTGTTAGGTCCGGAACAAAGTGGACACATTAACGCCGTTGGATTGGATACTTATCGGGAACTCATTGAAGAAGCCATTGCCGAGATAAAAGGGGAACCTATTATCCGCAAAAAAATGCCTCCATTTGAGGCAAACATTTCCGCACGCATATTGGACGATTATATACCCAGTTCGCTTGAAAAGATGCAATGGTATCAGCGTATTGCCGCTGTCCAGACATCAGAAGAATGCTCTGAACTACTTGAAGAACTTCGGGACAGATATGGTCCCATTCCTGAACCTGTGGAGAATGTAGTAAAAATTATGAAGGCACGCGTTCTCGCTGTTGATTTGGGTGTAAAGAAAATGACTTTAAACAAAAATCAACTTTATATCCTATTCGATACCTATCATCCGATAACTCCCGAAAGAAAACGATACGCATATCAAATACTGTCCGAAAATATAAAGACAGACTGGGAAGAATATCCCTATTTAGAATGTAAAATAGATGGCAACTCAGAAAAATTTTTAGATTTACTCATTACTTATTTAGAAAAACTTCATAACGAAGGAATCTGATAGAACACAAGGGTTTTAGTCTTGGAAATATGATAGAAAACTGTCATTCAATAGGGGCAATCGTCTATCTAATTTTTGTTAAATGTCAAAATACAGCATAAACTCGTAGGGATGCGGTCTTAGATTCACGGCTTCTACTTCGCGGACTCGTTTGTATTCAATCCATGTCTTTAATACATCTTCCGTAAACACATCCCCTTTGGTCAGAAATTCATAATCCTTAGATAAGGCGTTCAGGGCTTGTGCAAGACTGCCCGGCACTTGTGGAATTAGTGCCTTCTCTTCAGGTGGTAAATCATATAAATCTTTATCCATCGGTTCACCCGGGTCCATCTTGTTTTGAATACCATCCAGACCTGCCATTAACAATGCGGCAAATGCCATATAGGGGTTGCAAGACGGGTCGGGAACTCGGAACTCAATTCGCTTCGCCTTGGGACTGGGTGAATACATCGGGATACGGCAACAGGCACTTCGATTGCGTGCAGAGTAAGCAATGTTTACAGGTGCTTCGTAACCGGGTACCAATCTCTTATAACTGTTGGTTGTAGGATTGGTCAAAGCGACAAGGGCATTGGCATGTTTTAACAAGCCGCCAATAAACCAGAGTGCTTCCTGACTTAAACCAGCATATTTATTCCCTGCAAATAGGGGCTTTCCACCTTTCCATAAAGAAATATGGCAGTGCATTCCTGAACCATTATCGCTGAACAAAGGTTTAGGCATAAAGGTTACCGTTTTTCTATGTCTCTTTGCCACATTTTTAATGATGTATTTGTAGAGGGTCAATTGGTCTGCCATTTGTGTTAGGGGTGCATAACACATATCAATTTCTGCCTGTCCACCTGTGGCAACTTCATGATGATGACATTCTACCTTTATACCACACTCTACCATTAAGGCGACCATTTCGCTACGAATATTATATGTGGCGTCTGATGGTGGAATGGGGAAATACCCTTCTTTGTAGCGTAGTTTATAACCAAGGTTGGGGTTTTCATCTCTACCACTGTTCCATATTCCTTCTTCGCTGTCAATAAAATAGTACCCACTGTTCGAAGTCTGGTCATAACGAATATTATCGAAAATAAAGAACTCTGCCTCAGGACCGATATAACAGGTATCAGCAAGTCCCGTAGATATTAAATAATTCTCTGCTTTTTGGGCTACATTCCTTGGGTCGCGTGAATACCGCTCTTTTGTAATGGGGTCTAAAATGTTGCAATAGATTACCAAAGTAGGAATGTCAGAAAAGGGGTCTATAAAAGCAGTTCGCGAATCAGGCAATACAAGCATATCGCTTTCGTGGATGCTTTGCCAGCCACGGATACTTGAACCATCAAAGCCTATGCCTGACTCAAACACTTCTTCATCAATTTGCGAAACGGGAAAGGTAAAATGCTGTTGAAGTCCGGGAAAATCCATGAATCGCAAATCAACAAATTGAATATTCTTTTCTTTGATTACCGCTAATACTTCTTTAGGTGATAAATCCTTATACATAAATCCTCCTTATAATTGATAGATTTGTTCATTTTTACCGAAAATTTATTTTAAGAGACTACAATATCTCCTGTTTCTCCTGTTCTTATTCGTATGGCTTCTTCAACGGGGGTAATGAATATTTTACCGTCACCAATTCGACCTGTGGAAGCAGATTTCAAAATGGCTTTTACGACTGTCTCAACCATGTCATCTACAACAACCACTTCAATCTTTATTTTGGGCACAAATTCTACAACATATTCTGCACCACGATATAATTCTTTATGCCCATGCTGTCGTCCAAAGCCTTTAACTTCGGAAACCGTCAGACCTTTGCAACCAATCTCGGCAAGTGCTTCTTTTACTTCTTCCAACTTAAAGGGTTTAATAATTGCTTCAATTTTCTTCATTATCACAGCCTTTTATTAATTTATATTTTCCTTAGAAAAAAATGTGAATGAGAAATATTATAACAAATAGATTACTAACATTTATGTCCTATATTTATAGCAATATAAATGCCAAACTTGCTTTTGACTATTGTTTTATTAGAAAAATACCAACAAATATGCGTTTTAAGGATTTCTTTAACTTTAACAAACTATATTTTTAGTATATAAAAATACATATATGTATTAACAGACAACTTTAAAATACTAAAATGTAGGGATTTTGCAAATTAGAAATATTTTATTTGCAAACATTGACTTTAACATTGACTTTATAAATATTTGATTTTTAGATTAAGGAAGTGATAACATTATTTTTTATTAAAAACCTTTTATTCTATCCTCTGTATTACCGGCCAAACTATTTTTTCGTTTAGAGGTAAAAGGAGATTTTTTATTTAATTACAATAAAGGAGGCGATGGGCATGCCTACTTATACTTATGAATGTGAGAAATGCGGACATCAGTTTGACTATTTTCATTCTATTACCGCAGAGCCAAAAGTTGTTTGTGAAAAATGCAAAGGAAAGTGTCATCGTTTGATTGGCACAGGTGCAGGAATTATTTTTAAAGGTAGTGGATTTTACGAAACAGATTACAAGAAAAAGGGTAATAACGGAAGTAGTTCGCATCACAAGGCTACTACTTCTTCCGATGGAAATGGAAAATCATCTACGGAGAGTAAAATCAGTAGCAGTAGCAAAGAAACGACTTCCAGTACCAAAACTTCGTAATATATAGGAGATTTGTGCTTTTTATTTTGAAATGTTTTTGGTGCATTCCTTTTTAAGGGTGCACCAAAATTTGTTTTATAATATGCAAATCTTAATCCAAAAATCTGTTGAGGTAAAAGGAACATGAATAACACAGAAATAAAAAATTTAGCAGGTCAATACTTAATTAATACTTACGGTTCCAGGGACCTCGCCCTGGTTCGGGGCAAAGGAACACGAGTATGGGATGCTGATGGAAAAGAATACCTTGACTTGTTTTCAGGGATAGCTGTTTGCAATCTGGGGCATTGCCATCCGAAGGTGACGCAAACTATTATTGAACAATCTCAAAAATTAATTCATGTATCGAATTTATATAATATCGAGCCTCAGGTCTTATTGGCTAAGAAATTAAGTGAGTTGTGCTTTGCCCAAAGGTGGTTTTTCTGTAATGGAGGTGCAGAAGCAAATGAAGCCGCAATAAAAATTGTAAGACGGTATTGGGCAAATAAAGGAACGCCGAAACCGCATATTATCACTGCGGAGCAATCGTTTCATGGTCGCACCTTGGCTACAATTACAGCAACCGGGCAGCCAAAATATCACAAAGGGTTTGAACCCATGGTGCCAGGATTTACTTATGTCCCCTACAATGATTCCGAAGCACTACAAAAAGCAATCACGAAGGAAACAGGTGCCATAATGCTGGAACCTATTCAGGGTGAAGGTGGAATTCGTATGCCTTCGGAAAATTATTTGAAAGAAGTTCGCAAAATTTGCGATGAGAATCAATTGCTCCTTATTTTTGATGAAGTTCAAACAGGATTGGGTAGAACAGGTCATCTTTTTGCACATCAGGGGTATGGTGTATTACCTGACATTATGACTTTAGCCAAAGGGCTGGCAAATGGTGTGCCGATTGGTGCTATGGGTTGCACAGAGGAAGTGTCGCAGGGGTTTGGTCCGGGTTCTCATGCGTGCACTTTTGGTGGAAATCCATTGAGCACGGCAACTGCCTTGACCGTTTTGAATGAATTGACCCAACCCGGTTTTATGGAAAAGGTGCAAGAACTGGGTAATTATTTTATAAACGAACTTCAACAAATTGCCCAATCCCACAGTAAGATAAAAGAGGTGCGTGGACGGGGACTTATGGTAGGAGTGGAATTTGATGAACCTGTATCACCTCTTCTTAATCAATTGCTAATACAAGGGATAATTGCTGGTTCTGCCGGACCCAATGTATTACGGTTTTTACCCCCATTGATAATTGAGAAAGACACGCTCACACAAGCGATACAATCAATACAACAAGCATTAGGAGTGCTGGGATGGTAAAGGATTTTCTTTCTCTTCTTGATTTTTCCACTGAAGAAATCTACAAGATGTTAGCCCTTGCCCATGAGTTAAAGATATTGCAAAAGAAGGGTTTGCCTCATGGATGGCTACACGGGAAAACACAAGCAATGTTTTTTGAAAAACCCAGTTTGCGGACGAAACTTACCTTTCAAGTAGGCATGTTTCATCTCGGGGGTGAAACGATTGTTATGGATATGAAATTGGGAGAAAGGGAATCTGTTCCTGATGTAGCCAAGAATTTAGAACGATGGGTGGACTTGATTGTTGCACGGACTTTTAGCCATGACGATTTGATTTGCCTTGCCCAAAATGCACATATCCCCGTTATCAATGCACTGAGCGATTTACTTCATCCTTGCCAGATTATGGCAGATGTGATGACTCTACAAGAACACTTTGGAGAGAATTTGAAAGATTTACAGGTAGTTTTTGTAGGTGATGGGAATAATGTATTCCATTCATGGGCAGAAGCAACAGTCCATTTTCCTATCCGACTCAGGCTCGTTTGTCCCGAAGGATATTCAGGCGATACAAATTTAGTGAATAATATAAAACAAAAGGTTGGTGAACGACTGAGCATTGTTCACGACATAGTTAAAGGCATGAAAGATGCAGATGTGGTCTACACAGATGTCTGGGCAAGCATGGGACAGGAACATGAACAGGAAAAACGGATGAAAATATTTGCACCATATCAGGTCAACAAAAAATTGATGTCATTAGCGAAGTCGGGAGCAAAGTTTATGCACTGCCTTCCTGCCCATCGAGATTTAGAGGTAACGCCAGAAGTGATTGATAGCCCCCAATCCATAGTTTATGACCAGGCAGAAAATCGCCTGCATGCACAAAAAGCCATCATGGTCACCTTATTGGGCTACAACCCACATTAAGAAATTTTTATTAACTTTTTGAATCCTCAAAATGGTGGCATAAAACTGGTCTTAACCTTATTATCAATAACAATTAAGAATAAAACAAACAATAAAATATTATTGAAAAATAAGCACTTCTTTTAAATGTGTTTTGCCTTCGCAAAATCTCTAATATATCTATTATAATAGATGTCATTGTTTTTTAATGGTGAAATAATTTTAAAATTATTATGAATTTTTCAAGGAGTTATAATTATGGAAAAGCAACCGAAGCGAATTGTTTTAGCCTACTCCGGGGGACTGGATACCTCCGTTATTATGCGTTGGCTTATTGAAACATTTAATGCGGAAGTGATTGCGTATATAGCCGATATTGGGCAGGGTGAAGAATTGGAAGCGGCACGGAAAAAAGCCTTAGCCACAGGTGCTGTTGATGCGGTGGTAAAAGACCTCAAACGGGAATTTGTGCGTGATTTTGTCTATAAGGCGATGCGTGCAAATGCCATTTATGAAGGGTGTTATTTATTGGGCACAAGTATTGCCCGTCCTATTATTGCAAAAGCACAGATTGAAGTTTACCGTGAGAAGAACGCAGATGCCGTTGCGCATGGTGCAACGGGTAAGGGCAATGACCAGGTTCGGTTTGAATTAACCTATATGGCGTTTGAGCCGGGTGTGCAAATTATAGCACCGTGGCGTGACCCACGATGGACTTTGAACAGTCGTGAAAAAATGATTGATTATGCGGAAAAGCATGGGATACCTGTGCCTGCGTCAAAGAGCAAACCTTACTCTTCTGACCGCAATTTGCTGCATATATCGTTTGAAGGTGGGATATTGGAAGACCCATGGATGGAACCACCTGCGGATATGTTTGTGTTGACTGCCGACCCAACGAAAGCACCAGATAAACCTGAATACATTGAGATAGAATTTGAACAGGGTTATCCAAAGGCTGTCAACGGTAAGGAAATGGAGCCTGAGGTACTGCTTGCTTATTTAAATGAACTCGGTGGAAAGCATGGAATAGGGCGTGTGGATATGGTTGAAAATCGGTTCGTAGGCATGAAATCACGGGGAGTTTATGAAACACCGGGAGGAACGATACTTTATGCAGCACATCGTGCCGTTGAATCTGTCACAATGGACCGTGAGGTAATGCTTATGCGTGACCAACTCTCACCTAAAATAGCACAACTTATTTACAACGGTTTCTGGTTCTCACCAGAAATGGAAGCATTGAATAAGTTTGTAGATGAAAGCCAGAAAGATGTTACAGGCACGGCTCGATTGAAGTTATATAAAGGCTCATGTATGGTGGTGGGCAGAAAAGCACCCAGGTCCTTATATGACCCACAAATCAGCACCTTTGAAGAAGATTTGGGCGCCTACAATCAAGCAGATGCTACCGGATTTATACGCTTGAATGCTTTGCGATTGCGTGTTCGAAATAAGGCAGGCTTTTTTGAAGGGAAATAATTTTTTTTGAAGGAAATTTTTATGAAACATCAAGAAATTGTAGAGTTTATTCAAACGGAAAAAATTATTGCTGTAATTCGTGCAGACTTGAAACAGGAGTTATTCTTTAAGGCAGTTCGTGCACTATATAAAGGCGGGATTCGATGTATAGAGATTACAATGACCTCTCCCAACGCTTTGAGCATTATTGAAAATTTAAAAAAGGAATGGGAAGAAAATGATATTTTGATTGGGGCAGGAACGGTAGTAGATGCAACTACATGCCGTTTAGCCATTCTTGCTGGAACGGATTTTATAGTCACGCCGACCCTATCCCCTGAGGTTATCACGATGGCAAGGAATTACGGCGTTGTTAGTATGTGCGGCGGATTTACACCCACAGAGTTATTAAACGCATGGCAGACAGGTGCAGACTTTGTTAAACTATTCCCTGCAAGTGTTGGTGGACCAGAATATATTAAAGCCGTGCTGGGACCATTGCCCAAATTGCCTCTTGTGCCCACAGGAGGAATTAATCAGGACAATGCACACAAATTTTTAGAGGCAGGTGCTGTTGCATTAGGCATTGGTGGAAACCTGGTAAGCAAGACACTTCTGGCAAGTGAGAATTATCCACTTATCACAGAAACAGCCCAGATTTACAAGTCCGCAATTGTATAATCTTTTAATAAGTCATATAGGAGATATATGACTTATTTTATTTATTTAAGTATACTTCCGCGTTTGGAACTCAGCCGAATTCCTTGCAGCATCATTTGTAATTCTTCTGGGTTGTCTGACATGTCCAACGCCATCTCAGCGGTAACAAGAGAACTTCTCACCAATTGGAAAAGGCTATCGTTGAAAGTTTGCATCCCTTCTTCTTTTCCTTGTTGAAGGGCCGTATCTAACTGGGCGACGCGATTTTCTTTTATCAGTTTGCGGACGATGGGTGTATTAAACAGCACTTCACAGGCAGGAACTCGACCCCGCCCATCGGCACGAGGAATAAGACGCATGCACATAACGGCTTTTAAGTTCATGGACAATTGGGAACGCACCTGGTCATGTTGATGGGTAGGAAAGAAATCTACAATTCGGTCTATTGTCTGCATTATATTGGTAGTATGTAAGGTGCTGAACACAAGATGCCCTGTTTCTGCGGCACTGACGGCTGCCATGAATGTTTCATAGTCTCGCATTTCACCGATAACTATGACATCAGGGTCCTGTCTCATAACTGTTTTTAGGGCAGAATTAAAATCGTGGGTATCAATGGCAATTTCGCGTTGGTTGATTACCGCTTTTTTGTCTACATGCACGAACTCGATAGGATCTTCAATGGTAATAACATGGCAGGGTCGTGTCTGGTTGATATATTCTACAATTGCGGCGAGCGTTGTGGATTTTCCGCTACCCGTAGTACCTGCAATAAGAATAAGACCGCGTTGTAGTTCTGTAAAACGAACAATTTGAGGAGGCAGGTATAATTCTTCAAAAGTCTGAATGTGTGTTTTAATTCTTCTCATTACACAAGAAACGGTGCCTCGCTGACGAAAAACACTTACACGAAAGCGTCCAATCCCTTTTTCGGAATAGGCAAAATCTAAATCTCCCCTTTGAGAAAAGAGTCTCAATTGTTCATCATTTAGCATAATATTTAATATTTGCGAAATAATTTCAGGATAGATAGGTTCTTCTCCAACAGGGACCAATTCTCCATTGATACGGAAGTAAGGAGGACTTCCCGTCTTTATGTGTATATCGGAGGCATCTTTCTGAACAGACCTTTGAAGAAGTTTGGTAAATTCGTTTCGAACGGAAGAAGTGCTCATTAATATTTTGTGTCTTTTCTATTCTGGTTTTTTATTTACATATCTGCGTAACCATGGCGGAACCGGGTTCAAAGTAGGTTTATCATTTTTTTTCTCTTGACTATTTTCTTCTGTCTTTTTCAATATTTCTTTTGGAAATAGTTCATCATCATTATGTTCATTATTATCTATTATACTAGAAGGAGGGGTTTGAATTTTATGTTTATTTTCTAATGGAGGTGAAGGTTTCGTTTCTATGGCAGGTGTTCGGTTTTCGTCTGAAATATGAGTAATGGTCTTGGGTATAAATTCATTTACTTTGGGTTCTTCCGGAAATCCTGCGGCAATAACAGTTACGCACAGTTCTTCTCTTGGTTCTTTGCTAACCATAGCCCCAAAAATAATATTTGCATCAGGACCCAATATTTCTCTCAATTTATTGCCTGCACGCAATACTTCATCTATTTTCATATCGGAGCCTCCATGAATGTTCAGGATTGAGCCTTTGGCTCCGACCACACTTTTACTATCCAGAAAATTACATTCAATAGCGCTAAGCACAGCCTCTTCGGGTCTTTTATCGCCACGAGCAAAGCCCACGCCCAGATGTGCCCTTCCACTATTTTGTAAAACGGTGCGAACATCGGCAAAATCTATGTTTATTAGTTGGGGTATCTTAATTAAATCGGTAATGGCTCTAATGCCGTTATGTAATACTTCATCTACTTTCAGAAAGGCTTCTTCCATACCTAAATCTTTCAAGGTAACGACACGGTCATTGGGAATTACAATCAAGGCATCTACATATTCTTTTAGTCTTTTAATACCTTCGTGGGCATCTCGTATCCTTTTAGGACCTTCAAATGTGAACGGGAAGGTAACAACGGCTACAGTAAGTGCCCCTACTTCTTTTGCTACCTCTGCTACAATAGGTGCGGCACCGGTTCCTGTGCCCCCTCCCATTCCTGCGGTCAGGAATATCATGTGTGCACCTTGTAAGGCTTCACGAATGGCTCCTCGGTCTTCATCCGCAGCACAGGCGCCAATTTCAGGAGTGGAACCCGTGCCTAAACCTCCTGTAATTCCTACTCCAATTTGTATTTTTATCGGTGCACTGGAATGGGATAGTGCCTGTGCATCCGTATTGATAGCGATAAAATCTACTTCTTCCATTTGTTGTCTTATCATTCTTTCCACAGCATTGCCTCCACCTCCACCCACACCACATACCTTTATAAGAATTTTTTTGCCGGGAAAGTCTTCTTGCCCCGGTATAACACCGGAAAAACCACGAACTGCTCTGGATTCGCTTCCAACTTCTTTTGCATTCTTATTCTGGTCAAAGTCATCTGCATCAATAAGAGTAAATCTCTGGCTCATTGCTTTATCCTCCGGGATTGTGCCCATGTTATATTTTTATAAATTTTATATTTATATCACTTGTCCTTTTTTCTATTTATAAATAATGTCATCATTAAAACGAAGGTCTATATATTCTTTGCAAGGGAATTGTGTCAAATCCACCTTGTTCAAAGCGAGAGCAAAATTTTGGACTTGTCGTTTTAGATTTTCTCTTTTCCACCGGGTCTCACAAGGGACTTCATCGAAAAATACCCTTAAATCTTCTGATGAACCCACTACAATTTCAGAGAGGTTAATGGGTCTATTTTTAGGCACTTGATTGTATTCATACCAGAACTCCATGGCAGACCATAATCCTTCATCGTCAAGGTATGTTCCGGGTTCCATCGTATATTTCTGTTTGAGCCCCGTTATCAAAGGACCTACTGATTCTTTGACATTATTAATCTGTTTTAAGATTTTTCCTGTATGTGATAAAAGAAATAATTTGTCTTCAGAAAGTAATGTGGCATAAGGGACAAGTTCTTTAATATAAATAATAATAATCTTTTTGTCATAGTTTCTTTCCACGCTACAATCTTCAACAAAAGGAATTTTGAGTAATGTATCTTTTACCTCTTCAGGTGATGATTTAAAAATTTTTCCTTCATTAAAAATATCTACACTCTCTTTTAGGTCCCTCTCTGAAAAATATTTTAAACCCTCTATGCGTAATTCTTTAATCTCCCTATTGCGGAAATCCTCAACAGATATCCATATCAAAAAGATAACGGATATTAATATAAAGAAAACAAGTAAAAACCATCCGATTTTCCGTATAACAGTAAAAAAAGACAATATTTTATTTTTATTCTTTCGGCGACGGCGTCCCTGAACGGGAGGAGACATTAATTGCATTTTAGCCATTTTTTTCTACCTCCTGTATTTTTTTAAGAAGAGGCTCAGCAATCTTATTAATATTGCCTGCTCCAAGAATAAGCACGACATCTCCCGGACTTAATTTTTTTGTCAAAAATTCTGGGACTTCATACATATTTCTAACCAAAAAGACATTTTCAAAACCCTGTTTACGAGCAGAATCTACAATCAAATTAGAATCTACCCCATCAATAGGACTTTCGCGTGAAGCATAAATATCGGTTATTATTGCCATAGAGGATTTGGAGAGGACTTTTGCAAATTCATCTGCAAAGAATTTGGTTCGACTGTAAAGATGCGGTTGAAAAACAGTAATAAGCCGTTTCGGTTTTAACCACTGGACAGCCTCCATCGTAGAGGCTATTTCTGTGGGGTGATGTGCATAATCTTCAATAACTGCAATTCCTTTTTGTTCTCCACATAATTGGAGTCTCCTTTGCACCCCTTCAAATTGTCGGAGTCCGTCTGCAATCAATCCAAATCGCAAGCCAAGACAGATACCCACAGCACAAGCCCCCAGAGCATTGCGAACATTATGAATACCTAATGAATGTATTTCTAATTCACCTAATTTTCCAGTAACGCCCAATCGGTCATCCTGACTTATTACTGTAAACCTTGTTTTTATTTTAGAAAGGAAATCGCGAATGGAACCACCCTTTTCCGGTGCCTCTATTTTAATGTCAACACCTCTCAATGAGGCTTGTTCATCCAGTCCGTAAGTTATACAAACACTTTCAATTTCTGGAAGTATGGATTTTATATTGGGGTCATCTACACAAAGAATGGAATAGCCATAAAACGGCACACTATTACAAAAATCTGTAAACGCCTGTTTTATGCGGTCTAAGGTGCCGTAATATTCCAGATGTTCTGCATCAATACTGGTAACAACAGCAATTGTGGGGTGTAGACGCAGGAAGGAACCATCATGTTCATCGGCTTCAGCAACCAGATAATCGCCTGTTCCCCAGCGTGCATTTGTCCCGCTACGATGAAGTATGCCACCGACAATGCTGGTAGCACCAATATTCGCATGTTCCAGGAAAGAAGCAATCATTGAGGTTGTAGTTGTTTTCCCGTGTGTTCCGCCCACGGCTATAGCGTTAGGTTTGAGTCTTATTAAATCTGCCAATAAATCGCTACGATGAATCACAGGAATACCGAGCCGTTTTGCGGCTACAATTTCTACATTATCATCTGATACCGCAGCAGAGCGAACAACAATCCCAGCATCGCCTATATGAGAAGATGCGTGCCCTTCATAGAATTTTAATCCATAACCCATTAATCTATCTATAATGTCTGAACCTTTGAGGTCAGAACCTGAAACTTCGTAGCCGAGATTAAGCAGGATTTCAGCTAGACCACTCATACCTATCCCGCCAACACCGACAAAATGTATTTTTCGTTTAACTCCGTTCATGTATTAATGTCCCAGCAATAAGTTCCGATATATAGCATACTATATATAGTATACTATAATAACATTTTTCAGTCAATACAAAATTTAAAGAAAATTTAATAAAAACAATCTTCTCTCGTTTTTCATATTTTTAGAAATGTTAAAGTAAAAGTGGAAAATAGTATGACTTATTGTGAAGATGTTTCTTATCTACTTTTCTATATTAGAAAAATCACAATTATCGTTTTTTTCTCTGTGATATTTCCTTTGGGAACGACGGGTTCGTCTCTCTTTTCGTTTTCTTGCTTTTTCTATTTCTTTATTAATTGTTGATTCTTTGCCAAATTTTTTTAGTTCTAATAGTTCGCATAGTCTTCGGCGAGCCAGAAAACGATTGATGGATTGGGAACGAGAGGTATCTATTTTAACTTCAATTCCAGAAGGGATATGTTTTATATATACACCCGTTGAGGTATGATTTGTTTTTTGTCCACCGGGTCCTCGTGCAGAAATGAATTGCTCTTCTAAGTCATTTTCCAGAATCCCTAACTGTTCCATTCGTTGTAATAATTCTTGTTCTTTTTTCGGTGTAACACCAAACCGCATTATTTAACTCATCTTTTTTACTTATTGTTATTGATTGGTTTTGGGGGCAGACCATTGAGGTTTGGGAATATCCTTGAAGGGCAATTCATTGAGTCCTTTGGGTGGATTCTTTTTGAAGAAGAAATAATCTGCAAAATCAAGGACGACATCCCAATCGGAAGGCTGTAAAGCATGTTCCCCTTCTCTAAAATGTATCCCGATATTTTGTGGAACACCCAGAAACTCATATACAGGCACAGTATATTCGTGCATTGCTTGTGTTCCCATTGGATTTCCCCACAAATCACCTAAAGATTCACGAGATAATTGTCCCCGGGGTGCAACAAGTGCCTTTAAAAAATGCTGGTCAAAAGGCAATCGGTCTTCTTTCCCTATGAAAGTTTTCAATCTTGGAACAAACCAATAGGGAGCCACATCGGTCGTTATCGCTTTAAGCGTTTCTGCACCTTTGCCTACGATTCGGAAAGAACCGCAACCCCCTGTTCCGCTGGAATGGGGAATTACTAACGGGATGCGTTCATCGTTTGCGCTTGCCCACATTGCGGCTTTTCCTCTACGCGAATGTCCTGTCAATGCTAATTGTTTGGTATTTACATCAGGAATGGTTTCTAAAAAATCTAGAACACGCAAAGCACCCCAGCCCCATACACCCAACGAACCCCAATCACAATCTGGATACAATTTGTAAATCATCTGGTTTCGATTTCCCGTATCATCATCCAGAATGTCTTTGTTATAAAGGCATAACGCATAACCTCTATCTATACATTTTTTGGCTATATCCTTATTATCATCATTTTCCTTCCAGAATTTAGGAATAAACAGAATAACAGGAGCAGGTCTTTCTTTTGATGTGGCAGGTAAAAACATCATTATATCTAACTTAAAATTAGGAGATCCATAGAAAACGCTATATTCTTTATATATACATTTGTTATCGAAAATCTTCTCTTCCGTAACAAGTTCGGACTTTTGAATTTTTGGAGGAGAAGGTAAATGTCCGTATTCATAAAAGACTAACATATCTCTTATCTCTTCCCTGCGTTTTTGCCAGTCTTGAATATTTTTTACCTGTTGCCCGTTACAGAATTGGAACGGATTGGGAATCCCTTCAAACGGTGGAAGGTCTGCCACTTCTTTTAAGCAGGGATTCTCTGCAAAAATGAAACTTTGTATAGACAAAACAAATAGAAGTAAAATAATAATTTTAGAAGAAGGATAATACATGCGTTTTCCTTTTTATTTTTATAGAATTTTCTTTACTTTAATGATAAAATAATAAATGCTTTCTTTATCAGGAGTCAATTGTTATGAATGTTCTTATTACAGGTGGAGTTGGGTATTTAGGATGCTGGGTGGTTAATGAATTACTACAGAGAAAACACCGGGTTCGCATATTTGACCGTATATGTTTTGGTATGCCAGAAGAAGCGGAATGGCTGAAAAGTGCCGGGGTAGAAGTTATTGAAGGTGATATTCGGCACTGGCAAAAGTTTCCAGACTTGTTTGAAGGAATTGATGTCGTTATTCATCTTGCAGGGCTTGCGAACGACCCTTCCTGTGCGTTATCGCCCATTACTGCGAAAGAGGTAAATGTAGATTGCACGGTGGAACTTGCTCGGCAAAGTAGTCAAAAGGGTGTCAAAAAATTTATTTTTGCTTCTACCTGTGCTGTATATGGGAAAGGCATGGGTGATTGGCTTGACGAAAGTAGTCCGACCAATCCATTGTCCATATTTACAAGAACGAAAAAACAAGCCGAAGACCTTCTACGGGATATGGCATACGATAATTTTTCGCCTGTGATAGCCCGATTTTCTACCCTTTTTGGTTACTCCCCACGGATACGTTTTGACCTCGCAATAAATCAGATGGTCTCAACGGCAAAGTTGCAGGGAAAGATTGAGGTTCGAGGGGGTGGGAATCAATGGAGACCTTTCCTTCATGTCCGAGATTGTGCTCATGCTGTATGTCTATTATGCGAGGCAGAACAGGGTTTAGTCCATAACAAAGTTTTCAATATAGGTGACAATCAGTTCAACAAAAAAATTATAGACCTTGCTCATGAGATTGCTTCTTATATTGACGGAACATATATAGATGTGGTTCTTGATGATGAGGATTTGAGAACATTTCGGGTACAGTTTAATAAATTTTCATCTCAATTTAATTTCCACCCTCAATATAGCATACAAAACGGGGTACAGGAGGTTTTAAAATGGATTGAAGAGCATCCAGAGGAGAACCCCTTTTCTGATAAATATATTAATGCGTTTCGATTTAAGGAATTAAGGAATATTCCTGTTCAAAAAGGGGGGGAGCCTACGGCTCCCTATTTTATACCTCTGGCAAAACCTACTTTAGGAGAGGAGGAAGAACAATCGGTATTGCAAGCGATGAGGAGTGGGTGGCTAACCTCGGGTCATAAAATTCATGCTTTTGAGCAAGACTTCGCGTCAATAGTAGGTGCAAAAGAGGCTGTGGCTGTATCTTCCTGCACCTCAGCCATTCATCTCTGTCTGGTAGAAGCGGGGTTAAAACCTGGCGATGAAGTGCTTACCCCACCCATCACCTGGGTATCCACAATAAACACATTATTGCATTTAGGGGTTAAACCTGTGTTTGTGGATGTAGACCCAATAACTTTTAATGTGGACCCACAGCACATAGAGGAAAAGATAACGGAAAGGACGAAAGCAATTATTCCTGTGGACATTGCAGGGCATCCCTGCGAATTGAACGAGATAAAAGAGATAGCAGAAAAATATCATCTCCACCTGATTGAAGATGCGGCACATGCGTTAGGAGCCCTGTATCGTTCTCAACGCATAGGCTCTATCGCAGAGCGAACCTGCTTCAGTTTTTATGCAACAAAAAATATTACTACCATTGAAGGTGGAATGATTACCCTCTCTGACCCGGAGAAAGCAAAATATCTTCGTATACTTGCAACAAATGGACTTACAGATACAGCATGGGACAGATATGGGAGAAGTGCCTCTTATCGTCCTCAAGAGTTAATAACCGCAGGATTTAAGTATGGCATGAGCAATATTTCTGCAAGCATCGGGGTTGAACAGTTAAAGAAACTATCAAGTTTTAATAATACTCGTTTAAGACTGGCGACACGGTACTCTTGTTTATTGTCTGAAATAGATGAAATTGTTCTCCCTACGGTAAAGGATTATGTGCAACATGCCTGGCACTTATATATCGTCCACATTGACCCTAAAAAAGTAAAGAAAACGAGAGACGAAATTGCTTTTATGTTGCGTCAGGAAAATATAGGCACAGGGGTTCATTTCTACGGGGTCCATTTACAACCGTATATACAAAAAGCATGCGGAGTGAAACCTGAAGATTGTCCTGTGGCTACTCAAATTTCCAATGAAATTTTGTCATTACCTCTGTATCCGTCATTGACAGAAGAAAATATACAATATATCGTAGATGCCCTAAAAAAGGTGATTTATTATGCAAAGCGTTCCTGAACATGAAATAAGGGGAGGGATGGATTATGCCTTTAAGTAGATGTCCAAGATGTAAAAAATTGTTCAGCAAACATGAGAATGCAAAGTACGCTGCGTGCGAATCGTGCCAGGAAAAAGAACAGAACGATTATGACCGGGTTCGAGAAGTATTAGACCAGTATGGGAATCTGAGTGCTATAGAAATTTCTGAAAAAACAGATATACCCTTAGAAGTTATTTTACGAATGTGTAGTCAGGGTTGGCTCGAAACTTCGGAGCCATCTGAATCTGTCTATTGTGGGAGATGTGGTGCTCCCGCAATTAGCAGGACGAAACGGTTATGCGAAGCCTGTTTGATAGAATTACAGCGTGAATGCCTAAAAGCCATGCGGGATTTGAAAATATCATTAAAAGAGAAAGCCAGACGAACAAAGTTAGATGTAAAAGAAACGGTTGAAGAGAAGGGACAGAGTATCAAAGAAAAACGAGTTCAAATCCGAAAAGTTCAAAAGCCAAAGGAAACCAGACCGGGCAAAAGAATGATATACCCAGAGAAAAGAGGAAGTCAGCAAGGGAAATAATCTGTTAGATACAAATAGAGATAGGAATTTTATATGTTCCTTATTTTTGTACGGTAAAAAATTTGTAAAATTTCTTTTGATATTGAAATAGGCGACAAAATATTTCCTTTACTGTAGAAGTAAATATCTATTTTACTTACATTTTTTATTCCTTTCAGGCTCAACTATATTAAGGCACACATCATCATCTATATGCTGTGTAATTCTCCATTATGAATGACATGTCCAATATAATCGTATTTTGTAGGAGATTGTCTAAAAAGTCAATTTGAGTCCATTTTACTATGACAAAAAAGAAACAAAAGGAGACAAAAATAATCATAATGCAACACATAAAGACCGTGGTTTCTCATACAATTTTTTTAAACCGGACTTTTTTGTACAACCCCAGAATCTATTAATACCTACATCTTTAAAAAAATAAAAAGTCTTACTACTCTTCCATGTTAAATTGTCGTAATATCTAAAATACATTTCTAAGATTTCTCTACATACTACTTAATTCGTGGGAAGTTAGGAATTAGTTTAAATTCATTTTTCAAAAGTCTCTTTTTGTAATTGTTTTTGAATGTCCTTTATTATTCTTGCCATCGGTTTTCATCAAAAAACAATCATAAAATAAGAAAGGATATGTATGTCCATGAAGAAAGGATTATTGAAGGTAGGCGTTATCGGCTGTGGTGCAATAGCGCAGGAACAGCACTTGCCTTATTGGCGTGAGTTAGAAAAGGAAGGAAGAATTGTTATCGTGGGATTGTGCGACCCTGTTCGGGAACGCCCTGAGAATGAAGCGAAGTTGTGTAAGCAGGCAAAGATATACACAGACTATAAAGATATGCTTAAATCGGAAAGGCTTGATATTGTAGATGTTTGCACTCAAAATCGGTTTCATGCTCCTGTATCGTTATCTGCGTTGAATGCAGGTGCTCATGTCTTGGTAGAAAAACCGATAGCCATGGATACTTCAGAAGCAAAGAAAATGGTAGAAACGGCTAAGAAGAACAAAAAGAAATTAATGATAGCCCAACACATGCGTTTTGAAGCAGGTGCAGAAAAATTGAAAGAAATTGTAGATAAAGGGGCTCTGGGGACAATTTATACAGGTGAGGCAAAATGGCTTCGCAGGCGGGGTATTCCGGGTTGGGGTAAGTTTCACATTGCAAAGGAATCGCGTGGTGGGCCAATGATTGATATTGGTGTACACATGATAGATTTGTGCTATTGGCTAATGGGCTGTCCCAAGCCTGTTTCTGCGTCGGCTAAGGTATATCGTATGTTTGGAGACCAACCGGATTTGTTTAATGCGGAATGGGGTGTTCCTTACAATGTGAAGGAATTTGATGTTGAAGATTATGCTACAGGATTTGTGCGGTTTGAAAAGGATATAACTATGCAGGTTAGTTTTTCCTGGGCTGCCAATATCCCTGATGAAAATTATAATGTTACGGTTCTGGGTGATAAATCGGGTATAACAACCCATCCGCCAGGCGTCTATTCTGCTGACCATTCTTCTCTAACTCGATATACCTGGGATTGGCTATCGCCTGAAGACGGCCATCGCAAGGAGATACGGCATTTTACGGAATGTGTAGAGGAAAACAAGCCTGTAATTGTTCAGCCAGAACAGTCATTAAATATACAAAAAATTATCGATGCTTTATATGAATCTTCGAGGAAAAATAAAGAAGTATCTATTCGCTAACACATTGTTTGAATTTTTAACTTTGTGGTGCTAATATTATGTCTAAGCAAGTAACAAAAAAATATATAAAGGAGTAAAGTTATGGCTAATGCAGAAAAACTTATATACCTTGTAAACAATGGTGATTTTCGTGAGCCCCCGTCAGTAGCAGGATGGCCTATGCAGGCAAAAACACTGGACATGCTCCAAAAGGCACTAAAAAAATTAGGTTGTAAAACCAAAGTATTACCAAAATATGATGAAAAAAAGAAACATGGTTTTATAACGCGTCAGTGTGAAGGCACGCAGATTTTTTCACAGATTGAACCTGATGCTCCTGTGATTGTAGTGCTAAATATCTGGTCTTATGCGCATCATGTTTCAGGACCTTTACAAACTCATCGCGGTCCCATTTTATTACTTGCGAACTTTGATGGGACCTGGCCCGGACTGGTATCCTTGTTAAATCATTCAGCAACCTTAGACCGATTAAATGTGCCGCATTCGCGTATTTGGAGTGAAACCTTCTCAGACGACCCTGTATTCATGAAGAAATTAAAGGAATGGCTCGATACAGGAAAAATTGTTCATGATTTGAGTTCGCTTACCTGTGCAGAAAAGTTGAACATACCTCAGACAGCAGAAAAATTTGGACAAAAATTAGCAGAAGATATACTTCGCAATCGGCGTATTATGGGTCAGTTTGACCCCGGCTGTATGGGTATGCTGAACGCCGTAATGGACCCTGCAAAACTAGGCGCCATTGGTATGCCTATTGAATATTTGAATCAGTCAAATCTGTTAGCGGAAATGAATCTGGTAAGCGATGAAGAGGCACAGAAACATTTAGATTGGTTAATCAAAAAGGGAACATGGTTCGATTGGGGAACAAACAAATTTACAGATTTGGTCTACGAACAGGTCTTATCGCAGATGAAAATGTATAGTGCCGCCGCTCGCATGGTGGAGAGATATGGGTTAAGTGCGATTGGTATCCCATACCAGTATGGTCTGGTTCGGTGCTGTCCCGCTTCGGATTTGGTAGAAGGGATGTTAAACAATGCAGACCGTCCTCCTGTGAAAGACCCCGAAACAAAGAAAATTATTCGTGAAGGGCAGCCCATTGTTCATTTCAACGAAGGGGATATAGGTGCAGGTGTGCCTCAACTCCTGTTGTATGAAATTTTTACCCGTAAGAATATGCCCTCTGAGACCACCCTACACGATATACGATGGGGCAGAATGTTCGATGGCAAATTTATCTGGGTATTTTTAATTTCAGGTGCTGTTCCTCCTGCACATTTAGGCGGCTGGAAAAATACAAAGGTATATCGTCAAGAGCCGATATATTTCCCATTAGGCGGTGGAACTTGCACTGGCATATCCAAACCGGGCGTAATAACCTGGGCTCGTTGCTACGAAGCGTATGGGAAATTGGGCATGGATTGTGGTTTGGGCGAAGTTGTCGAATTGCCCGAAGAAGAGGTTCAAGACCGATTGAAGCGAACAGTTCCACAATGGCCTATTGCAAATGTCTATATTCCCGGGTATGGTCGTGATGAATTGATGGCGTCTTATATGTCCAACCATATCGTTATGGGTTACGGTGATGTACTGGCGGAGTTTATTGCTACCTGCCGTGCTTTAGGCATTCCTACACGAGTTGCAGGCGATGTCCGTAAACAATATATAAAATAGCAACTACTGTGTGCATCATAGTTCTTTCCTGTTTTTTGGGATTTGTTTTTTAGTCAGTATGATAGATAAAGCGATGTTTTTTGTGATATAGGGGCGAAGTATAATTCGCCCCTATATTGATTATCAGTAAGATAATAAGTCTTATAAGTCGTATATTGACCCTATTTGAGGTGTACCCACAATGGGTAGGTTTTCCGCACTAACCCCTGTCTGAAAGGCAGTTTATCTCTGTAAAATGTTAGTTGGATGTTTTCGGAAGACCTGGGGGTTTATTGCTTTGCCCCATAAGAAGGACAAATTTTTTAAAGATTTGGGGGTCCAGTTCGTTTGTCATTTCTTCTTTCATCAGTTTTAACGCATCGAAAGAAGGAAAAGCATTTTTATAAGTTCGGCGGGTAGTGAGGGCGTCAAATATGTCGGCTATGGCAGAAATACGGGCGTAAATGCTTATGTCTTTCCCTTTAAGTTTATCTGGATACCCTATTCCTGTTAATTTTTCATGATGGTGCCGAACAATATCCAATTGAATTTCGTCCTTCATACCCTGTTCTTCTGTTAAAATTTCATAACCATATTCAGGGTGTTTTTTCATCTGTTCGAACTGTTCTGGACTCAACTTGCCGGGGAAGGTTAGAATATTTGGGTCTACCCTACATTTTCCAAGGTCATGTAAAAGAGCACCCATGCCTACTCGGAGCAATTTATCTTCAGGTATACCAACTTCTCTTGCAATAAATAAAGTGAATATTCCAACATTTACAGAATGAGTATGTGTGTAATAATCAAAACTTGCAATTTTTAGCATATATTGGAATGCAGATGGTTCACGGAACATAAAATTCAATGTGTTCTCGACTAAGGTTTTAGAACGAGGTAACAGGTCACCTGCGCGAGGATTATCCAGCATTTCCTTTACTGCTTGTGTGGTTACATCGTATAGAATTTCTACTCGCTTCTGGACAAAAGCATTATTATTATTTAAGATGTCTCTTAAGTTTGATTCGAGATAATGGCCATAATGAATTTTATCTTCAGAACGGACGAGAAGTGTTTCAACCCCTTGTGATTTCAGTCGAGATACATTTTCTTCTGTAAAGGGCAAATTTTTAGCCCGGTATAAAACAGGCTCTTTATTCTTGTCGTGTGGTAGTAGATATAAATCAAAGTTTACAATCTTATCTATTTGAAGAATAGAGGTAGAGATAGAGAAATAATGTAACTTAATATCTCTGTTCTTATAAGACTTTTGTTCGTATCCTTCATCCATAATATAAGTCCCAAAACTTATTAGTGATATTTTACCATAAAAACAATTAAGTAGAGGAAAAGCATATTAACTAAAAAATTTTTTCTGCTCTATTTTGATGATTAAAAGAGTATTAATTAAACTTTCTATTATGTTTTAAAGACCTTTATCCCCAGAATTATTATGTAGATGTTTTCTGATGGTTAAAGTGATTACTTTTTTGTCCCATAAGAAGGATAAAATTTTTAAATATTTGAGTGTCCAGTTCGTTTGTCATTTCTTCCCGCATCAGTTTTAAAGCATTGAAAGATGAAAAGGCATTTTTATAACTACGGTTAGTAGTAAGGGCGTCAAAGATGTCGGCTATGGCGGAAATACGGGCGTAGATGCTTATGTCTCTCCCTTTAAGTTTGTCTGGATACCCAGTTCCTGTTAATTTTTCGTGATGATGTCGAACGATATCCAGTTGAATCTCATCTTTCATACCCTGGTCGTTTATTAAAATTTTATATCCATATTCAGGGTGGTTTTTTACTTGTTCGAACTGTTCCACACTTAATTTTCCGGGAAAGGTTAGAATTTTCGGGTCTACCCTGCATTTTCCAAGGTCATGTAAAAGAGCACCCACGCCCACTCGGGGTAATTCATCTTCGGGTATATTTACTTCCCTTGCAAGAAATACACTGAAAATTTCAACATTTACGGAATGAGTGTATGTATGGTAGTCAAAACTTGCAATTTTTAACATATATTGGAATGTTGATGGTTCACGGAACATAAAATTCAATGTGTTCTCTACTAATGTTTTAGAACGAGGCAAAAGGTCATGTGAACCAGGATTATCTAACATTTCCTTTACTACTTGTGAGGTTACTTCATATAAAACTTCTACTCGTTTCTGGAGAAAAGCGTGACTATTATTCAATATCTCTCTTAAATTTGTTTCAAGATAATGAGTGTAATAAATTTTATCTTCCGAACGGACAAGAAGGTTTTCGACCCCCTGCGATTTTAATCGGAACATATTTTCTTCTGTAAAGGGTAAATCTTTAGCACGATACAAAATAGGTTCTTTACTTTTTTTGGGAGGTAGTAGATATAAATCAAAGTTTACAATCTTATCTATTTGAAGAATGGATGTAGAAATGGGGAAATAATGGAACGCTGTATATCTATTATTAGAATTGTCAAGGGATTTTTGCCCATACTCTTCATTCATAACTTTATTCCAAATCTCGTTAATAATATTTTACCATAAAAACAATAAAAAAGTTAGTAAACCAAAAATTATATATAAGGAAGGAATAGCAAATAAAAATGTATTCTGTGAGGAGAGAGAATACTCGTCTGGCAAGACTGTGGTTTGTTTTTTAAACTCAGGGAACCAAGAAGATAGAGATTCTTACTACTATTTGTGTATCAACTGAATTATTTTTTAAGAGGTTTCCTTGTCCTCTTTTGAGGTAATGCTTTGCCAGAGGTCCTGGTGATATAGGAAAGGGATGTAAACACCACCAATTACGGGACGAGCACGAAACCCAACGCACTTACCTGTTTGGGTGTCATACCAATCTGTCAGAGGGATACGGTCAGGTGTTTCATTCATAAAACGGTAAAAAGGCTGAAAGAGAGTATCGAAATCTGCCCTGTTATTGGTCAAGGTTGCACACCAGATAAGCCAATCTGCTTTTGTATAGTCCTTCCTTATGTCAAGAGGCAAGCCATATTTGTTCTGGTGAGTTTTGTAGTATTCCATTTCCATTTTTGCTACATCTGTGGAAAATAAATTCAAACCTAAAATAGTATCCCAGACAAGGTTATATTTCATACTCCATGTATTGGGTTTGTCAAAGGTAAGGCGAAAATGGTCTCCATCTTTAGCCCGCTCTATCCAATCCTTTGCCATATCTTGTGCTAAGTTTTTCCAGTCCGTTGCTGAGGCAAGGTGTCGTTGTTCACTCATTTTTGCAAACGCACCCAGAGCCATAATGGCTTTCAGCGACAGATTGGTGTTATGTGCTATATGTCCCGCAAAATCGTCAGTGCATAACTGATTTTCTGGGTCTCTGCCATGTGCCTTTAAGTAATTCGCCCACTGTTCGAGAAGTCCCCATTGTTCACGGGCATAATCCATTCTACCTGTAATTGCTGTGTATAGAGCAGTCACTAAAATCATATTTCCACACTCTTCTACGGGCATCTGGTATTCCAAAATAAATTTACCATCCTCTTTACCATAAACCTGCCCATTGGCTTTTGGATAAGTGCCAACATCGTGCGGTGCAAATTCAAAAGTCCATGCAGACGATTTAGCGAACCGATACACAGGTTCAAGCATTCCACGCAGTAATGAAGGTGCGAATAGGGCAAAGAACGGTGATGCAGGATAGGTTAAATCCACGGTTGCAATACATCCATTGGAGAAACATTCTTTGTGAAAGAACCAGGGTGTATTATCTTTTCCAACTACAATTTTGCCACTACCAAATACATGTCGGTAGGTCAAACCAACCAGAGCAGCGTATTCGGTGCTTACTATCTGTGCCGATTCCGCAAGCAAGAACTGGTCCCAATCCTCACATTTTTGTTTCAGTATTGAGTAGTCGCTATAAACTTTATCCAATAATGATGTAAAGTTGTCGCCGTATTCTTTCCAATACCAGGGTCGCAACCTTTCATTCATAAATTCTATTGAGTAAATATCATCATAGCCCACGACAAGATATTTGCTTTGTGCCCCTTGTGGGGGTATTGCAAATGAAAGCAGTATGGCTAAGGCAACAGGATTATCCCCTACTTCACGGTTTGAATTTTTGTCATCGCTGTCAGGAAGGGTAAATTTTTTAGACAGATTACTCAATATTGTTTTGCGGTCTGCGAGCACGGTTTTTGTGTCCTGTTCGGTTGGACAGGCTACATACAAATATCCCCAATCTATCCGCAGATTATCGCCTGCTTTTTCAAGTATGGGTTGTTCCGTGCTACCTGCTTTCAACAGGGTTAGCCCAGCAGACGAGTTGAGCCGTTCCCATTGTACCGCTTGCTTCTCTTTGTCTACACACCAATCTGTGCCTATGTCAAAATATATCCCTGCTTTGTGTTCCTTTCCGTCCAATGAAGATAGTTCAAATTCTACATAAGTGCAGGGAGTAGAGAGCCATCGAAAATCCTCTGTCAACATCGGTGTAGTAAATGTTAATTGAAGTTTAGCCCCTTCAACTGTGAATTGGTAAACAGTGCGGGTTGGATATACCTTGTAGGAGGTTTGTTTCATAGGTTCACCGCCTAATTCTGCGGGACCCATAAATCGGTATAATTTGCCATCGAGGTTAAGCAAGCCTGACATGGTCCTTGGTTTCCCTGTCCAATGCTTAGCCCACTGTTCCGTCAAGGTATCGTTAAATGACCATACACTTGTATACGGGTCATGCACAATTAGTGGAACTGCAGGTGGGCGAAACCCATCAGGAATCTCCGCAGCATGCAACAAAAGACAGCCCAGCATTTGCACCAATACCATGCTCAATACCATATCCTACTCCTCTTACTTTTTAACACAAAGATAGATTATTAAAAAATTCTAAAAAGATTTTGTTTCAAAAATAATTATTTAAAGAAACAAATTTTTTTATTTTCTCTTAATATACATACCACTCATCAAGGATAATAGAAGTCCGACTGTAATGAAGTCAAAGAGATGTTTCCAGAAATTATCAAAGAGGTCTTTATTAGAAGAATCGCAGCCACACCCGCATTCAGGTTCCGTAGCACCTTCGCCTTCGGTTATTCCTTCCGTCGTTCCTTCCACGGTACCTTCATGAGTTCCTTCTATTGAACCTTCCGTAGCGCCTTCGTGTGTTCCTTCCTGAGTTCCTTCTATAACGCCTTCAACTGTTCCTTCGGTCGTTCCTTCTACAACACCTTCGACTGTTCCCTCTACAACACCTTCACCTTCGACTGTTCCTTCGGTCGTTCCTTCCACAACACCTTCGCAGGAACCCATATCCTCTCCTTCATAATTACCCTGCCATCTTAATACAGGATACTCGACTCCATTGTGGATAAACCATATACCTACAAAGTCCCAACCTGTATATGTGGTATTACATTTCATCTCTATTGTGGTTGCGGCAAAGGCACCGTCGGAGTTCTTTTGTTTTGATACCTCCATATCCCAATAGCAATAATCAAAGGTTCCTTTGTAATTGAAACCATTAAACCCACCTACCGTCTCGAGTTCCGTGTCTGTAGATGTCCCTTTAACAACACCTACCGAATAACACTTTCCGATAGAACCTGAATTTTTGCCTGAAAATCCGCCTGCAATTGAGTATGCGGTGACATTGACGGTGGAATAACAATTTGTTATATTTCCTGCATTATCCCCGATAAATCCGCCCACAGTTTGGGAACTCGGCTCGTCTATTGCTCCTGCGGAATAGCACTCTGAAATAATGCCTTTGCTCTGTGAACCAATAAAACCACCCAGGTTAAAATCCCCTTTAATTTGTGTTAATGCTTTACAAACAATTATAGAGGCACCTGCACTTTGTCCCAATAGTCCACCGACTGTATCGTAGCCTTCCACGGTTCCTGATGCACTGCATATAACCACAGAGCCTCCATTACTCTGCCCTATCAATCCACCTACATATACATTCCCATTAATCTGTGCATCGCTTACCTTACAGTTCTCAACGGTTCCCCTTACATTTTGTCCGACCAGAGCACCGACCTTCCAGTCGCCTGTAATCCGACAGCCCTCCAGTTCAAGCATGGATATTTTGCCTCCGGGAGATAAACAGCCAATCAGTCCCACATTATCGGTATCAATTCGATTGATATATAAACCTGTAATTTTATAGCCTCCTCCATTTATTGTGCCGCAAAATTCAGTTATGGGTTCAAATCCTTTGCCATCGTTCCATTCCTCTGTAGATTCGGCATCAATATCGTTAGTCAGGATATAGTTCCCGAACCATGGATAATCCAGACTTTTACCAATTTGTTGCAATTCTTCAATTGTCGCAATGGGTATATTCCCTGGCTCTGGGAATGCCACAGGACCCAATACCTGTAGATAAGGATAACCTCCACTCTGTTCAAGTCCCCATACATTTTCAAAATCCCAATTTACATAAGTGGCTTCTCCGCTCATCTGAATAGTTGTTTTCCCTGTTCCACCGGCAGAGGTGTTCAAACCCGATTTTTCCTTGTCCCAATAACTGGAAATTACTTCACCATCATTGTTGACTCCAATTAATCCGCCATAGTTAATCTTGCCACTTACTCTACCTACAAAATAAGTATTCTCAACCTCTCCTCCTTCATTTCTCCCGACCAATCCGCCGACCCAGGTATCTCCTTTGATAAAACTCATTGAAAAACTATTTTTTATACTTCCTGAATTTAGCCCAACAAACCCACCCACACTGTTTGTCGCTTCAATGCTCCCTGAACTATAACATCTTTCTATTGTACCCCTATTTGTCCCAACAATTGCGCCTACCTGTTCATCCCCTTTAATCATATAATTTTCAATACCTAAATTTTCTATCTTACCAGATGCACCCAAAACACCAAATAAACCTATATTGTCAGAGGTGGGACGATTAATATACAATCCTGTAATTTTGTGCCCATTTCCATTAAAGGTTCCTGTAAAGGGCATATTCTTTGTGCCTATAGGTTCATAACCTTCATCGTCTTCCTTTGTCAAACCTCCGCTTAAATCCAGGTCTATTTTAAGAATATAGTCCCCATATAACGGTAAATAGGTTTCTTTTCCAATGGCTAAAAACTTTTCCAGAGTGTCTATGGCTATTGTTTCATATAGGGTTTGTGCCTTCAAGGAATTTTCTATCGTGTCCAATGCGATAAAATCTGCATAAGAAATGGACATGAGACAGAAAGTTACAAAAGAAAGGAGAATAAAACATTTTCTAAACAGAACAAACTTATTCATACATAAAACCCTTTTTATATTGTTAATGAGCAATATTTAATTTCTTTATTTTATATCTATTTTACATTTATTATCTAACCTATTCAAAAAAGAATTCAAAATATTTTTGACAAATTAACAGAAGTTTTAAGTCCTAATTAATATTAATTATGAGAGTGTTCTTAACCCGATTGGGTATTTCATAACTGGACATCAATCTAAAAAGTTGCGAAAGAGTATAAACGGACTATGTAGTCAGCGTTGATTGCAGTAGTAAAATAAAGTATGAATATATTTTCCCATTATTAAAAGTCAAAAATATTGTAAAATGATTGCAACCCAAAGGTAATAAGTTAAATTTGAGATATGTATGGAAACATTAAGTATTCTAAGCCAGAAAACATTATTGAAAATTAATAATTTGAACATTCGTCTCCAAACACGGCGTGGAGATATTTACCCCGTTCAGGGTATTTCTTGTAGCCTTGAAGAAAATGAGATTGTCGGGATTGTTGGTGAATCAGGTTCAGGAAAGAGTGTTTTTGCTCTGTCTCTGGCAAGACTTTTGCCCGAAAAAATGTTAAAAATTGAAGCAGAAAAGTTACAGTTTTTACAGTATGATTTGCTAAATCTTTCTCAAAAGGAATGGCAGAAAATCAGAGGATTGCTTATTGGTTATGTGTTTCAGGATTCTTTAGTTTCTTTGAATCCACATTTAACAATAGGCTATCAACTTATAGAGCCATTGCGAATTCATCATAATATTTCTATAGAAAAAGCGAGACAGATAGGTATTGACTTTTTGAAATTGGTTCAAATTCCTGACCCGGAATTACAAATGCAAAGGTACCCACATCATTTATCTGGTGGGATGCGACAACGCGTAGCCATTGCGATGGCGCTTATTACAAAGCCAAAACTTCTGATTGCCGATGAACCGACAACGGCTCTGGACGCCACTTTGCAGGCACAGATTTTGAACCTGTTTAAGAGACTTCATAAGGAAAAACCATTTACAATGATAATTATTACTCATGACCTTAGCCTTGTCGCAGGTCTCTGCCACCGTGTTTGGATTATGTATGCGGGGAAGATAGTGGAAAAGGCAACTGTATCGCAATTGTTTCAAAAACCGTTGCATCCTTATACCCAGGCATTGCTATCCCTGAAACAGAACCTGGGTTCACGGAGAAGGTTAGAGCATTTACCCGGGACACCACCCGACTTACGAAATTATATAGAACGATGCCCGTTTGCTGAGAGATGCCCTTATGCCGTCCAGGAGTGTTATGAACAACCCATACATCTTACAGAACTTGAACCCCAGCATTTTACCGCTTGCCGACGCATCATTCACAATGACATTCAGACAAAAATATAAATAGCCTGAATATATGAGACCCATCGTAGTTCTACTTTTCTAAAATCTGTAGACCTTTATCTTTATAGTATTTATTTACCGCGGACAATTGCGAATAAAGATTCAACGGCATTCTTTAATTGCGATGCTTGAGCAGAAAGTTGTTCAGCCGTAGATGCGGTTTCTTCAGAAGCGGCTGAAATATTCTGGGACACCTCATTGATAGAAGAAATTGCCGTGTTGATTTGCTCAATGCTTTGAGACTGTTCTTCGGTTCTTACAGAAATTTCAGAGATAAGGGTTACAATTTTTTGGAACGATTCTGTAATAGACTGTATAGCGAGAGAAACTTTTTTAACTACTTCTGAGCCTTTTTCTACATTGCCTTGAGATTGTTTTATCAAATCCTCTGTTTCTTTAGCAGCAACAGCCGTTCTCTGGGCTAAATTTCTAACTTCTTCTGCAACTACGGCAAATCCTCTACCTGCTTCACCTGCACGAGCCGCTTCTACAGCAGCATTCAGGGCTAATAGATTTGTTTGAAAAGCCACATCCCCTATTGTTTTTGTAATATTCGCAGTTTCCTCTGAAGATTTCTTAATTGAATCCATAGTTTGAACAAGTTCAAGGACGGCTACTGTGTTTTGTTTCGTTGTTGTTTGAATAGACAAAATCTGGCTCTTTGCTTCTTCAGAATTTGTTGCGGTCTCACGGACATGAGAAGAGATTTCTTGCAAAGATGCGGAAGTCTCTTCTAATGAGGAAGCCTGATTGCTTACCTGGGACGCCATATCCTGGCTACTATCGGTCAAATGTTCTGAGGCAAAAGTAACCTGGTCCCCAGTCTCTTTCAGCAAATCTGACAAGTTTATTATTTGAGAAGTAAGTCGTCGTGCCATGATAAACCAAACTACTAATGCGATAAATAATATAATTGCAGAAATAATCAAAATCATTATAATTAGACCACGGAAAGAACTCCTTATATCTTTCTCCACCTCTTGTAATTCATCAATATAAGCACTTGCTCCGATTACCCAATCCCATGGTTCAAAATAAACAATCTGGACTATCTTTTTTCGTGGGGAAGGGTCATCTTGGGTTTTCCATGAATAGTAATGGACGGTTGTTTCTTTTCCTTTCAAAGTTAGGGCTTTGTTGATTATTTCCTGGACAAAATATTTTCCCTCTGCGTCCTTTGTTTCCCACTCATTTAGTCCATCCCGTGTACCTTTGTAAGTAATTACAGCATATCCCTTATTAGCCCCTTTTCCGTTAAAAACAAATACATAACCTGTTTTCCCTATTACAATGTCCATAATTGCTTTTCTCAGTGCAGAGGCACTTTCTTGTGGAATACCTGCATATAACATACCGACTATATTACCCTTGTTATCATATATTGGGTCATAAGCCGTTACATACCAACGGTCAACGACAAATGCTCGCCCTTTATATCTCTCACCTTTGAGCACCGTACTGACTACGATATTAGGAGTGCCCCCCGTTTCTTTTGCAGGAATAAATGTTCCTATAGCACGCTCTCCCTCTTTCGTCTGGACATTTGTACAGATACGAAGCATATCACCAGCGTCGTTCATCTTTTGAAATATCGTGCAAGTAACCTCTTGCAACTTTTTAACTTCATCTACAATAGGAGATAGAACATTTATGTCTTTATTGGGAGAGATGGGTTTATCTCCGATATTCATTGCAGGAAGAGTCAAAACCTGTTTTTCGTTGGTAAATTGATTAATTCCTTCCCAGGATGTTAATACATCTGTATTAATGCTAACACCCCCAGCGTCTTTCAATAATTTTTGAGCCACATCCAGACTTTTACTTACAAAAAACTCCAACACCTCTCGTTGAGTTTCACAAAGGTTGTAAATACCTTCCGTGGTGTGTTTTAAGTCGGCACCTGAAAGCTGATTCGTTTTATCCAAAACTGAGACAAGGAGATTGTTATTCTGAAAGTAAACGACAAAGCACAAAATTAAAGATGGAATAATAGTAAAAATAGTACCTAGAAAAAGGATTTTTGTCATTAGAGATAATTTCATGTTCTTTTCCCCTTTATGTTAATGTCTTCCATTATTATTTGTAATATTTTACCACTATAATAAAACCTTCAAAAGAAATTAACCTATCATATAATATCAAAAATAAACAAAAATAAGTAAAATTTAAAAATAGGTAACAATCAGAGACCTCTAAAAGATTATTTTATATAGTAGAGGTGTAGATTTTTGTGTTCGTTCAGTTTTATCGGTCTTATAAGAGTTATTTTCCCCTATTTACATCCTTTTTTTCATAATGTATGCTCCTTTAGAGACAGGCTCTTTCCTAAAGCCACTATTTGGGGCTAAAACGGCGATTTGATTTTTTAAATATATGTTTTATATACTATCTTTTCCTGTTTCTTTAACTTTTATTCATTAAACTCCAAAAGTAAGGATTAATTTTATGAGCAAAAAAGGTTTTACTCTTATCGAACTGCTGGTAGTAATTGCTATCATTGGTATTCTTGCAGCAATTTTATTACCAGCCTTAGCACGAGCCCGTGAAGCGGCACGCCGTTCTAGTTGCCAGAACAACCTGAAACAGTGGGGACTGGTCTATAAGATGTATTCCGGCGAGTCCAAGGGAGAAAAATATCCTCCACTACAAACTTATAACCCAATCAAAAATGATGATGCCCTTGCGGCGGGTCCTCAGGTAAGTGCGATTTATCCTGAGTATTTGACTGACCCCTACATCATGATTTGTCCATCAGACCCGGATGCAGGAAAGAATCGGCAAGATTTAGAAAATCATAACGGAAATATAATAGAACTTTCCGATGATATTGATGCCAGTTATGCTTATTTTGGCTGGGTTTTTGACAACTTAAAGCCCTCTGCTCCTGCCAGTAGTTTTACTATTGTAGGTGTGTTGTCTACTCTGTTAGGAGGCAATTTTGACTCAAGTCAGTTAGTACCTATTCAGATAGCGGGTGCTTTAGATGGATTATATAACGACAACACAACGGATGTGTCTAATTACATTTCTGGTGCCGACCCCAGAGGACTAATGAAGGTTATGGACAAAGATGCTCCTCTCGGTGAAACACCATGGGCTGGTTATGGTAATGGTGGTGGAAATACCCTTTATCGTATCCGTGAAGGCATTGAACGCTTTATGATTACGGATATAAATAATCCGGGTGCAAGCAGCAAAGCCCAGAGTTCTATCTGGATTATGCTGGACACCTTCTCCGCAGGTGGAGTAGCCGCGGATTTGTTCAATCATATTCCTGGTGGTTGCAATGTGCTCTATATGGATGGCCATGTAGAATTTCTTCGTTACATTGCTGATACCAATCTATCTGACGATAATATTCCGGGAACCCCACCTGTAACATCCAATGTGGCAAATATGGTTTCTGTCATTTCTGCATCTTAGTAATAACTGCTAATTTTTATCGATTATTGCTCGTGCAGTTTATTTATAAACTGCACGAGTTTTTTATTTTAAATATTTGGAAAGAATCTTTATAATATAGAAGGTGATATTAATATTTAATTGTAAGGATTAGTTTTATGAACAAAAAAGGTTTCACACTTATTGAACTGTTGGTCGTGATTGCCATTATTGGCATCCTTGCGGCGATTTTATTGCCGGCACTTGCTCGAGCCCGCGAAGCGGCTCGTCGTTCCAGTTGCCAGAACAACCTGAAACAGTGGGGATTGATTTATAAAATGTATTCTGGCGAATCTAAAGGCGAAAAGTATCCACCCATGCAGACTTATAACCCAATTGATAATGATGATGCCCTTGCAGCAGGTCCTCAGGTAAGTTGTCTCTATCCTGAATATCTGACTGACCCGTATATCATCATTTGTCCATCAGACCCAGATGCTGCAAATGCACGAAAAAAAATTGAAGATGTCAATGGAAATCTGGTTAAAAGGTCCGACGATATAGATGCAAGTTATATCTATTTAGGCTGGGTATTTGAAAACTTAAAACCTTCTGCTCAGGCGAGTCAATTTGCAATAATAAGTATTTTATCCGCCCTTTTAGGGGTCACCATTGATGGAAGCCAATATGTCCCTATACAATTTGCAGGTGCATTGGATGGCTTAGCACAAGACAATGGTGCTGAATTAAGTGCTTATGCTAATGGTTCAGACCCGACCGCACTTATGAAAGTGTTTGACAAGGATGCTAAGTTGCCTAACAATTGGGCAGGTTATGGGAATGGTGGTAGCAATACCGTTTATCGTCTCCGTGAAGGCATTGAACGATTTATGATTACAGATATAAATAATCCAGGTGCAAGTAGTAAAGCACAGAGTTCTATCTGGATTATGATGGATACTTTCTCTACTGGCGGGCCAGGTGTTGAGGCTGTATTTAATCATATTCCTGGCGGATGTAATGTGCTATACATGGATGGACATGTGGAATTCATAAGATATATACCCGATACAAATACAATGGATGATATAGTGCCAGGGACAGCGCCCGTTACATCAAATATGGCGACTCTGGTCTCACTAATTCTTGGCAGTGGCTAATTGACAACAGTAGGTTTGATATTTGGTATAATTGTTTTTTAATTGATAGTTTTATAAAAGTTTTCGAACTTAATATTGTAGTATTACTTACAATATAGGTATAATCAATATCTTAAATTATATATGAGGTTTTTTTATGAACAAAAAAGGTTTTACTCTTATTGAACTGCTGGTAGTAATTGCTATTATTGGCATTCTTGCAGCAATTTTATTGCCTGCACTTGCTCGAGCCCGTGAAGCGGCTCGTCGTTCCAGTTGCCAGAATAATCTGAAACAGTGGGGGTTGGTCTATAAGATGTATTCTGGCGAATCCAAAGGAGAGAGATACCCACCTATGCAGACTTATAATCCTATAACAAACGAGGGCACTGATTCCATAGCAGCAGGTCCGCAGGTAAGTACGATTTATCCTGAGTATTTGACTGACCCCTACATTATGATTTGTCCCTCAGACCCGGATGCAGGAAAGAATCGGCAAGATTTAGAAAATCATAACGGAAATATAATAGAACTTTCCGCGGATATTGATGCCAGTTATGCTTATTTTGGCTGGGTTTTTGATAATATGAAGCCAAGTATCTCGATAAGTAATTTCCTTATTGTCGGGCTTTTGGCTACTGTACTTAATTTTGACACCTCGGTATCGGGACCAATTCAACTGTGTGCTACACTCGAAGGTTTATATCAGGATGACTCAGCAAATGTATCCAATTATATTAGTGGCTCTGACCCAACAGGTCTTATAAAAGCTTTCGATAAAGATGCAACTCTTCATTCCCCATGGTTAGGGTATGGAAATGGTGGAGGAAATACTGTTTATCGTTTGCGTGAAGGTATCGAACGATTTATGATTACGGATATAAATAATCCAGGTGCAAGTAGCAAAGCACAGAGTTCTATCTGGATTATGATGGACACTTTCTCCGCTGGTGGAGCAGCCGCCAACTTATTCAATCATATCCCCGGCGGTTGCAATGTGCTCTATATGGATGGGCATGTAGAATTTATCCGGTATATTGCCGACACGAATATAATAGACGATAATATTCCGGGAACCCCCCCTGTAACATCCAATGTGGCAAATATGGTTTCGGTCTTTGCAGGAGCCTCTTAGTTAGAGACAATCCATTTATTATAATGATGATTTTTTCTCGTGCAGTTTATAACACAACTGCACGAGTTTTTTATTTTAAATACATAGAAAGAATGTTTATAATATATAAAGTAATATTAACCTTTAATTACAAGGGTTTATTTTATGAACAAAAAAGGTTTTACTCTTATCGAACTGCTGGTAGTAATTGCTATTATTGGCATTCTTGCAGCAATTTTATTGCCTGCACTTGCTCGAGCCCGTGAAGCGGCTCGTCGTTCCAGTTGCCAGAATAATTTGAAACAGTGGGGGTTGGTTTTAAAAATGTATTCTGGCGAATCCAAAGGAGAAAGGTACCCTCCACTGCAAACTTATAACCCAATAGAAAATGATGATGCAATAGCATTCGGTCCACAGGTAAACTGTATATATCCAGAATACCTGACTGACCCGTATATTACTATTTGTCCTTCTGATGCTTCTGCTGCGGAACATCGAAAAGAAATCGAGGATAATAACGGGGATTTGGTTCGTATTTGTGATACAATTGATGCCAGTTATGCCTACTTCAGTTGGGTTTTTGATAATTTGAAGCCAAGTGTGCCAATAAGTAATTTTCTCATTGTTGGGCTTTTGGCTACTGCACTTGATTTTGACACCTCGGCATTGGGACCGATTCAATTGGGTGCTACACTCGAAGGTTTATATCAGGATAACCCACAGGATGTATCCAACTATATTAATGGTTCTGACCCGACGGGTCTTATGAAAGTTTTCGATAATGATGCAACTCTTCATTCCCCGTGGTTAGGGTATGGAAATGGCGGGGGAAATACCGTTTATCGTTTGCGTGAGGGTATTGAACGATTTATGATTACGGATATAAATAATCCGGGTGCAAGTAGTAAAGCACAGAGTTCTATCTGGATTATGATGGATACTTTAGCATCGCCAGCGGCTAGGCAGCCTCTTTTTAATCACATTCCAGGGGGCTGCAATGTCCTTTACTTGGATGGACATGTAGAATTTATCCACTACACTCCTGACCCTAACCCTAATGACACAGAAGTTCCGGGAACGGAGCCTGTTCTTTCCAATATTGCAAATTTCGTTGCTGCTTTTTTCTAAATTACTTTTTCTTTTTTCACTCGTGTAGTTCTTATCCGAATTACACGAGTTTTTTATAGGTTGTATAACTCATATAAGTCTTATGTAAACCAGATTACAGTTCCCTTTCTATGATAAATCAAAAACGATATTTTTAAAATGTTGCACAAAATGAGCCATACCGAATTTTCCGTATACGCCGATTACTTTTTATAAATTAATATAAATAATTGAATTGATTAGTATCGGTTTTTGTGTTAGATTATGTATAATATTGTTTATAATATGTTTTTATTTAATGTAAGGGATAGATTTTATTTATAAAGGTTCACCGGGTTACTAAATACAAAATGATACTATCTCCAAAGGATAATCGAAAACGGTTTGTTAATTTTTATAAAAGTTTACCTATTGTTCAGCAACTTTTTGTTCTGGCGCTTGTTTCCACAGGGATAGCATTACTTACCGCATGTCTAATTTTTTATATATTCAATATTGCACTTTTAAGACATTCGCTGGAATCTGAACTTGCGATTATTGCCCACCATTTAGATGAACATCTTTCTGAACTTCTTGAAAAAGGAGATGTTTCAACTGACCAGATTCAAAAAGAGTTAAATTTATTAAAAAATGATGATAAGATTATAATGGCATGTCTCTATAATCGAGAAGGAAAAATAGTTGCTAAATATTATAAAGGAGATGATATTCCTTCCTTTCCAATAGCACCAGCGTATTCCGGGTTTTATAACTATAAAGATTACTTCTGTCTTTATTTTCCTATAACACAAACGATAGAGGGGGATTTTATCCCCAGATTAGATATAACCAAAGAGAAATTACCCCTCTTATTTTTAGCGATAGATAAATCGGTATATTACCAGCGGCTGTTAATATTTGGTATGGTTGTTCTCAGTGTTTTTCTGCTGAGTTCGCTTATTGCGTTTTTAGTCTCCCATATACTTCATCCTGTTATTTCTCGACCGATTGAGCACCTTTCTCGATTAGCCCAACGAATTTCTCAGGATAAAGATTATTCAATCCGTGCCGTGAAGTATACGGCGAATGAATTGGGTATCCTTACTGATGAATTTAATGAGATGCTTAACCAGATAGAAATTAAGGACCAGAAATTACGAAATGTGAACAAGGAGTTGCAGGAAAAAATAAGTGTCCGAACGAAAGAACTGGAGGAAGAGGTTAGATTACATCAGAGGACTTCTGAACTTTTACAAAAAGAGATAAAAGAGAGAATACGCGTAGAAAAAGAACTTAAGACAGCCAAAGAACAGGCAGAACTACGAACACAGATAAAAAGTGATTTTCTTGCAAATTGTAGTCACGAGATACGAACACCGATGACAGGTATTTTGGGTATGTCGGAACTCCTTCTACAATCTGACCTAACAGAGATACAACAGCGACAGGTAGAAGTTATTAATCGTTCTGGAAAAGCACTGTTGCGTCTTATTGGTGATATTTTAGATTATTCCAAAATTGAGGCTGGACATATTGAAATTGAACCGATTTCTTTTGACTTGCAGGTACTTTGTGAGGATGTTATCGAATTAATGACTCCTTTAGCCGCGAACAAGGGGATTTCTCTTTACCTGCGATATGTTCCCAATTGTCCCAAACGGCTTATCGGAGATGCAGGGCGCATCCGTCAGATATTGACGAATCTGATTAGCAATGGAATTAAATTTACTCACCATGGACATGTTTTAGTTGTAGTAAAATGTGAAGGAACGACGGAGGATAAAGCGGCTATTTCTATTAATGTAGAAGATACAGGCATTGGAGCACCTCAAGGGAAATTGGAAGAAATTTTTGAACGCTATCAACAAGCCGATGCTCTTATTGCTAAAGAATATGGCGGAACAGGTTTGGGGCTGGCGATTTGCAAATTATTGGTAGATGCCATGGGCGGTTCGATTACCGTGCGTTCAAAGGAAAAAGAAGGGTCTTGCTTTAATATTTCGCTCATATTACCCATAGATACGAGCAAAACGGTTACTACTTTTCTATCGCCTAGAGAACACTTAAAAGGGGTTCGCGTACTCATTGTTGACCAGAGTCCTATTAATAGAAATGTTCTTGCTGAACAACTTCAGTCCTGGAACATGAATGTAGGTATTGCTGGTTCCAGTGTAGAAGCCTTAAACTGTTTAAAGGAAGGTATAAAAGAAGGAAAACCTTATCAAATATGTCTGATTGACGACCAGATGCCCGGAATTCAGGGAGAATCCTTAGGAAGAACTATTAAGCAAGATAAACAAATTGAGGATACAGTTTTAGTTCTTCTAACTCCTTTTGGTATGAAGGGGGAAGCAAATCGTTTGTTTGAACTTGGATTTGCTGCTTATCTTACCCGTCCTATTCGTCAAAGCGAGTTAATGGATGCTCTGGCAACTATCTGGTTGTCACATATTAGAGGGGAGCCCCTATCCCTTGTTACCCGCCATACCATATTTGAACAAAGGGAAACAAAGAAGGAAAAAGGCACCTTCCATGCGCAGGTATTATTAGCAGAAGATAACTTTGTCAATCAGCAAGTTACCACGGAGATATTAAAAAGTTTCGGTTGTGAAGTCACTGTTGCTGTAGATGGGCATGAAGCCATAGAATGGACGAAACGAAAACGATTTGATTTGATATTTATGGATGGTGAAATGCCCCGGGTAGATGGCTTTACTGCTACACGAGAAATACGGCATGCTGAGCCTCCAGGAACACACTTTCCTATCATTGCTCTTACTGCACATGCCTTGCGGGGAGACCGAGAACGCTGTTTAGCCGCGGGAATGGATGATTATATTTCAAAGCCGGTAGAATCTGAAAAAGTTTTTGAACTCTTAAAGAAATGGCTCGGAGAACCGAAAGGAGAGGCTGCAAAAGGACCTATTGTATCTGAATATCCAGAGGAAATAGGAGAAATAGATTTAGCCACATTGCCCACCTTTGATTTGAAACGAGCCTTAGAAATTACGGGAGGAAAGATTCATACTGTGCGTCGAATTACCACAGTGTTCATACAATATATGCCTGCCCGAATTGAGGAAATGGAAAAGGTATGCGAAGAACAAAAATATGATGAGTTAACACGCCTTATTCATTCTTTATCGGGAGCCGCTTCGTCTATTGCGGCACAAAAGTTAGCTTATATTGTGCAAAATCTGGAACAGGAACTTCGGAATGGCGAGTTTAATAATATTAAAGAAAAAATTGAGGTTATACAAAAAGAATTTGCAGAATTGAAATACATATTAGAACACTTCCAATGGGATGAAATCGAGACAGAGGATACAAAACCGGATTCTGTTCTCTAATACTTGATTTAATCTGCATTTTATTTTAGTTGCCTTATCCTGTCAAATTGTGGCATATTTACTCCTAACTTAATATGAGAAAACAAAGTAATTTTTTTGCAAACTGTATGGAGAAATTAGTATGAGTGAATATAAAAGGCCTACATGGGACGAGTATTTCATGGAAGTTGCACGCACAATTGCAAAACGAGCCACCTGTGACCGCGGAAGAAGTGGATGTGTTGTCGCCAGGGATAAACAAATCCTTGTAACGGGTTATGTAGGTTCTCCTGTGGGTTTCCCGCACTGTGACGAGGTAGGACATCAATTAAAAAAGACGGTTCATGAAGATGGGACTATTACGCAGCACTGTGTTCGCACAGTTCACGCAGAGCAAAACGCAATATGCCAGGCAGCACGGTTAGGTATCAGCATTCAAGGCGGCACACTTTATTGTAGAATGACACCCTGTCGGACCTGTGCGATGTTGCTTATTAATTGTGGCATTGTTCGTGTAGTATGCGAACGACAATACCACGCTGGAGCCGAATCTGAAGAAATGTTCAGACAGGCAGGCATCCAACTCGAATATGTATATCCTGACGAAGTAGAGTCGTATAAGAATCAGTGATTCTATTTTCCTTTGTTATCGCGTGCTTCCTTGCTAACTGTAGCGAGAGCATCTACAAGATAATCCATTGCTTCATGTGTTAATCGCGGGTGAACAGGAAGAGTTACCAGAGTTTGAGCTAACTCTTCTGCAACTGGGAACTGACCGCGTTTGAAGCCACGCTTTTGAAAGGCTGTACTCCAATGAAGTGGAATGTAATGAATTCCCAACTTGATATTGTATTTCTCTTTCATAACCCATAATAAATCTTCTTTCGTCATGCCAAACTCTTCTGGAATAAGCCGAATGGGGTAGAGATGAAATACATTGGTTCGGTCGGCTGGAGTCGTCGGGGTAATAATACCGGGAATTGTCTTCAGGGCTTGCGTTAAATATTCCGCATTCTCTTTCCGCTTCTGATTATGTCCATCTAATTTTTTCAGTTGAATCATACCTACACCTGCCTGAATATCTGTCATACGAAAGTTATAAGCACAGTCATCAAAATCTTGCCACCAGAATCGTTTCCCTTTGGGAAATTTATTCTCGTCTAACAGACAGTATTTAGTGGTCGGAGCATAGACACGCGTTGCATGAGAACGATATAAGGACACACGCTCAAACAGATTTGGGTCGGAAGTCGTTACCATACCTCCTTCACCTAAGGTAGACATATTCTTCTGCTCGTGAAAACTGAAACAGCCCAGAGCACCAATATTACCTGTTTTTTTGCCCTTATACTCCGCACCAATCGCATGGCAGGCATCTTCTACTACGGAGAATGAATATTTATCTCCCAATTTTAGTAACGGGTCCATATCGCACGGAAGTCCATACAAATGAACCGGAGCAACTACTTTCGTATTTTCTGTAAGGTTTGCTTCAACCTGCGACATATCCATGTTGTAAGTGTTTATGTCCACATCCACAAAATCCACTTCAGCACCTAAGGTAACCGCAGAGGCAGGTGTGGCAATCCATGTGATAGGCGTTGTCAGTACGCGTGTCCCGGGTCCAACACCAAGAGCCAACATGGACAAAAACAAAGCAGATGTCCCGTTAGTAACTGTGCGGGCATACTTGCTGCCAATATACTGGGCAAATTCTTTTTCAAATTCCAGACAGTAATTACCACAGGTCGGTGCATTTTCACGAATAATTTTTAGAGCCATTTCTTCTTCTTCGGGTCCATAAATTGTGCCAAAACGAATTTCTAAATCATACGGAGCCATAAAACTATCCTTTATAGTTAGAGTTTTTCAACTTTTATTTTACCAGCAATATCATAGGATTGCGTTTAAATTACTATTATAGTTTATCGTTTATTAAAGTTTTTTATAACCTTCATGCCATCAGATATATTGTGAAATTGCGTTTAAATTACTATTTATAGTTTAGTATTTATTAAAGTTTTTTATAACCTTCATGCCATCAGATATATTGTGAAATTGCGTT